>NC_011894.1:7127486-7449973 GCF_000022085.1 Methylobacterium nodulans ORS 2060
CCCTTCGTCCCGTCCGTATGGACATAGTCGCGCAGGGTCGAGCCGCCCGCCGCGACCGCCTCGGTGAGGACGTCGCGGATCACCTCCGCCAGAAGCCGGGCCGCCTTGGTCGGGCGGCCGGCCGCGTCCGCAAGCGCGCCGGCCGGCGTCTCGGGATGGAGCCTGGCCCGGTGCAGGGCCTCGCAGACATAGATGTTGCCGAGGCCCGCGATCAGGCGCTGGTCGAGGAGCGCCGCCTTCAGCGGCGTGCGCCGGCCGCGGAAGAGCCGCGCCACGGCCTCGCCGGACAGCTCGTTGCCGAGCGGCTCGATGCCCATCCCGGCGAAGTGGCGGCAGGTGGCGAGCTCGGCCGCGGGCACGAGGTCCATGAAGCCGAAGCGGCGCACGTCGTTGTAGGTGACCCGGGCGCCGTTCGAGAGCGCGAAGCTGACATGGTCGTGCTTGGCCCGGGCTCCCGCCCCTTCGAGGTAGAAGTCGCCCGGCGAGACCTGGCGCCCATCCGGCAGCACCACGTCGAAGCGCCCGCTCATGCCCAGATGCATGATCAGCGCCTCGCCCGAGGAGAGATCCGCCACGAGGTACTTGGCGCGCCGCGACAGCGCCTCGACCCGCTGGCCCGTGAGGCGCGCCGCGAAGCGCTCCGGCAGCGGGAAGCGCAGGTCCGGCCGGGCGAGATGGACGTGGGAGAAGCACGCGCCGACGAGGGCGGGTTCGAGGCCCCTGCGCACGGTCTCGACTTCGGGCAGTTCGGGCATGGCATCCTGGAGATCGGGCGCGCGGGCGGCCCACCACCCGCCAGATGGGGCCTCTGCGCCGGTTTCGCCATGCGAATCTCGCCATGCGAATCGCCGTGGCGGCCCGACGGCGGGACGCCGCCCAGGGCCCCGGAGAGGCGGATCGGAAAGAGCCGGCCGCGGCCTCGGCCGGGCCCCGGCCCCGAGGCGCCGGCGCGCAGGGGAGCCGCGGCGCGAAGAACCGCACCCCGCCGCATCGGCTCCAGATGGCGCAATCCCCGCGCCTTCGCTATGGAGGCGGCCGTGGAGGGACCGATGGCCGCCGACGAGACCAGCACCGATTTCGGCTTTGCGCGCGTGCCCCTCGACGAGAAGCAGGGGCGCGTCAACGAGGTCTTCCGTTCGGTCGCCCGCCGCTACGACGTCATGAACGACCTGATGTCGGGTGGACTGCACCGGGCCTGGAAGAGTGCGCTGATCTCGGCCCTGCGGCCCTCGCGCACGCGCCCCTTCCGGCTCCTCGACGTGGCCGGGGGCACCGGCGACATCGCCTTCCGGGCGCTCCAGGCGGGCGGCCCCGAGACGCACGTCACCGTGCTCGACATCAACGACGCGATGCTGGCGGTGGGGCGCGAGCGAGCCGGCGACCGCTTCGCCGGCCGCATCGACTTCGTGGCCGGCAATGCCGAGGCGCTGCCCCTGCCCGATGGCAGCTTCGACGCCTACACCATCGCGTTCGGCATCCGGAACGTGCCGCGCATCGAGCGGGCGCTCGCGGAAGCCTACCGGGTCCTGCAGCCCGGGGGGCGCTTCCTGTGCCTCGAATTCTCGCATGTGGACGTGCCGGGGCTCGACCGGATCTACGACGCCTACTCGTTCCGGATCATCCCGCACCTCGGTGCGCTCGTGGCGGGCGACAGGGAATCCTACCGCTACCTCGTCGAATCGATCCGCCGCTTCCCGACGCCTGGCGCCTTCGCGGGCATGATCGAGGAGGCGGGCTTCGCCCACGTCACGCACCGGCTGCTCTCCGGCGGCATCTGCGCCATCCATTCGGGCTGGAAGATCGCGTGACGACGTCCTCGCCGCAGGGAGCTCGCCGGCCTTGCTGAGCGCGGTCATCCACCTCGTGCGCGGCATCGAGGTCGGCTGGGTGCTGGCCCGCGAGGGCGCACTCGCCTTCGTGGACGCCGCGGCCCTGCCGCCGCATCTGCGCGCATTCCTGCGGCTCGGCCGCCGGCTCGAGCGCCGCGGCCTCGGCCCCACCGCCCGGCTTCCGACCGCGCTGACGCGGCTCGGGCCGTCCTACGTCAAGTTCGGCCAGTTCCTGGCGACGCGGCCCGACATCGTCGGCGTGGCGGCGGCCCGCGACCTGGAGCGGCTTCAGGACCGGGTGCCGCCCTTCCCGCAGGATGTCGCGGTCGCGAGCGTCGAGGAGACGCTGGGACGGCCGATCGGCGACCTCTTCGTCTCCTTCAGCCCGCCCATCGCCGCGGCCTCGATCGCGCAGGTCCACCGGGCCCGGCTCCGCGAGCCGGGCGGCGCGGAGCGCACCATCGCCGTGAAGGTGATGCGGCCGGGCGTACGCGAGCGCTTCGCCCGCGACATCCAGGCCATGCGCTTCATGGCCCGCATCGTCGAGGCCCTGCGCCCCGAGGCCGAGCGCCTGCGCCCGCGGGAGGTGGTGGAGACCCTCGCCCGCTCGGTCGCCATGGAGATGGACCTGCGGCTGGAGGCCGCCGCGCTCTCGGAATTCGCCGAGAACATCAAGGCCGACACGGATTTCCGGGTGCCGACGCCGATCTGGGAACTCACCGGCCGCGACGTGCTGGTGACCGAGTGGATCGACGGGATCCGCCTCAGCGACCGCCCGGCGATCCTGGCGGCCGGGCACGACGTCGTGGCGCTCGGGCGCACCGTCATCCAGTCCTTCCTGCGCCACGCCATCCGGGACGGCTTCTTCCACGCCGACATGCATCCCGGGAACCTGTTCGTCGACCCGTCGGGGCGGCTGGCCGCGGTCGATTTCGGCATCATGGGCCGGCTCGGCATCAAGGAGCGCCGCTTCCTCGCCGAGATCCTGCTCGGCTTCATCCTGCGCGACTACCGCCGGGTGGCGGAGGTGCATTTCGAGGCGGGCTACGTCCCCGCGCACCACTCCGTCGACGATTTCGCGCAGGCGATCCGCGCCATCGGCGAGCCGATCCACCAGCGCCGGGCCGACGAGATCTCGATGGCCAAGGTGCTGACCCTGCTGTTCGACGTCACCGCCCTGTTCGACATGAGCACCCGCACCGAGCTGGTGATGCTCCAGAAGACCATGGTGGTGGTCGAGGGCGTCGCCCGCTCGCTCGATCCGCGGCTCGACATGTGGACCACCGCCGAGCCCGTGGTGCGCACCTGGCTCGCCCGCAATCTCGGGCCGATCGGGCGCGTGGAGCAGGCGGGCCGCGCGGCGCTGACTCTGGCCGACGTGCTCGCCGACGCGCCGGACCTGTCGCAGCGCCTCAAGCGCGTCCTGATCCGCCTCGACGAGGCGGCCCCGCGCGAGCACGCCCGCGCCGACCGGCGGTTCCGGAACGAGACGCGGCGCGCGGTCTGGTCTACGCTCGGGCTCTGGGCCATCGCGGGCGCGGTGCTGCTGCTCGCCCTGCGGTGAGCCCGGACACGGGTACGATCCGGGAGAAACGCCTGATGTTCCAGCGCCACCGGCGGACGAGGACCATCGTCCGCGGCCTTCTCGCGTCCTTCGCCGCGCTCGCCGTGGCCGGCCCGGTGCGGGCGGCTGCGCCGCCGAGCGCGCCGCAGCTCAGCGACGGCAAGGTCAAGATCGCCATCCTCACCGACATGTCGAGCGTCTATGCCGACTCGACCGGCCGCGGCTCCGTCATCGCCGCCGAGATGGCGGTGAAGGATTTCGGCGGCACCCTCGGGGGGCAGCCCATCGAGGTCGTCTCCGCCGACCACCAGAACAAGCCCGACATCGGCTCGAACATCGCCCGGCAATGGTACGACCGCGAGGGCGTCGACGTGATCCTCGACGTGCCGACCTCCTCGGTGGCGCTCGCCGTCCAGCAGATCGCCCGGGAGAAGGGCAAGATGCTGATCGTCTCGGGCGGCGGCACCTCGGACCTCACCGGCCCGGCCTGCTCGCCCACCGGCCTGCACTGGACCTACGACACCTACGCGCTCTCGCACGTCTCGGGTCACGCGGCGGTCAAGCAGGGCCTCGACACCTGGGCCTTCATCACCGCGGATTACGCCTTCGGCCACGCCCTCGAACGGGACGGGGCCGCGGAGGTGAAGCGCTCGGGGGGCAAGGTGCTGTCGACCGTGCGCGCGCCCTTCGCGACCGCGGATTTCTCGTCCTTCCTGATCCAGGCTCAAGGGTCGGGGGCCAAGCTGATCGCCTTCGCCAATGCGGGCGGCGACACCGTCAACGCCATCAAGCAGGCGCACGAGTTCGGCATCGTCCAGGGCGGGCAGAAGCTGCTCGCGCTGCTCATCAACATCGACGACGTGCACAGCCTCGGCATCGAGGTGGCGCAGGGGCTGCTCCTCACCACGGCCTTCTACTGGGACCGCGACGACGCCACCCGGGCCTTCGCCAAGCGCTTCAAGGAGATCTACGGGCTGATCCCGACCATGCACCAGGCCGGCGTCTACTCGGCGGTGGGGCATTACCTGAAGGCGGTGCAGGCCGCCGGCACCGACGACGCCTTGAAGGTCGTGGCCAAGATGCGCGAGATGCCGGTGGAGGACATGTTCGCCCATGGCGGCCGGGTGCGCGAGGATGGCCGCATGGTGCACGACATGTACCTGATGCAGGTGAAGACGCCTAAGGAGTCGACCGGCGAGTGGGACCTCTACAAGCTCATCGCCACGGTGCCGGGCGACGAGGCCTTCCGGCCTCTCGCCGAGGGCAACTGCCCGCTGGTCAAGGCCACGGGGAACTGAGCGGCGGTCGAGTGACGATCCCCCCTCTCCGTCGCGGAGAGGGGCTGGCCTCCGGGATATGGACGCTGCGACGCGTCTGATATATAAACGCTGATATAAAGCGGGGGCGATTCAGTGGGGGATGAGGATCGGTCGCTTCGACCGTTGGTGTTCGTCGGGTCGAGCCGCAAGGACCGGATCGCGTTTCCGGACGAGGCCCGGCAGGATATGTCGGTCACGCTCTCTATCTCGCTCAGAGAGGCGAATGGGCGCCGAGCGCCAAGGTTCTGAAGGAATTCGGCGGAGGCGGCGTGGTCGAGGTCGTGAAGATCACGATGGTGATACCTATCGTTGCGTCTATACCATTCGCCTCGCCCACGCGGTCTACGTTCTCCACGCCTTCAAGAAGAAGTCGAAACGCGGGTCCGAGACGCCGAAGCCCGACATGAACCTGATCCGATCGCGGCTGCGGGAGGCGGAGGAACAGGACCGGGCGGCTGTCTTGGAGCCGCCTGGACGTCCGGGATGAGAGGAGGAGGCGATGACGGACAGGATCGAAGGAGCCCGGAGCGCCTTTCACGAATTCGGGATGCCCGATGCGGACGACCTGGTGGTGAAATCGCGCCTGATCCGGTTCGTCGCCGAGGAGATCCGGCGCCGGGAGCTGACGCAGAAGGACGCCGGCGCATTGCTGGGACTTGATCAGCCCAACGTTTCGGCCTTGTTGAACGAGAAGCTGAGCCGGTTCTCCGTGCAGAAGCTGATGAGGCTTGTCGGGCGGCTCGGTTTCAAGGTCTCGATCCATGTCGAGGGAGGCGGCATCGCCTTCGATGTCCCCTATCAGGAGGCCGCTTAGCGGTCGCGCCCCGACGATCCCGAGATCCGCCGCGAGGCCGCGGCCAAGCCTTGAGACACCCATGACCCTTCCGTTGGCAAATTGCCGGGTGCTGCTCGTGATCGGGGGCGGCATCGCGGCCTACAAGTCCCTCGACCTGATCCGTCGCCTGCGCGAGCGGGGCGCGGCGGTGCGCTGCGTGCTCACGCCGGGGGCGCAGGCCTTCGTGACCCCGCTCGCGGCCGGCGCCCTCTCGGGGGAGCGTGCCCATACCGACCTGTTCGACCGGGACGACGAGGCCGATATCGGCCACATCAAGCTCGCGCGGAAGGCCGACGCGGTGGTGGTGGCGCCCGCCACCGCCAACCTGATGGCGCGGATGGCGGGCGGCCATGCGGACGACCTCGCCTCCACGGTGCTGCTCGCCACCACCCTGCCGATCCTGATCGCGCCGGCCATGAACGTGCGGATGTGGCTGCACCCGGCGACGCAGCGCAACCTCGCGACCCTGCGCGCCGACGGCGTCGCGGTGGTCGGCCCCAACGAGGGCGCCATGGCGGAGGCCGAGACCGGCCCCGGCCGCATGGCCGAGCCGAGGGAGATCGCCGACGCCCTGGTGGCGATGCTGGCGCGCCGCCGCGGCGCGGGGCCGCTGGCGGGGCGCCACCTCCTCGTCACCTCGGGGCCGACCCACGAGCCCATCGATCCGGTCCGCTACATCGCCAACCGCTCCTCCGGGAAGCAGGGCCATGCCATCGCGGCCGCGGCGGCCGAGGCCGGCGCCCGGGTGACGCTGGTCTCGGGGCCGGTCTCTCTCCCCGACCCGCCCGGCGTGACCGTGGTGCGGGTCGAGACGGCGCGGGCCATGCTCGCCACCGTCGAGGCGGCGCTGCCCGCCGACATCGCGGTCTTCGCCGCCGCCGTTGCCGACTGGCGTCCGGCCAATGCGACGGATGAGAAGATCAAGAAGGGCCCGGATGGTCCGCCCGGCATCGCGCTCGTCGAGAATCCCGACATCCTGGCGACGGTCTCGCAGAAGACGGTGAACCGCCCGCCCCTGGTGGTCGGGTTCGCGGCCGAGACCCACCGGGTGGTGGAGCACGCCCGCGCCAAGATCGCCCGCAAGGGCTGCGACCTCATCGTGGCCAACGACGTCTCGGCGGGCAGCGGGGTGATGGGGGGCGACCGCAACACCGTCCTGCTGATCGGCCGCGACGGCGCGGTCGAGACCTGGCCCACCCTGGACAAGGACGAGGTCGCCCGGCGTCTCGTCGCGCGGCTCACGGTGCTGGCGGGGACCTGAGGGCGGCGATGATGGCGCAGGGTCCGGTGGCAGGATCCGGTGCTTGGCGCCGGGATGGGCGGCACCAGGACGCGAAGGACTGCACCCGCGAGACCGCCCAGGACATCATCACCGCCCTGGCGCATTCGCCCCAGGAATGCCTGTTGATGGGGCCGCTGATGGTGGCGGGGCCGGCCGCAGCGAGGACCGGACCACCTCCGTGAAGACCCTCTGCGAGCGCCGCCGCTGACGGCGCCCCGCCGAGCGGTTATTCCGCCGCGAACAGGCCCGGCAGCTCGGCCGGGGCGGCCTTCGGATCGCCGGGGCCGGTCTCGCAGCCGAGGCTCGGGATCGCCACGATGCGGTTGCCGCGGAAATCCGTGCGGCAGACGACGGCGCCGCGGCTCTCCACGAAGGCCAGCAGCCGCCGCGCCCGGCCGGGCGAGCGTGAGCCGATGGCGCGGGCGAGCGCATCGTCGGAGGGGCACGGCGCCCCGCTGCGGGCCGCGCGGGCGATGAGCAGGAACAGCCCCTGCACCTCCTCGGGCAGGCCCGCGCAGGCGTCGAGCACGGCATCCGCCTCGGCCTCCTCCGGCCCGCTCCCGTCGAGGCCGGCCCGCGCCACGGCGAGCCGGCGGCGGAAGGCCGCGAGGTCGAGGGGCTCGCCGATCCGGCGCATCCGGCAGCGCACCAGGAAATCCTGGTAGAGCACCGCGATCGTGTGGTGGCCGGCATCCGGATCCGCGGCGATCTCGCGCAGGATCGCGGCGAGCGCCGCCTCCCGCTCCTCGCCGCCGAGGCTCGGCACGTCCTCGGGCTCCGGCTGCACCGGGCGGGCCTGCGCCAGCTGCTGGAGCAGGTCCGCCGGCGAGGGCCGCGGCGGCGCCGGGCGCGGGGCGGGCATGCGCGCCGGCTCGTCGGCGGCCGGAGCGAGGATGAGGTCGCGCAGGTCCTCGGCCGCGGGCGCGGGCAGCGGCACGAGCCTGGGGCTCGTCGAGCGCGGCGCGGTCTCGACCGGCCCGATGCGCAGCGTCAGCGGGCGCTTCGAGAGCGCCGGCCCAAGGGCCACGAACGAGCCGCGCTCGAGGTCGCGAAAACTCTCGGCCTGGCGGCGCTCCAGGCCGAGGAGATCGGCGGCCCGGGCCATGTCGATGTCGAGGAAGGTGCGGCCCATCAGGAAGTTCGAGGCTTCCGCGGCCACGTTCTTGGCGAGCTTGGCGAGGCGCTGGGTGGCGATGACGCCGGCGAGCCCGCGCTTGCGGCCCCGGCACATCAGGTTGGTCATGGCGCCGAGCGAGGCCTTGCGCGCCTCGTCCGAGACCTCGCCGGCCGCGGCGGGCGCGAAGAGCTGCGCCTCGTCCACCACGACCAGCACCGGGTACCAATGGTCGCGCTCGGCGTCGAACAGGCCGCCCAGGAAGGCCGCCGCGGCCCGCATCTGCGCCTCGACGTCGAGGCTCTCCAGCGTCAGCACCACCGAGACCCGGTGGGCGCGCACGCGGGCCGCGATGCGCTGCAGGTCCGCCTCCCCGTGGGAGCCGTCCACCACGACGTGGCCGTAGCGGTCGGCGAGCGTGACGAAGTCGCCCTCCGGATCGATCACCACCTGCTGCACGTAGGGAGCGCTCTGCTCCAGGAGGCGCCGCAGCAGGTGCGACTTGCCCGAGCCGGAATTGCCCTGGACGAGGAGGCGGGTGGCGAGGAGTTCCTCCAGATCGAGGGAGGCGGGCTGGTTCCCGGCCGCCACTCCCATCTCGACGCTGATCGTCATCACGGCTCCGCTGTCACCCGGCCCCGACCTCTAACACGGGCCGGCGCGGGTGCGATCCGCGGCGGCGGGCGGGGTCCACAGGACTCGTGCGGACGCTCCCGGGACGATCAGAACGACGTCAGCGCCCGCGATTCCGGTCCGAGCCGCGCCAGCATCCGCAGCCGCCACGCCTCCACGGGGTCGTCGGGTTCGAGGAGCGCCTGCGCGCTGACCCCCCGCGCCCACAGGAAGGCCCCCATCACGACGAAATCCGCATAGAGCGGCCCCTCCCCGCCCAGGAAGGGCTGGAGGCGCAGGGTCGCGCGCAGGGGCGACAGGGTCCGCCGCAGGAGCGTGCGCTGGGCGTCCGGGTCGGGGCAGACCGCCTCCAGCGCCCGGCCGAACCGGGCCTCCCGCGACTGCCGGAAATAGTCCCGGTCCTGCGGCGCCAGGATCGCGTGGATGTCCCTGAGGAGGAGCGGCGCCAGGGCCGGATGCAGCACCCCGTCCGTCCAGTGGACGAGGAAGCGGGTCAGCGCCTGGGCCGCCGGCCCGCCGAACAGCGTCGGGCGGTCCGGGTAGGCCTCCTCCAGATAGGCCGCGATCACGGAGGATTCGGCGATGGTGCGATCACCGTCGACGAGCACCGGCACCGTGCCGCTGTCCGCGAAGGCGATCGCGTCCTTCTCGGTGAAGCGCCAGGGCCTGCCCGCGAAGGACAGGCCCTTATGCTCCAGCGCGAGGCGGATGCGCCAGCAGAAGGGAGAGAAGCGCCGATCGGGATCGGCGCCCGCGAGTTCGTACAGGGTGATGGCCACGGCAGCTCCGCCTCAATGCACCACGAGGGACGTGAACGGGGGCACATAGGCTTGCAGCATCACGAGGCCGCCGACCAGGCAGGCGAGCACGATCGAGTGCCAGAACACGAAGCGCAGGATCTTGCTCTCCTGGCCGAAATAGCCGGTGGCGGTCGAGGCGACGACGATCGACTGCGCGTCGATCATCTTGCCCATGACGCCGCCCGACGAGTTCGCCGCCGCCATCAGGATGCCCGAAAGGCCGAGCTGCTCGGAGGTGATCCGCTGCAGGCCGCCGAAGAGCACGTTCGAGGCCGTGTCGGAGCCGGTGAGCGCGACGCCGAGCCAGCCGAGCAGCGTGCCGAAGAACGGGTAGAGGAGGCCGGTGCCCGCGAAGGCGAGGCCCAGCGTGGCGTCGACGCCCGCGTAGCGGGTGAGCACGCCGATCGCCAGCATCGCCGCGATGGTGGTGATCGAGTAGCGCAGCACCCAGATCGTCTCCAGATAGGCCCGGACCAGCCGGATCGGCCCGAACCCCATGATCAGGCCGGAGATGATCGCCGCGAACAGCACGCCCGTCCCGGTGAAGGACATGTAGGTGAACAGGAAGACCGCCGGCTCCGGATGCGCCTTGGCGACCACCGGGGGCACCTTCATGACCAGGTTGTGCAGGCCCTCGACCTCGTAGCGCCAGGTGAAGAGCGGGTTGACGAGGTTCTTGAACCAGCCCGTGCCCCAGATCGCGACGATCACCGAAAGGATGATCCAGGGCACCCAGGCCATCAGGATCTCGCGCTGGGTGGCGGTGCGCTCCGCGGCGGCGGCCCCCAGGGAGGCCGGGCGCGGCGGCGCATAGGCCATGGAATCGTCGTGGGTGCGCAAAGCCGTCGAGGTCCAGATCTGCGCCGGGTGCCAGACCCTCAGGAAGGCCACGAGGGCGCCCATCGAGACGAGCGAGGCGCCGATGTCGACGATCCACGGGTTGACGTAGTTCGAGATCAGGAACTGGGCCGCCGCGAAGGAGGCGCCGCAGACCAGGACGGCCGGCCAGATCTGCGCCATGCCGCGGAACCCCGCGAAGACGACGATCAGCCAGAACGGCACGAGGAGCGAGAAGAACGGCAGCTGGCGCCCGATCATCGCGCCGAGGAGGTAGGGGTCGTAGCCCGTGACCGAGGCGAGGCCCTGGATCGGCGCCCCGAGCGCCCCGTAGGCCACCGGGGCCGTGTTGGCGATGAGCGAGAGGCCCGAGGCCGCGAGCGGCGAGAAGCCGAGCCCGATCAGGATCGCGCCCGTGACCGCGACCGGCGTGCCGAAGCCGCCCGCCCCCTCGAAGAAGGCCCCGAACGCGAAGGCGACGAGGAGGAGCTGGAGCCGCCGGTCGGCGGTGATGCCGGCCACCGATTGCTGCAGGGTCGCGAACCATCCTTTCTCCACCGTGAGCCGGTAGAGGAAGATCACGTTGAGGATGATCCAGGCGATCGGGAAGAGGCCGGTGGCGATGCCGAGCCCGGCGGCGCGCAGCGCGAGCCCCGTGGGCATGCCGAACAGGACTGTCGCGACCGCGAAGGCGATCACCAGGGCGATGACGGCGGCGACATGGGCCTTGACCTTGCCGCTCGCGATCAGCGCGAGGAGGGCCACGACCGGGACTGCCGCCGCGATGGTCGACAGCCAGGCATTCCCGAACGGGTCATAGACCTGGTTCCACATGGCGTTCCTCCTCGTTGTACCGAGGCGGGCGCTTAACAGAGGGTTGTGGGCGCCTCAACGCTCCCGCCCGGTCGGCTCCCTACACCCTTCGCAGGGGGTGCGCCCGGCGAATTTTTCGCTGCACTGCACTTGCTGCAAGTGCGAAGACGTCCCATCTTCCATCTGGTTGGATGGTAGTGGGATGGTCGTGATGAGTGGAAGCGTCCAGGAGCTGCGGCCGAGGCCGGGCGACAGCGAAAAGATCACGATCAATCTCGGCTACGTCGATCTGGGGCACGTGGACCTGCTCGTGCGCGACGGGTTCTACGCCAACCGCACCGACTTCATCCGCACGGCGATCCGCAACCAGATCGACCGGCACGGCGAGGCCGCCCGCCAGTCGGTGGCCCGCAAGAGCGTCGAGCTGGGCCTGCGGCACTACGGTCGGGAGGAGCTCGAAGCGGCCCGCGATGCGGACCGCCCCCTCGACATCCGCGTGCTCGGGCTCGCCACCATCGCGTCGGACGTCACGCCCGACCTCGCCCGCGCCGCCATCGCCTCCGTCGAGGTGCTGGGCGCCCTCCGCGCAAGCCCGGCCGTCAAGGCCGCGCTCGCCGACCGCATCCGCTGACGGAGGAGCGTCCTCTCCTCCCCGACACCATCCGCGCCGGGTCGCCGGATCCGGCGCCGACATCTCTCGCGCCTGCAAGACGAGGCCCTTCATGCGCAACAAGATCCTTCCCGGCATGGCCGAGGTGACGCGTCTCACGCGCGCCGGGCGCCTCGGCGAGGCGCTGAGCCTGATCCAGCGCGTGGTGCGGGGCCGGAACCCGGATTCCGGAGCCCCCGCGCCGTCGGCCTCCGCCGAACTGGCCTCCGCACAGCCGACCTTCCCGAAGCCGACCGTCCCCAGGCCGGCCGCGGCGCCGCTGCGCGCGCCGCAAGCCCGGGTGATGGCCGCGCCCACCCCCGGCGCCACGGCGCCCGAACCTCCCGTGCCGCCCCGGCCGGCGCCCGCCGCACCGGGTCTGCCCGGCGGCCTATCGGGCCTGCCCGGTGGTCTGCCGGGCTTGCCCGATAGCCTGCGCGACCTCATGCGGGAGATCGGCAAGGTCGGCCCCCTGTTCGACGGTCTGGCCGAGCCGACGGTGCCGGCCTCCACCGAGCCGGGGCTTTTTCTCGACCGCAGCTTCGCCAACGCCGCCGGGCAGCGCGCCTACAAGCTCTACGTGCCGCGCGGCTACCGGGGCCAGGCGGTGCCCCTCGTGGTGATGCTGCATGGCTGCACGCAGTCCCCGGACGATTTCGCCGCCGGGACGGGCATGAACCGAATCGCCGAGGCCGAGACCTTCCTGGTGGCCTATCCGGCGCAGACGGCCGCCGCGAACCACGCCCGCTGCTGGAACTGGTTCAACACGACCGACCAGCGCCGCGACCGGGGCGAGGCGTCGATCATCGCCGGGATCGCCCGGGCTGTGATGGAGGATTACGCGGTCGATTCCCGCCGGGTCTATGTGGCGGGGCTCTCGGCGGGAGGGGCCGCGGCGGCGAACCTGGCCGCAGCCTATCCGGACCTGTTCGCGGCGGTCGGCATCCATTCGGGTCTCTGCGCGGGCGCGGCGAGCGACCTGACCTCGGCGCTGCGCGCCATGCGGGACGGCGCCCGGGCGGTGACGCCCGTCCGGGATGCCCTGCCCACCATCGTGTTCCACGGCGACCAGGATTCGACCGTGCATCCGCGCAACGGCGCCGCCATCATCGCGGCCACGGGCGGCACGCTCCTGCGCGAGGAGGCCGGCGTCTCGCCGAACGGACGGACGTGGCGGCGCAGCATCCTGGCGGACGGGCGCGGGCGCCCGATCTTCGAGCACTGGGTGATCCAGGGCAGCGGCCATGCCTGGTCGGGCGGCGACGCGGCGGGGAGCTATACCGACCCCCTCGGTCCCGACGCCTCGCGCGAGATGTGGCGGTTCTTCCGGGAGCACGCCATCACGCGGCACTGAGGCGCTGGCGCCTCATCCCGGCGAGCGCCCGATCAGGGTCTGATGCGCCGCCGGCCGGAGGACCTGAGGTCAAGCGCGGCGTCGGCGGCCTCTGGCATCCGGCCACGATTGGCGTAGCATCGCGGTCGGTCTTGCGAGAGCGGCATCCATTCAGGGTGGAGCGGATGCCGATCTCGGCTTTTGGTCGTTCCGCCTTGTCTGCGACGAACCATCGGTTTCGTCGGACGATGCCTCTGGGAGGATGCTCATGGCGACCCTGTTCGACGAGCGGGAGCGGGCCTTCGAAGCGCTGTTCGCGCAGGAAGAGGAACTCCGGTTCCGCACGCTCGTGCGGCGGAATCGGATCATCGGAACCTGGATGAGCGGGCGCCTCGGCCTCTCGAACGAGGAGGCGGAGACCTATACGCGCCGGCTCGTGGAGGCCGTCGCCTCGCCGCTCACCGAGGAGGCGCTCATGGACCGCCTGCGCACCGAGCTGATCGGACGGGGCCATGAAGCGGCGGCCGCCGAGCTGCCGGACCTCTTCGCGCGCGCCAGCGCCGAGGCGGCGCTTGCGGTCCGGGAGGAGAACCGGGCGGCCTGAGGCCGCCGCACCACACCCGCGAACGGACCTCTCCCGTCCGGGAGAGGTCCGCCTGTGGTCGAACGGCGTCCTGGTCGCTTCAGAAGCTTGATCGCTCAGAAGAAGGTCGGCCGGGCGCTCGCCGTGTGCTCCTTGAGCACCGTGCCGGAGGCCGGGTCGACCTCCTTGAGCACCACGTCGTAGCCCCACAGGTCGGCGAGGTGCTGGAGTACCCGCCCCGCATCGTCCTTCTGCAGCAGGACGCGGTTGAGGACCCGGTGGTGCAGGATCAGGCGGCGGTCGCCCTCGAGGTCGACGTCGACCACCTCGATATCGGGATCGAGCCACGCCACGTCGTATTGCCGCGCGAAGGCCCGGCGCAGGCGGCGATAGCCGCGCTCGTCGTGGATCGCCTCCACCCGCAGCTCGGGCTGGTCGGGATCGTCGACCACGTGGAAGAGGCGCAGCTGGCGCATCAGGCGGGGGCTGAGGAACTGCGCGATGAAGCTCTCGTCGCGGTAGTTCTCCCAGACGTCGCGCAGCACGCCCATCGGGTCCCCGCAGCCCGCGATGTCCGGGAACCAGACCCGGTCCTCCTCGGTCGGCTCCGTGCTGATGCGGGCGATGTCCGTCATCATGGCGAAGCCGATGGCGTAGGGGTTGTGGCCGCCGTAATGCCGGTCGTCGTAGGTGGGCTGCCGGATGACGTTCGTGTGCGACTGCAGGAATTCGAGGTAGGCCGCCTCGCTGATCTGCCCCGTCTCGCTGAGGCGGGTCATGATCCGGTAATGCGTGTAGGTGGCGCAGCCCTCGTTCATCACCTTGGTCTGGCGCTGCGGGTAGAAGTACTGCGCCACGTGGCGCACGATGCGCAGGATCTCGCGCTGCCAGGGCTGCAGGCGCGGCGCGACCTTCTCCAGGAAGTAGAGGATGTTCTCCTGCGGCAGTTCGAGCAGGGCGCGGCGGCGCTCGGCCGTGAGGTTCGGCTTGTCGGCCCTGGCCTTGGTCGGCAGCGTCCGCCAGAGGTCGTTGTACATCCGCTCCTGGTGCTCCTGGCGCTCGCGCTCGCGGCGCTGCTCGGAGGAGAGGTCGGGGCGCTTCTTGCGGGGATAGCGGTGCACCCCCTGGTTCATCAGGGCGTGGGCGGCATCGAGCACGGCCTCGACGGCGGCGTGGCCGTAGCGCTCCTCGCAGCGGGCGATGTAGCTCTTGGCGAAGTCGAGATAGTCGAGGATGCCCTCCGCATCCGTCCATTGCCGGAACAGATAGTTGTTCCTGAAGAAGTGGTTGTGGCCGAAGGCGGCGTGCGCGATCACGAGCGTCTGCATCGTCGCCGTGTTCTCCTCCATGATGTAGGAGATGCACGGGTTCGAGTTGATGACGATCTCGTAGGCGAGCCCCATCAGGCCGCGGCGGTAGCCCGCCTCGTGCTGGGCGAAGTGCTTGCCGAAGGACCAGTGCTTGTAGAAGAGCGGCATGCCGATCGACGCATAGGCGTCGAGCATCTGCTCGGCGGTGATGATCTCGATCTGGTTCGGGTACCAGCTCAGGCCCAGCTCCGGCCCGGCGATCGCCTCGCAGGCGTCATGGACGCGCCGGATCGTGTCGAAATCCCAGTCGTTCCCGGTGAAGAGGGGTTCTCCCGCCCGAACCAGGGCGGGGCTGGCGGGCCGCGGCGTCACCCCGGTCGTGGCTGAACTCATCGGACCTCGAACCTCTCGTCAGTCTTGAAGGGGGCAGCGTTCATCCGCATCACGGCCTTGTTGCGGCGCCCTCTAGGCCGAGGCGGTCTCCTGCCCGGACTTGCGGGCGAAGAGCTCGCGGAAGACCGGGTAGATGTCGCGCCGGTGGTTGACCTTGCGCATGGCGAGCACCGGATTGGCCCTGGCCACCGGCTCGTAGGTGCGCCAGAGCGTGGTGCGGTGCTCCACGAACCCCGCCCGCGGCCCGGTCTCGTCGCCGACCTCCAGATAGGCGAAGTGCTGGCAGGCCGGCAGGATCGCGGAGCGCAGCAATTCCTGCGAGGTCGTCGAGTCGCTCGACACGTTGTCGCCGTCGGAGGCCTGGGCGGCGTAGATGTTCCAGTCCTCGGGATTGTAGCGCTCGGACACGATCCGCTTCATCTCGACGAGGGCCGAGGACACCAGCGTGCCGCCGGTCTCGCGCGAGCCGAAGAAGGTCTCCTCGTCCACCTCCTTGGCCTGGTCGGTGTGGCGGATGAAGACGATCTCGACGTGCTTGTAGCGGCGCACCAGGAAGATGTGCAGGAGGATGTAGAACCGCTTGGCGAGGTCCTTCATGTGCTCGGTCATCGAGCCCGAGACGTCCATCAGGCAGAACATCACCGCCTGGGCCACGGGACGCGGATAGGGCTCGAAGCGCCGGTAGCGCAGGTCGATCGGGTCGATATAGGGAATGCGCTGGCTGCGGATGAGCAGGCGGTCGAACTCGGCGCGGAGCGCCTCCGCCTCCGGGGAGCCGGGATCGCGGGCCTCCAGCTCCGCGAGCTGCGCCTCCAGCGCGGCGAGCTCCTCGGGCTTCGGGCGCTTGAGGGCGATGCGCCGCGAGAGCGAGTTGCGCAAGGTGCGGGTCAGGGCGAGGTTCGCGGGCGAGCCCGAGACCATGTAGCCGGCCCGCCGCAGGGACGGGGTCTCGACCACGGCGAGGCGGCGCTTGGCGAGGTCCGGCAGTTCGAGATCCTCCAGGAAGAGTTCCAGGAACTCCTCCCGGGTCAGCATGAACTGGAAGGAATCCTCGCTGTCCTGGCCGCCCTCCCCGGCTTGGGCGCCGCCGCCGCCGGCTTGGCCGCGCGGCGGGCGCTCGATCGTGTCGCCCTCGATATAGGTCTTGTTGCCCGGCAGGATGTGGTCCTGCACGCCGCTCCCCGGGGCGCGGCTGAAGCGGGGCTCGCGCACACCGTCGGCCGGAACGGTGACGCTCGCTTCCTTGTCGATGTTGCGGATGTCGCGGTCGCGGGCGGCCTCGCGCACCGCGCGCTGCGCGACGTCGCGCACCCTGCGCAGGAAGCGCTGTCGATTGGCCAAACTCTTGCCGCCCGGATTGAGGCGCCGATCGATAATGTGCATCAGGCCGAACTTCCGATCACGCCATCTTACCCTACTGGGCGGTCTCCGACATCAGCATCCGCGTCGCGGTGGGGGCCCGGCAGCGCCGGCCCCGTCCCGCTCGCGTCAGCCAGCTTGCTTCACGCGCATGTACCACTCGACGAGGCGCCGCACCTGCCGCTCGGTATAGCCCCGCGCGCGCATGCGCTCGACGAACTCGCCATGCTTCTTCTCCGTCTCGCTATCCTTCTTCGAGCCGAAGGAGATGACCGGCAAAAGCTCCTCGACCTGGCTGAACATGCGCCGCTCGATCACCTCACGGATCTTCTCGTAGGAGGTCCAGGACGGGTTGCGCCCGCCGTGCTGCGCCCGGGAGCGCAGGGCGAACTTCACCACCTCGTTGCGGAAATCCTTCGGGTTGGCGATGCCTGCCGGCTTCTCGATCTTGGTGAGTTCCTGGTTGAGGAGCTCGCGGTTGAGCAGCTGCCCGGTCTCCGGATCCTTGAAGTCCTGGTCCTCGATCCAGGCGTCGGCGTAGTCGATGTAGCGGTCGAACAGGTTCTGACCGTAATCGTGGTAGGATTCGAGGTAGGCCTTCTGGATCTCGTGGCCGATGAACTCGGCGTAGCGCGGCGCCAGCTCGCCCTTGATGAATTCGAGGTAGCGCTTCTCGGTCTCCGGCGGGAGCTGCTCGCGGCGTAAAGCCTGTTCGAGCACGTACATCAGGTGGACCGGGTCGGCCGAGACCTCGGTGGTGTCGTGGTTGAAGGTGGCGGCCATGACCTTGAAGGCGAAGCGGGTCGAGACCCCGTCCATGCCCTCGTCGACGCCGGCCGAATCCTTGTACTCCTGCAGCGAGCGGGCGCGGGGATCGACCTCGCGCAGGGATTCGCCGTCATAGACCCGCATCTTGGAGAACAGGTTCGAGTTCGGGTGCTCGCGCAGGCGCGAGAGCACCGAGAACCGGGCCAGCATCTCCAGCGTGCCGGGGGCGCAGGGCGAATCCGCCAGCTCGGAGCCGGCCACGAGCTTCTCGTAGATCCGCTGCTCCTCAGTCACCCGCAGGCAGTACGGCACCTTGATGACATAGATCCGGTCGATGAAGGCTTCGTTGTTCTTGTTGGTCTTGAAGCTCTGCCACTCCGCCTCGTTCGAGTGGGCGAGGATGATGCCCGAGAACGGGATCGCGCCGATATTCTCGGTGCCGACGTAGTTGCCCTCCTGTGTCGCGGTCAGCAGGGGGTGCAGCATCTTGATCGGCGCCTTGAACATCTCGACGAATTCGAGGATGCCCTGGTTCGCCCGATTCAAACCGCCCGAGTACGCATAGGCGTCCGGATCCGCCTGGCTCAGGGTCTCGAGCTTGCGGATGTCGACCTTGCCGACCAGCGAGGAGATGTCCTGGTTGTTCTCGTCGCCGGGCTCGGTCTTGGAGATGGCGATCTGGCGCAGGCGCGAGGGTCTGACCTTGACGACCTTGAACTGCGAGATGTCGCCGCCGAACTCGTCGAGGCGCTTGAGGCACCAGGGGCTCATCAGGCCGGTGAGGCGGCGGCGCGGGATGCCGTAGCGCTCCTCGATGGCCGGCCCCATCGTCTCGGGGTCGAACAGCACGAGGGGGCTCTCGAAGACCGGGCTCAGCTCGTTGCCGGCCTTGAGCACGTAGATCGGATGCACCTCCATCAGGGACTTGAGGCGCTCGGCGAGCGACGACTTGCCGCCGCCGACCGGTCCCAGCAGGTAGAGGATCTGCTTGCGCTCCTCCAGTCCCTGCGCGGCATGGCGGAAGAAGGAGACGATCCGCTCGATCGTCTCCTCCATGCCGTAGAATTCCGAGAAGGCCGGGTAGATGCGGATCGTCCGGTTCATGAAGATCCGGCCGAGGCGCGGGTCCCGCGCGGTGTCGACGAATTCCGGCTGGCCGATCGCCTCCAGGATGCGTTCCGGGGCGCTCGCATACATCAGGGGATCGTCGCGGCACGCTTCGAGGAACTCGGTGAGCGACAGTTCCGCGTCACGCCGGGCCTCGTAGCTGCGGGCAAAGGTCTGAAACAGATCGCTCGCTGACGGCATTGGCATTCCGAACCCTCACGACATCGCCAGCTTCATCCTGTCCCGCCTCCGATGCAATCGATATCCCCATGTTTGTCGCAGTGCGGCGAAACCGGGGAACTGCGGAGGCCAGTGCTAGCGGGGCCGGACGTCAGGGGGCGGACGCGATGCCGAAGCCGCGCTCCTGCAAAAGTCCGAGGCCCGCCAAGGCGAAAGCGATTCCGGCAGCCGTTCTGTGTCGGAAAGGACACGCCTGCTGCCGTTCTGCGGACCTGCCTCCTCCGCGGCGGGTCCGGACCCGCTCGCCTGGCGGATCCACCTTCGCCGCGGAAGAGAAACGCCGGGCGCCGCACGTACGTTCCTCACAGCTCCGTCGTATCGCCCTTGGCGTCCCCGGAGCCGCCCACCTTGAGCTTGATCGTGCGCACGGCGGTGGTGCCGTCCGCCCCCTTCACCTCGACCGTCACCTCGTCGGTGCCGGTGAAGCCGGCCTTGCTCTCGTAGAACACCGCCTGGATGGTCGCCTCCACGTTCGGGCAGCGATAGGTGGCGGGGGTCTTCATCCGCCCGGCGCGCTGGATCAGCGACCCGTTCTTGGGCGGCGCGGTGACCTTCAGCTCCGGCTGCGGGCCGAGGGAGCAATCCTTCTTGAGGTTCGGCACGGCGAGCAGGCGGATCTGCTTGCCCGACGCCACCGTGCGCTCGATGGTCTTGGCGGACTGGGCCTGGGCCGGGCCGGCCAGGACCGCGCAGGCGGCGAGCGCGAGGATGGGGCGGATCATGAGGGCTCTCTCCGAGGAAGCTCTGCGGGATGTGGTGAGCCCGGCCCGCGCCGTCGAGGGCCGGACGGGCCCGGATGCCGCTGCGTCAATGAAGTGCCAGCATCACGAACAGGTTGAACAGCCCGAGCAGGGCGATGCCCGAAAGCCACAGCCAGTAGCCCCGCCCCTCGACCGGGTAGTCCCCGAACATCAGCCGCGCCCCGGGCCGCTTCCGGAGGATTGCAGCACGGCCATCACGGCGCCCGTCACCTTGGCGATCTGGGCCGGCGTGAACTCGCCCGCGAGCGCCGCGGCGAGCTGCGTCCCGATGCGCTCCCGCTCGCCCGCATCCCCGATCGGATCGGCCGGAATGTCGCGCTCCGAGAGGCCGCAGGCGTCCTTGATGGTGTCGGCGGCCCGCAGCAGGGTGGCGCGCTGGTCGGGCGTCATGTCCCAGAGCGGGTGGCGCAGGCGGGCGATCATCCGGCGGGCGTCGCGGTAGTCCCGGTCGACATTGGTCAGGGCCTCGATCTGGCTCACCAGCAGCACGAGTTCGAGCACGTCCGCCGTCGCGTCCGGGCAGGTGCGCACGACGCGCATCAGCCGGGCGATCAGCTGTGTGGTCGGCGAAGCGTGGCGGGGCGGGTCGGCCATCTCCGGAAGAACGCCCCTCATCCGGTAAGGTTCTGGTCGGGCCCGGCCTCGTCGCGCGCGAGCGCGCGCGGGAGCGCGGCCTGCAGGGCCACGAGCCGCTCGCGGCAGCCGCGCAGGTCGTCGAGCAGGCGGGTCAGCGCCGCGCGGTCGGCCGGCGCGAGCGGCGGTCCGGGCGGGGGCTCGCGCTCCGGTTCCGCCTCCGCCTCCGGGAAGGCGGCGGGCGCCACCTGCTCGCCGCGGCCCACCGCCTGGACGAAGCGCATGCCGCGCTCGCGCAGGATGCGCTGCACGCCGCGGATCGTGTAGCCCTGCCCGTAGAGGAGCTGGCGCACCCCGCGCAGCAGGTCGACGTCGTCGGGCCGGTAGTAGCGCCGGTTGCCGCCGCGCTTGAGCGGCCGGATCTGGGTGAAGCGGGTCTCCCAGAACCGCAGCACGTGCTGCGGCAGGTCGAGATCCTCCGCCACCTCGCTGATGGTGCGGAAGGCGTCCGGGGCCTTGTCGCCGCCCGGCTCCCCGGCGGCCGCGAGCGTCGTCATGCGCGGGGTCTCCCGCCTCAGGACCAGAGCATTTTCCGACGAAGTGGATCCCGGTTCGTCGCAGAAAATGCGGCACAATCAAACACCTGGAGCAGGATCCGTTCATGGTGGAACGGACCCTGCTCTAGTCAGCCGGGGGGAGGCCCCCGGAATGGATCACGTATCCTCCTCGGCCTCCGCCGGGCTGCCGTTGATGCGGGCCTTGAGCACGTTCGAGGGCTTGAACACCATCACCCGGCGCGGCTCGATCGCCACCTCGACGCCGGTCTTAGGGTTGCGCCCGACGCGCTTGCCCTTGTCGCGCACCACGAAGGAGCCGAAGGAGGACAGCTTCACGGTCTCGCCCGAGGCGAGGCAGGTGCAGATCTCCGACAGCACCGTCTCCACGAGCGCCGCCGACTCGGTCCGCGACAGACCCACCCGCTGATAGACGGCCTCGGTCAGGTCAGCCCGCGTGACCGTCTTGCCTGCCATCCTGCTGCTCCCCGGCGGATCTCAAGAAATCGGAATATGTCTATGATGGAGCACGCTAATCGGGCGCGCCGGCTGGGTCAACCGGATGTTTCTCGGATTGCCGCCTCACCAGCGGATGAGGGCGCTGCCCCAGGCGAAGCCGCCGCCGATCGCCTCGATCATGACGAGGTCGCCCCGCCGGATGCGTCCGTCCCGGCAGGCGGCGTCGAGCGCCAGCGGGATCGAGGCCGCCGAGGTGTTGCCGTGGCGGTCGACCGTCAGGACCACCTTCTCGCGGGCGATGCCGAGCTTGTCGGCGGAGGCCTCGATGATGCGACGATTGGCCTGATGGGGCACGAACCAGTCGAGATCCTCGGCCGTCGTGCCGGTCGCCGCGAAGGCCTCGGCGATCACGTCGGTCACCGAGCCGACCGCGAAGCGGAACACCTCCTTGCCGACCATCCTGAGCTTGCCGGTGGTCCCGGTCGAGCCGGGGCCGCCATCGACGTAGAGCTTCTCGCGGTAGCGGCCGTCCGAGCGCAGGTGGCTGGTGAGCACCCCCCGGTCGCCCGAATGGCCTTCGCCGCCTTGCGCCTCCAGCACGATCGCCCCCGCCCCGTCGCCGAACAGCACGCAGGTGGTGCGGTCCTCCCAGTCGAGCAGGCGCGAGAAGGTCTCGGCGCCGACCACCAGGGCGCGCCGGGCGGCGCCCGTGGTCAGGAACTTGTCGGCGGTGGCGACCCCGTAGACGAAGCCGGCGCAGACCGCCTGCAGGTCGAAGGCGGCGCCGCCATGGATGCCGAGACCGGCCTGGATCTGCGTCGCCGTCGACGGGAAGGTGTGGTCGGGCGTCGAGGTGGCGCAGATGATGAGGTCGATGCTCGCCGGATCGAGGTTCGCTGCGGCGAGCGCCGCCGCGGCCGCCTTGATGCCGAGCACCGAGGTGGTCTCGTCCGGGCCGGCGATGTGGCGCTGGCGGATGCCGGTGCGCTGGACGATCCACTCGTCCGAGGTGTCGACGCGGGCGGCAAGGTCGTCATTGGTGACGACGGTCCGCGGCAGATAGGAGCCGCAGCCCCGCACCACCGAGCGAAGGCGGGTCATGGGGTCGGGTCCTCCTCCCTCACGCCGAGGCCGCCGCCGGCGTGGCCTCGAGCATGTCGCGGATCGTCCGCATCAGGTCGTGGCGGGCCATGTCGGTGGCGAGATCGATGGCCGCGGCGAAGCCGTGCGCGTCCTCCGAGCCGTGGCTCTTGATGACGATGCCCTCGAGCCCGAGGAACACGCCGCCATTCGCCCGGCTCGGGTTCATCTTTTCGCGCAGGGCCTCGAAGGCGCCCCGCGCGAACAGGTAGCCGATCCTCGCCATCAGAGTGCGGCTCATCACGCTCCTGAGATACGTGGCGATCTGCTTGGCGGTTCCCTCGGCGGTCTTGAGCGCGATGTTGCCGGTGAAGCCCTCGGTCACCACCACATCGGTGGTGCCGCGGCCGAGATCCGTGCCCTCGACGAAGCCGTGGTAGCGCAGGGTCGGCAGGTCCGCCTCGCGCAGCAGGCGGGCGGCCTCCTTGACGGCCTCGTTGCCCTTCATCTCCTCGGTGCCGACATTGAGCAGGCCGACCGTCGGACGCTCGAGGTCGAAGACGATGCGGGCCATGGCGGCGCCCATCAGCGCCATGTCGACGAGGTGGGCCGCATCCGTCCCGATGGTGGCGCCGACATCGAGCACCACGCTCTCGCCCCGCACCGTCGGCCACAGGCAGGCGATGGCCGGCCGCTCGATATGGGCCATGGTCTTGAGGCAGATCTTCGACATCGCCATCAGGGCGCCGGTATTGCCGGCCGAGACGGCGGCCTCCGCCTCCCCGTCCCGCACCGCCTGGATCGCCTTCCACATGGAGGACTTGCCGCGGCCAGTGCGCACCGCCTGGCTCGGCTTCTCGTCCATGCCGACCGACACGCTGGTGTGGCGGATCTCGACGGCGCCCGCGAGGCGCGGCTCGGCCGCGACCATGGGCGCGAGGATCGCCTCGTCGCCGAACATCAGGAAGGTGGTCTCGGGATGGTGCTCGCGGGCGATCGCCGCTCCGGGCACCACCGTCGACGGACCATGGTCGCCGCCCATTGCGTCGAGCGAGATACGCACTCTCTGGGACATGGGGACGTCGACGAGCCTCGTTCCGGCGGCGTGAAACAGGGGGAGCCGCGGCGCGGCGGAAAATAGCGGCCCGGCGCCGCGCCGCAAACGAATTCTGCCCGTGCGCGTTCAGTCGCCTTTCGGGGTGTCGGCGCCCTTCAGGACGCTCAGGCGCGCGAAGGGGTTCTCCGTCTCCCCGGCCTCCGGCGGCTCGAAGGCGACGCCGGGCTTCCTCGGATAGGGATCGAGGCCGAGCGCCAGGAACTCCGCCGTCAGGCTGCCGAGGTCGATGCGGCCGTTGACGATCGGGTCGGGGATGTCGGCATCCTCGGCCGGGGTGCCCGCGAAAGCGTCCGGGGCGGCGAAGTCGACCTCCACCTCCTCGCTCACGCGGGACTCGAAGGGGTCGAGCGTCACCACGCAGGTCTGGGCGATGGCGGCCTCCACGGTCCCGGTCACCTGCAGCCGGTGGAGCGAGCCCGCGAGGCGGAAGCGTCCAGTAAGGCTGTGGATCGCCGGGAGACCGAAGTCGCGGGCGAGCGCCGCGCGCTCCTCCGCGTCAGCCTCGACCACGATCTCCTGCCCGGCCTTGAGGGCGCGCTCGACCACGACCGGACGGGAGAGCGGGCCGATGGGATCGGGGGTCATGGGGCACTCCTTTGAAGACGGGACGCTTGTGAAGACGAAACGCCTGGGGTCCACGCGGCGGGGCGAGCAGGGTTCCGGAGAATCAGGCGGCGCGGCGGAAGCCCGCCGGATCGGGCAGCAGGACCGGCCCCTCGGCCATCAGGCGGTCGAGATCCTGCGCCGAGAGCGCCTGCGCGCTCGCCGCCACGTAGGCGGCGAGCGGCAAGGCCGCCTCCGCCTCGTCGCGCCCGAGCACGTTGCGGGCCAGCGCTGCCGCGAGCGCCGCCCGGTCGCCCGCATCGAGCGCCGCGTCGTAGGCGCCCGCCCGGCCGTAGAAGGCCTGCGCCAGCTTCTTCATGCGCTTGGCCACGCCGAGATCGCCGACGCCGAGTTCCCGCAGGGACGAATCGAGCTGTGCGAAGACCGAATCGACGAGGTCCTGGGCGATGTCCTCGGCGGGCGGCGGCAATTGCCGCAGGCGGCGCAGGGTCAGGATCACGTGCAGGCACAGGATCTCGAAACGGCCCTCGACGCTGTCCGGCACGCCGAGATCGAGGTAGAGCGAAGGCACCCGGGCGGCGGCATTGATGCGGATGTGCAACGCCTCGATGGCGCGGCGGCGCCCGTCATCGCGCCGGAACAGATTGCGGATCATCACCCCTCCATTGCCCAAGCCCTTGCGCGGCCGAGCGGTTTCCCGCCCCGCCGCGACCGGTCCCCGGCTGTGGCCGAAGCTTGGCCGTGCCTTGCCAACGCCACAACCCCGGGGTACGGCAGCGCTCCGTTCCGGCGCAAGGGCGCCGTCCGCTCGGCTGTTCCAGAGGGTCGCGATGCCGCGTCGCTTCATCCCGTCGCTCACCCGCCTCGCCGCGGCAGGCTTCCTCGGCCTGTCGGTTGCCGGCTGCGTGATCGGCGAAGAGTTCCGCCGCGGCTACCTCATCGACGAAGCCGCCGTCGCCCAGGTGAAGCCGGGCTCCAGCGCCGAGCAGGTGCTCCAGCTCCTCGGCACGCCAACCACCGTCTCCACGGTGGGCAACAAGTCCTGGTACTACATCAGCCAGAACACCAAGCGCACGGTCATGTTCCTGGGCGAGAGCACCGAGGACCAGCGCGTCCTCGCGGTCTATTTCAACCAGGGCTTCAAGGTCGAGCGCGTGGCGCTCTACGGCCAGCAGGACGGCCGGGTGTTCGACTTCATCTCCCGCACGACGCCGACGAGCGGCGGCGAGCAGGCCTTCCTCGGCCAGCTCCTGCGCGGCCTGACCAAGTACGAGCCCTTCCGCAACGCGCAGTGACGCTTCAGACCGACGGCCCGCGCTGAAGACGCGTCGGGCCGTCGACCGTTCGAGACCGGAACCATCGGGCATTTTCAACGCCTGTGGACTATGAGTTCACCACCGGCCGGGCCGCCTCATCGGCCCGCTCCCTCTGTCCCGGGCGCATGCAGCGCCAGCGGAATGCGACCCGGGATCCAGCAGGGGAAGTCGCGCAGCGGCCGCTCGTCAGCCACCGTGGAGACAACCGGAGCCGCTTCGCGGCAACTCACCGTGCTGGGTCTCGGATCTCCTTCCGCTGGCGCTGTAGTCGTGCAGGCCCGAACGGGCCCGGAAAGAGGGAGCGCGAAGGGGGCGGAGACCCTGTGATCCGGTTTGCGAAGGATCCGTCCGGAAACCGGATCACTCCGCGGCCTGATCGAACGCGTCCTCCCCCACGCCCAGGAACCCGCCCGACTGGCGCTCCCACAGCCGGGCGTAGAGTCCGCCGCGGCGGACCAGCTCCGCGTGGCGGCCCTCCTCCACGATCCGGCCGCGGTCGAGCACGATCAGCCGGTCGAGGGCCGCGATGGTCGAGAGGCGGTGCGCGATGGCGAGCACCGTCTTGCCCTGCATGAGCGTGTCGAGGGAGCCCTGGATCGCCGCCTCGACCTCCGAATCCAGCGCCGAGGTCGCCTCGTCCAGGATCAGGATCGGCGCGTCCTTCAGGATCACCCGGGCGATGGCGATGCGCTGGCGTTGGCCGCCCGACAGCTTGACGCCCCGCTCGCCCACCTGCGCGGCGTAAGCGGTGCGGCTCCGGTGATCCTCCAGCCCCAGGATGAAGTCGTGGGCATGGGCGAGCCTGGCCGCCGCGACGATCTCCTCCTCGGTGGCGTCGACCCGGCCATACGCGATGTTGTCGCGGATCGAGCGGTGCAGGAGCGAGGTGTCCTGGGTCACGACCGCGATCTGGCGGCGCAGCGACGCCTGCGTGACGCCCGCGATGTCCTGCCCGTCGATCAGGATGCGCCCGCCCTCGAGGTCGTGCAGGCGCAGGAGCAGCGAGGTGATCGTGGTCTTGCCCGCGCCGCTCGTGCCGACGAGGCCGACCTTCTCGCCGGGCTCGATCGTGAGGCTCAGATCCTCGATGACGCCCCGATCCTCGCGGCCGTAATGGAAGCTGACCCGCTCGAAGGCGATCCGCCCCTCCGTCACGGCAAGCTCGCGCGCGTCCTTGAGGTCCACGATGGCGTGCGGGCGCGCGATTGTCTGCATGCTCTCCTGGATCACGCCGATATTCTCGAAGAGCCCCCGCACGGTCTGCATCACCCAGCCCGACATGGCGATGAGGCGCAGCACCAGCGCGAGCCCCGCCGCCCCCTCGCCGGTGGTCATGCGCCCCTGCGACCAGAGCGCCAGGACGGCGCTCGCCGTCGCGACGATCAGCGTCGAGTTGAGGAGCGCGAGCGTCCCGGTCGTGGCGGTGATGAGCCGGAACGAGTGCAGGTAGGCATCCGTGTGGGCGGTCGTCGCCTCGCGCACCGCCGAGCGCTCCTCGCGGTCGCGGGCGAAGAGCTTGACCGTCAGGATGTTGGTGTAGCTGTCGACGATGCGCCCGATCAGGGTCGAGCGGGTATCCGCCACCTTGAGCGAGCGGGCGCGGGCCCGCGGCACGAAATAGCCGGTGAGCCCTGCATAGGCCAGGATCCAGACCGCCACCGGCAGCACCAGCCAGGGGCTGATCGACGAGAACAGGCCGACCGCCGTGACGGCGAAGATCGCGACGTACAGGAGCGTGTCGATGAACACGACCGCGAGTTCGCGCACCGCCGGCCCGACCTGGGTCACCCGGTTGGCGAGCCGCCCGGCGAAATCCGCCTGGAAATACGACAGGGAATGGCCGAGCGTGTAGAGATGGGTGCGCCACCGGATCATGTTCGTGGTCTGGGGCACCACGAGCTGGTTCGAGAGCGCCTCGTGCAACCAGGACAGGGCCGGCCGCACCACCAGGACCAGGAGCCCGGCGAGGATCAGGCCGGTGCCGTGCTCTGCCCAGAGCGTCGCGGGCGCGGATTTCGCCAGGATGTCGACGAACCAGCCCATCAGCAGGTAGAGCGAGGCCTCGACGGTGCCGGCGGCGAGCCCGACGAAGAACAGCACCACGAGGGCATTGCGCACAGGGCGCAGGTAGTAGCCGGCGAAGCCCGCGACCGTGCCGGGGGGCTGGCGCTCCTCGTCGAAGGGCGCGAACGGGTCGATGCGGCGCTCGAGCCAGTCGAGGAACATGCCGGAACCTTCGTGGGGGATCGGATCCGTTTAGGTATTCTGCCTTGACGGCCTGCCAACCGGGGGGCGATGCCGCAGGGGCCCGCGCCTTGACGCTTGCCTTGACCCTTGCCGCCCGATGCTGCGCCTCGCTCTCTTCCAGCCCGACATTCCGCAGAATACCGGCACGATGCTGCGGCTCGCCGCCTGCCTCGGCGCGGCGGTGGAGATCATTGAGCCGGCAGGGTTCGACGTCTCCGACCGGCATCTGCGCCGCTCGGGGCTCGACTATCTCGACCACGTGACGATCACGCGGCACTGCTCCTTCTCGGCCTTCGAAGCGTGGCGCCGGGAGGCGGGGCTGCGCCTCGTGCTCGCCACCACCGCGGGCGCCCTGCCCTATACGGATCTCGCCTACGGGCCGGACGATTGCCTCCTCGTCGGCCGCGAATCCGCCGGGGTGCCGGAGGCGGTGCATGCGGCCGCCGATGCCCGCGTGGTGATCCCGTTGCGGGCGGGGCTGCGCTCCCTCAACGTCGCGGTCGCCGCCGCCATGATTTTGGGCGAGGCGATGCGGCAGACAGGCGGCTTCCGGCACCCGTGACCGGCCGCGAACCGGCCCGCGAGGCCGGGGCGTCGGGAGCCCGGGCCACGCCCTGCCCGCGCTTGCCAGGCTGAAGTAACCGCGTGAATTCGCGCGCGCCTCTCCGGCCGGCGCGGCCATCTTGGCCGACTGGTCTCGACACGAGCCCTAGAGTAAGCCCGGCCTTGCGCAGGAGTTTCCCTTGCGTTATGTTCCCGCCATCCAGGCAGGATGAAGCGGAGACGGATCCGGTGTCGAGCCACGAGTCGCGCGCGCTGTCCGCTTCGGAACTGATCGACACGCTCGCGGCGATCGGCCGGACGGTCGCCAGCCTCAACGCGGCGGGCAAGCAGATCCGCGTCGCGGTTGTGCCGGACGGGTTGTGGATCGACGTCTTCGCGCCGGGCCGCTCGGAACTGAGCCGGCTGATTCCGACGCACCAGGTCTCCCGCATGGCGCCCTACGCGATCGCGCGCGAGATCGAGGCCCTAGGCCGCACGATCTGAGGTCATATGCCAACGGGCATTGGACATGACCGTTGGTTCCGCTCTCGAACTTTCGCCAAGCCTCGTCACAAAGCCTTTGGCTTGGTTTCGAAAATTCGAGACAGGTCAACGGCCCGATGCGTCAGCACCCGCTGCCTCAGCAGCCTGGGCCGTTGGTATTACGGATGGGCTGGCGCCGCCCCGGGCCCAATCAGTCCGCCTGGGCGACGCGGGTCGAGCGGCGCTGCGCGGTCCAGCGCCCCGAGCAGAGCGAGGAGACCGTCCAGGTGCCGGCGCCGGAGGAGGCCTGCAGCCGTCCGGAGGCGGCCCCGCTGGCGCCGCCGCGCCGCACGGTGAGCCCGACGCTGCCATCCTCGCCGATGCGGCCCGTGACCGTGGCGCCGCCCTCGTCCAGGGAGGCGAGGCGGATGTTGCCGTCGCGCACGCTGAGCGAGACGGTGGTGCGGCTGTCGCACAGGCCCGATTCGGTGACGAGCTGCACGGTCCAGGTGCCGTTGTAGCCGCGCGCCTCGCTCGACACTGCGGGCAGCGACGAGACCAACCCGGCGGTGAGTGCGAGCGCGGCAGCGGCGGACTTGATGAGCATGATTCCCCCTCGGTGGTGGATGCCGGGCGCGACGCGGACCAGACGCGGCCGGGCCCCTCCGGGCCCGTCGCGTTCGCCTCGGCGATAGCGTGGATGGGGGCATTAAACCGACGGAGCGGGCGGAAATGGGGCGGCCGCGATCGGTTCCACCTTGCGGATGCTAAAAAGGTGGACTTTTCGCCGCGGCAGAGGCCCGCGAAAGCTTGGCCGATCTTGCGGCGCCGCTTGCTGGACTGCGGCTTGACCTGAACCGTTGTTCAGATTGCGGCCATGCGGCGGCGCAGATCCGCATCCGGCAGCGGCCCGGTGCCGGCGCGCAGGTTCGCCGCCATGTGCTCCGGCCGGCCGGTGCCGGGAATCGCGCAGGTCACGGCCGGGTGGCTCACGACGAATTTCAGCAGGATCTCGGCCCAGCTCCCGCAGCCGAGCGCGGCGGCGTAATCCGGCAGCGGGCGGTCCTTCAGGCGGCGCAGCAGCCCGCCCCCGCCGAAGGGCCGGTTGACCAGCACGGCGACGCCCCGATCGGCGGCGAGCGGCAGCAGGCGCGTCTCGGCGGCCCGGTCGTCGAGGGCGTAGTTGATCTGGAGGAAATCCAGGGGCTCGGCCCGCAGCACCGCCTCGACCTCGTCGTAGGCGCTCTCGGTATAGTGCGAGATGCCGAGATAGCGGATCCGCCCCTCCTGCTTGAAGGCCCGCAGCACCGGCAGGTGGGTGCGCCAGTCGACGAGGTTGTGGATCTGCATCAGCTCGATGTGCTCGGTGCGCAGCCGCGCGAAGGACTGGCGCATCTGCGCGAGCCCCGCCTCGCGCCCGCGGATCCAGACCTTGGTGGCGAGGAAGGCGCGGGACCGCGCGCCGGAGGCGGCGAGAAGGTCGCCCGCCACCGCTTCCGCGCGCCCGTACATCGGCGAGGAATCGATCACCCGCCCGCCGCCGTCGAGCAAGGTGCGCAGCACCTCCGCCAGCCGCGCCCGCTCGGCCTCCCTCTCCCCGACGTCGAAGCCGATCCAGGTGCCGAGCCCGATCACCGGCAGGCTCTCGCCGCCCGACGGGATGGTGCGCTGGTGCATGCCGCCCTCCTGCGCCGCCAAGCCCGTTGCGGCGAGCGCGGCGGCACCCTGCAGGACGCCCCGGCGGGTCGGTCCCGGCTGTGTCGCAGGCATGCCACCCTCACCTGATCGCGCCGCGCCGTTCGCGAAACGCGCGCGGCGCCTCGCCGGTGCCCTTGGCGAAGAAGCGGGAGAAATAGGCCGGGTCCGAGAAGCCGAGGCTGTAGGCCACTTCCGCGATGCCGAGATCCGAGTAGAGCAGCGTGCGCTTGGCTTCGAGGAGCCGGCGGTCGCGGATGATCCGGCCGGGGCTCGCGCCTGTCACCGCCCGCACCGCGGCGCGCAGGCGGGCGGGCGTCACGCCGAGGTCGCCCGCATAGGCATCGAGGGGCCGGTCCGTCCGGTGATGCGCCTCCACCGCCTCGCGGAACCGGGCCACCAGCACCGCCTGCGGCCTCGGCTGCGCGAGCGCGCCCTGCGCTGCCTGCCGCTGCCGCAGCACCGCGACGAGAAGGACGAGGAGATGCCCCTCGATGGCCGCGCGCCGGCCCGGCGCCGCCCAGGCGAGCTCGCGGGCGAGTTCCGCGATGCATTCTCCCGCGGCGCCCGCCTCGCCCGCCGGGAGCGCGGCGGGCGCCGCGAACAGGCCGGCGAGGTCGGGCTCGCGCCGGGCGAGGTCGCGCAGGTAGCGGTCCGAGAGGGTCAGCACCGTGCCGACCGTCTCGTCGTCGAAGCGGAAGCCGTGCACGGTGGCGGCAGGCACCAGCAGGAGGCAGGGCGCCGCGAAGGCGATCGTCTCGGCCTCCGCCCGCATCACGCCGCCGCCCGCGGGCAGGTGCAGGATCTGGTGCAGATCCGTGTGCACATGCGGGCGGATGCTCCAGCGGTTCGGCCGGCTGCGATCGTCCAGCGCCTCCAAGTGCAGGAAGCGGTCGTCCACGTCCCGCGGCGCCTCCCCGTAGAGGAAGAAATGCGGAACCACAGGGATTTGCGCGGAGGATGGTTGCATCGCGGGCGACCTCTCCCGGCCGGTCGGGGATAGCGGAAAGTCCAACTTATTCGCCGCGGCGTCCATCGCCAGGGCCGGCGGGCGGGCGCATCATCCGGGCAGAGAAGACAGGCCGCGCGCCACGCTGCGCGGCGGCCCGGGAGAAACACCAGGAGTCGCGCATGCGCACGCAGGTCGCCATCATCGGGGCCGGACCGGCCGGCCTCTTCCTCGCCCATCTGCTCGCCCGGGCGGGCATCGACGCCGTGGTGCTGGAGCGGCGCACCCGCGACTACGTCGAGGGACGGGTGCGGGCGGGCGTGCTGGAGCAGGGCACCGTGGCGCTGCTCGCCGAGCTCGGCCTCGATGCACGCCTGAAGGCGGAGGGCCTCGTCCATTCCGGCACCAACCTCGCGTATGACGGAGAGATCTTCCGCATCGATATGGCGGCGCTGACCGGCGGATCCGCCGTCACGGTCTACGGCCAGCAGGAGGTGATGCGCGACCTGTTCGACGCCGCCCCGGCACGGGGCGTGCGGATCGTCTTCGAGGTCGAGGACGTGGTGCTGGAGGATATCGCGACCTCGTCTCCCTCGGTGCGCTACCGGGTGGGCGGCGAGGCCCGCAGCCTCGCCTGCGAGTTCATCGCGGGCTGCGACGGCTCCCACGGCGTCAGCCGCGCCTCGATACCGGCCGAGGTGCTGAGAGTGTTCGAGCGGGTCTATCCCTTCGGCTGGCTCGGCATCCTGGCGGAGGTGCCGCCGGTCACCCACGAGCTGATCTACGCCAACCACCGGAACGGCTTCGCCCTCGCCAGCATGCGCTCGTCGCACCGCAGCCGCTACTACGTCCAGGTCGGCCTCGACGAGCGGATCGAGGACTGGCCGGACAGCCGCTTCTGGGACGAGCTGGCGCTGCGCCTCGGGCCGGAGGTCTCCGCCGGCCTCGTGCGCGGCCCCTCCTTCGAGAAGAGCATCGCCCCGCTGCGCAGCTTCGTGGCCGAGCCGATGCGCCACGGCCGCCTGTTCCTGGCGGGCGACGCCGCCCATATCGTGCCGCCGACCGGCGCCAAGGGCATGAATCTCGCGGTGTCGGACGTCGCCATGCTGGCCGAGGCCCTGGTGCGCCATTATCGCGACCGGGATTCCGCGGGCCTCGACGGCTATTCGGCCCGGGCGCTCGCCCGGGTCTGGAAGGCGGAGCGGTTCAGCTGGTGGTTCACCGGCCTCACTCACCGCTTCCCCGACATGGACCCCTTCGCCCGCCGCATGCAGGTGGCCGAGCTCGCCTATATCCGCGAGTCGCAGGCGGCCCAGACGGTGCTGGCGGAGAACTACGTGGGGCTGCCGCTGCGCTGATTCCGGCTCATACGGTTTCCGGTCGATCCGTTCGGAGACAAGAGGGCGCGGGAACCGCGGGATCCCCTCTCCCGTGCGGGAGAGGGGTAGGGGTGAGGGTCCCGGACCCTTCAGAATAAAACCGAGACGGCAGTGCTGGCAGCGGGCCGGTTCCGTCTTCTTGCTGAACCACCTGGACCCTCACCCCTGCCCCTCTCCCGCACGGGAGAGGGGTTCCCCGCGCATCCTCGTTTCGGAACGGATCAACCGGAAACCGGTTCACTCGCCCTCCCCGGTGCGGATCAGCTCTCCGGCCACGTCCCCGAGTCGCGGCGCGGGCTCGCGGAGGAAGGGCAGCGGGCGGCAGACCGCGAGCGCCGCGAGGCCGAAGCGGGCGGTCATCAGGCCGTTGAGCACCCCCTCGCCGAGCTTCGCCGAGATCCGGGCGGCGAGCCCGAGGCCCAGCACCTGCTGGATGAGGCTGTCGCCTACCGCGACGCCGCCTGTGACGGCGAGATGCGCGAAGGCCGCACGGGCGAGCCGCAGGAATCCGAACAGGCCCGGGCGCCCGCCATAGATCGTCGCCACGCGCCGCAGGAGCCGCACCGCCGCGAAGACCACGAAGGCGACGTCCACGATCGCCCGCGGGCTCAGCGCCGTCACGGCCGAGACCTGCTTGGCCGCATCCGCCACCGCGGCCTTGGCCATCCGGTCGAGGGAGCCCAAAAGCTCGTGCTCGGCGATGCCGAGCCGGTCCTCCACGTCGAGGATCGCCTCCGCGACCGTGTCGAGCCGCCCGCGCGCCGCCGCCAGGCCCGGCCTGTCGGCATAGAGGGCGGCCACGTCCCGCACCACCGCCTTGGCGGCGGTGTGGTCGCGCGCGCTCAGCGCCTCCAGGGCCGCCTCGCGGATCGCCTCGATGCGCCGCTCGCGCAGCACGCCCGCGAGCTCCCGCCAGACGAGGGCGAGGAGTGCCACCGCGGCGAGCCCGAGGAGGGCCAGCGCCACGGCGCCGAGCCAGGGGGCGGCGGAGAACAGGTCGGCGATCAGCCGCTCGACCGCGAGCCCGATGCCGAGGCTCGCAAGGCCCCCCAGGGCCGACAGGAGCAGCGCCCCCCAGGGCGGGCCGGATCGGGGGGCGACCGGCACCGGCACCCCATCGGCCGCGTCCACGATCTCGAAGGGCTGCTCCACCACCCGCACGCCGTCGGGCAGCGGCGTCTCGGTGCCGGGGCTCGGCGGCGGCTGCTCCGCCGGCAGGCGGAAGGCCCGGGGCTTCGGAGGCTGGCTCATGGCACTCTCAGGCGAGGCGGTCGCCGATCAGGAACTGCAGGGCACGGTCGAGGCGGATCTGCGGCAGCCGCCCGGGGCGGCCGAGCGCATCGACCGCCACCCGCGGCGGGCGGAAGCGGGGAAAGCGCAGGGAGCCCGGCTCCACCGCCCCCTCCAGCACGGCCTCCGGGCGCTCGGGCAACTCGCCCGGGAAGATCGCCGCCTCGGCGGTTCCGTCGAAGACCTCGTCGCCGATCGCCTCGCCCGCCTCCGGCGTGCCGGCCACCGCCTGGAGCGTGTGGCCCCCCTCGTGCACCAGCGTCTCGCGGGTGGCGCGCACCGAGGCGAGCGCCACCGTGCCGACCCGCGCGCCCGCGGCCTCCGTGCGCCGCAGCGCCCGGGCGACGAGGAGGCGCAGCAGCGCGTCGAGCCGGTCGTGGCTCGCGTGGTGGAGATGGTCGGCCTTGGTGGCGGCGAACAGGATCCGGTCCGCCCGCGGGGCGAAGAGGCGCGACAGCACCGTGTTGCGCCCGACCCGCAGGCTCAGGAGGACGCGGTCCAGGGCGTCCTCCAGCTCCGCCAGGGCGGCTGCGCCCGCATCCACCGCGGCGAGCACGTCCACGAGCACGATCTGCCGGTCGATGCGCTGGAAGTGATCGCGGAAGAACGGCGCCACGACGCGGCTCTTGTAGGCCTCGAAGCGCCGCTCCATCAGGCCGCCGAGGCTGTCGGGGCTGGTCGGGCCGGCGAGCGCCAGCGGCGCGAAGGTCAGGGCCGGCGAGCCCGCGAGATCGCCCGGCATCAGGAAGCGCCCCGGCGGCGTGGTGGCGACGGCCTCCGGCCCCGCGCGCACGGCCGCCAGATAGCCCTTGAAGGCGTCGCTCGCCCGCTCGGCCACCACCTCGTCGAGGGGCTGGTTCGGGTCGAGCCCCCGCAGGGCCTCGAGCCAGGGCGCCGCGAGGGCGGCGCGGCCGGGCCGCTGCGCCCCGGCGATCGTCTCCCGCGACCAGCCCTCGTAGGTCTGCTCGATCAGCGCGAGATCGAGCAGCCACTCGCCCGGATAATCGACGATGTCGACCATCAGGGTCGCCGGGCCCGGCCGCCAGCCGGATTGCCGCTCGTAGTCGATGGCGAGCCGCAGCTGGCTGATCCGGTCGGTGGAGCGCGGCCAGCGGCGCTCCTGCGTGAGGGCACAGAGGTGCTCCTCGTAGGGAAAGCGCGGCACGGCATCGTCGGGCTGCGGCACGAGGCGCGCCCGGCGCAGGCGGCCCTCCTGCGAGGCCTTCAGGGCCGGCAGCGGGTTGAGGCCCGAGAGCTGATGGACGAGGGCCGCCGTGAACACGGTCTTGCCCGAACGGGCGAGCCCGGTGACGCCGAGGCGGACGGTCGGCTGGACGAGGAGGTCGCTCGATGCCTCGGCGAGGGCGCGGGCAGCCGAGCCGGCCCGCTCGACGAAGCTGGGGAGGAGCAGCACGCGGTCTTTCGCTCTCGCTTGATAAGTCGGGGTGGAGGTGGCGCCCGCCGGGCGCTTCCGCAAGGGCGGTCAAGGCTGATGCGGCGTCGCCAGGCCCTCGGCCCGCGGACGGGTCGTGTCGGCCCGCGCGATCGCCGCGGCGACGAGGGAAGGCGTCGCCTGGAGGCTGCCGAGTTCGACCGACGACATGGCGAGCAGCACCGGCGCGAGCCGGTCCGTGGCCCGCCCCTCCGGGTCGAACAGGCCGAGATCATCGCCGGCCTTCAGCCCGACGCTTCCCGCGATGCGAGCCGCATAGGCCTGGATGCGTGTCTCGTCCGAGCTGCACAGGGGCGCCGGCGGGCGCAAGGATGGCGGCAGGGCCGCGACCGAGGTGATCGAGGGGAGCGCCGCGGCCTCCGCGAGGAGGCGGTCGCCGTCGAGGATGCGGGAGGGCGTGACGGCGGCGGTCCTGGCCGGACCCGCCCGCGCGGGCGCCTCGCCGATCCCGGTTGCGATCGAGGGCGTCGCCATCAGGGGCAGCGGCCGGGCGGGGCCGCGCGGCCGCCCCGACAGGCGGGCGAGCGCCGACCAGGGCTGGACCCGCAGGGCCGGGCCGCCGGCGGAGGCCGGGCTCCCGGCGGGGGCCGGGGCGGCGGAGGGTCTGGCGGCGCGCCGGACCGGGAATCCCCGGCCGCGCGCCGCGAGGTAGCGCGCCCGCAGCGTGCGGCCGATGCCCTTGGGGGCGAGCGCCGCCAGCGCGGGCGAGGACGGGGCCGCCGCGACCGGAGCCGGGCGCCGGGCGGCCGCGACCGGGGCGCCGCATTCGGCCGGCGCCCAGCGCCGCACGATGGCGAGGGCCGAGCGGCGCCCGAGCACCGTGTAGTAGCGGCGCAGCAGCGAGACCGCGGCATCCGCCCCCTGCTCGGCCGTCGCGAAGCCGGTATGGCCCTCCGCATCGGCCCCGACCTCGCCGTCCCAGCCCGCGCGCTTGATGCACCAGTAGTTGTTGAGCTTGACGCAGCGGGCCACGAAGGCGGGGTCGACCGGCGCCGTCGCGGCGACCAGGGCGAGGGAGAGCGGTCGCAGGGACGTGCGCGTCTCCGCGCGCCAGTTCGACACGGCGCGGGACGAGACCTGGTAGAGGGGCGGCTCCGCGGCCGGGGCCGCGAGGGCCTCGGCCCGGGCGACGGTCTGCCGCCACTGCGCCGCGACCTCTGCGGCGCTTGTCCGTGCCAGGGCCGCCGCCCGGTCGGCGCCGTGGCCGAGGGCCGTGGCAAGGGCGAGGAGCGGGACGAGGAGCACGGGGCCGCCTCAGGGACGCCGAACGATCGCGGCAGCCGGTGTCATCGTGCGATCACCCTCCGATCCGACCGGGACCCCGGCGGCCGCGCGTCGGCGCGCGGCCGTGGGAAACGGCCGAGCCGCCATCCGGTTCAGTCGTCCTCGCCTTTGCCGAGGCTCTTCGGCGTCACGAACCGCTCCAGCGTGCCGGTGCCGGGCTGAACCTCCGGCCAGCGCGCGGCCGCAAGGTCGATCACCGCCACGGCTGCCGTCGGGAACTTCTTCGACAGGGCCCGCAGGCCGTCGCGATCCTCGTCGGAGAGGAGGAGATGCCCGAGATCCTGCAGGCCGGGATTGTGCCCGACGAGCATCAGCGTCGCGACGTCGTCGGCGACGCTGCGCACCACGTCGAGGAGCCGCGGGGCCGAGGCCTCGTAGAGCTGCGGCACCCGCTCCTCGGCCACCTCGGCCAGGGCGGGCTTGACGAGGGCCCAGGTCTCCTGCGTGCGGCGGGCGGGCGAGACCAGCACGCGGTCGGGCCTGAGGCCCTCCTCGGCGAGATAGGCCGCCATGCGGGGAGCCGCCGCGCGCCCGCGGGGCGCCAGCGGCCGGTTGCTGTCGGCCACGCCGTCCGGCCAGTCGGATTTGGCGTGGCGCAGGAGGATCAGGCGGCGCATCGGGGCCTCGTCGGGTCAGCGGCCGTCACGGCGGCTCAGGAAGGCGAGCTTCTCGAACAGGCCGACATCCTGCTCGTTCTTCAGGAGCGCCCCGTGCAGCGGCGGGATCAGCCTGCGGGGATCGCGCTCGCGCAGCTGCTCGGGCCCGATATCCTCCGCCATCAGGAGCTTCAGCCAGTCGAGGAGCTCCGAGGTGGAGGGCTTCTTCTTGAGCCCCGGCGCCTCGCGGACCTCGAAGAAGATGCGCAGGGCCTCCTCGACCAGCCGCCGCTTGATGCCCGGATAATGCACCTCGACGATCGCCTTCAGCATGTCGGCGTCCGGGAACTTGATGTAATGGAAGAAGCAGCGGCGCAGGAAGGCGTCCGGCAGCTCCTTCTCGTTGTTCGAGGTGATGATGACGACCGGCCGCCGGGCCGCGCGCACGGTCTCGCCCGTCTCGTAGACGTGGAACTCCATGCGGTCGAGTTCGAGCAGCAGGTCGTTGGGGAACTCGATATCCGCTTTGTCGATCTCGTCGATCAGCAGGACCGGGCGCTCGGGCGCCGTGAAGGCCTCCCAGAGCTTGCCGCGGCGGATGTAGTGGCGGATGTCCGATACCCGGGGATCGCCGAGCTGCGAGTCGCGCAGGCGCGAGACCGCGTCGTACTCGTAGAGGCCCTGCTGGGCCTTGGTGGTCGACTTGACGTGCCAGGTGAGGAGCGGCGCACCGAGCGCACGGGCGACCTCCTCGGCCAGCACCGTCTTGCCGGTGCCGGGCTCCCCCTTGACCAGGAGCGGGCGCTCCAGCGTGACGGCGGCGTTGACCGCGACCGCGAGATCCTGCGAGGCGACGTAGGTGTCGGTTCCGGAAAAGCGCATCGGCCCTCACATCCTGCTGCTTGACAGGACACTTAAGCGATGATGCGCGCGACGGCGAGTCGGGCCGGCGCCGCACCCGCGGCGCCGCCATCACAGATTGAATTGTGCAAGTCCGGCCATTAACACAGGTAAAAATCGGAAAAAGGGCCGCACTTTACCAGTGCGGCCCAGTACAGGGAGGAGATCCGCAGAGGAGCCAAGACGCTACACACTGCCTCCCGCCAACCCTTCTGCTGCATCAATGGTTCCACCGACCACGAATGCAGTTGGCGCGGCGGGCGTCGGGGAGCGGCCGGTCGGCCGCACCAGGCGCCGCCTCTTGGTCATGCGCGGCGAGGCGGGCGTGCCCGGCCCTCTGGCGGGTGGATGCTCGATCCCGTTTTCCGAAATGCAGCGGGTGCCGCATCCAGCCCCGCGTCCGATACGGACGGCCCGATTGTATCGTGCCCACCGTTGATTCGCGTAGCGCCACGCTGAAACCAACCTCATCCGGCCTCATTGCTCTTCTGCGCGGTTTAACCTGCGATAGCGGCGGTCGGGAGGGCGGAGGGGCGCCCGCGAGAGGGTCTGTGATGCGTCGTGCCGACACAGTCTTTCATTCTGCGCATGCCAGTTCGGATACGGCCGTGGCGCATGGCGTCGGACGGGGGCTGCAGGACATGTTCGGGCCGCCGCCGCAGGATTCCCTGCCGGATCATCTGCGCGACCTCGCCGAACTCCTGCTCGCCCGCGATGCGGTCGGGCGGCGGGAGGGCGCAGGACGCCATGCCGGACGGCACGAGCCGACACAGCTCGTGCTGGTCGTGGAGGACGACCCGGCCGTCCGCGACCTCGCTGTGGCGCTTCTGACGGAAACGGTGCTCGATGTCGTCGCCTGCGAGAGCGGCGAGGCGGCGGTGGCGCTCCTGAAGCAGCGCGGCAACGACGTCGCCATGGTGTTCACGGACGTCCGGCTTCCGGGGGACATGGACGGGGTCGCGCTGGCCCGGGCCGTGAGCCAGCTCTGGCCCGGCGTGCGGCTCGTGGTCACCTCCGGCTATGCCGACGGCCGCGTCGCGGGCCTGCCTCCGAGCGCCGTCTACATGCCCAAGCCCTGGCGCGCCCTCGACGTGCTGGCCCAGGTCGACCATGCGGTGCGCCATCCGGATCCGCCGGTCGTATGAGGCGCTGAAGCGGGGCACGGCCCGCATGTGCGCTGCCGCACAAAGCGGGTCGAACCATTCGCAGGTGCGAACGTCGTCTCCCCGAAGCCGCTTCGGCGGCCTGACAGCCGCTTCGGTGGCCAGAACGATGGAGAGACCGATGATTCTCAAGCCCCTCCTCGCCGCAGGCGCCCTGATCCTCGCCGCCGCCCCCGCCTTCGCGCAGGGCGGCTCGCCCTACAACGCCTCGGGGGCGCAGGCGGGCGGGCCCCGCGCGGGCCTCGAGCGCCGCTACGGCGCTTGGTACGACGAGCGGGTCAACCCCTCCGCGGTCTATCCACGCGAGCGTGCGCCCATCATCGTCGCCCCGCGCAGCCAGCCCATCCCGGGCTTCTTCGTTGAGGACTGATCCCTTGCGTGTGGCCGCCCTTGCGGGCGGCCACGGCTCGCCGGGCGCGGTCAGCCCGCGACCTGGTGGTTCCCCATGATCTCGAGCGCCCGCACCAGCGCCGAATGGTCGGCGTCTCCGGCCCCGTGCGCCACGCAGGCCGAGAAGAGCTGCTGGGCGAGCGCCGTGCCGGGCAGGCTGAGCCCTAAGGTGCGGGCCCCCTCCAGCGCGAGGTTGAGATCCTTCTGATGCAGCGCGATCCGGAAGCCCGGGTCGAAGCGGCGCGTGATCATGCGCTCCCCGTGCAGCTCCAGGATGCGCGACGTGGCGAGCCCCCCGGTGATCGCCTCGCGGACCTTGGCCGGATCGGCACCCGCCTTCGAGGCGAAGAGCAGGCCCTCGGCCACCGCCCCGATGGTCAGCGCGACGATGATCTGGTTGGCGACCTTGGCGACCTGGCCCGCGCCCGTGTCGCCCACATGCGTCACGGTCTTGCCCATCAGCTCAAGAAGCGGCCGCACCCGCGCCACCGCCGCCGCGCTGCCGCCGACCATGATCGAGAGCGCGGCGTTCTTGGCGCCGACCTCGCCGCCGGAGACCGGCGCGTCCACGTAGGCGCCGCCCTTGGCCGCGATGCGGGCCGCGAAGTCGCGGGTGGCGATGGGCGAGATCGAGCTCATGTCGACCACCGTCGCGCCGCGCCGCAGGCCCTCGGCGACCCCGTCCGCGCCGAACAGCACCAGTTCCACGTCCGGCGTGTCCGGCACCATCAGGATGACCACGTCCGAGCGCGCCGCCACCTCGGCGGCGCTCTTGCAGGCGATCCCGCCCGCCGCGACGAGCTGCTCCGGCACCTGGCGGCGGCTCTTCAGGTGCAGCCGGTGCCCGCCCGCGATGAGGTGGCCGGCCATGGGCGCGCCCATGATGCCGAGCCCGATGAATCCGACGTCCATTCCCGTCTCCTCTTGCCGGATGATCAGAGGCCGGCGCGGAAGCGCGCGGCGAGCGCCTCGGAGCTGCGCGCGAGCAGCCCGAGATCCGAGCCGATGGCGGTGAAGCGCGTGCCGGCGGCGGCGTAGCGGGCGGCCAGCTCCTCGTTCGCCGTCAGGATGCCGGCGGCCTTGCCGCTCGCGACGATGCGCCCGATCGTGCGCTCGATCTCCGCGACGACCTCGGGGTGGTTCTGCTGGCCGAGATAGCCGAGGCTGGTCGAGAGGTCGCCGGGGCCGACGAACAGGCCATCCACGCCCTCCACCGCCGCGATCTCCTCCAGGTTGTCGAGGGCGCGCCGGGACTCGACCTGCACCAGCACGCAGATCTCGCCGTTGCTGCGGGCGTGGTAGTTCGGGATGCGCCCGAAGCGGGCGGCCCGCGGCGCCTGCGAGAAGCCGCGAATGCCCTGCGGCGCGTAGCGCGTCGCGGCGACGACCCGGCGGGCCTGCTCGGCGTCCTCGATGTTGGGGATCATCAGCGAGGGCGCGCCCGCGTCGAGGATGCGCTTGATCGTGATCGGGTCGTCGCTCGGCACGCGCACCACGGGGGCGGCCGTGCCCTCCGCCATGGCCTGGAGCTGGGCGTAGATGTCGCGCAGGTCGTTCGGCGAGTGCTCCATGTCGAGGAGGAGCCAGTCGAAGCCCGAGCCCGCCACGATCTCGGTGGTGACCGGGCTCGCAAGGCTGCACCACAGGCCGATCTGCTGGCGGCCCTCGCGAAGGCCGGCCTTGAAGCGGTTGGTGAGGATGTCCATGAGTCGCGTCTCCCGAGACGATCAGCGCACGAGGCAGGGGCGCTTGGGGTCGAAGGTCCAGCCGGGGATGAGGAACTGCATCGCCGCAGCGTCGTCGCGGGCACCGAGCCCGTGGCGTTCGTAGAGGGCGTGCGCGGCCTCGACCGCCGCCCAGTCGATGTCGATCCCGAGGCCGGGCTGCTCGGGCACCTTCACGCGGCCGCCCTCGATGCGCAGCGGCTCCTTGGTGAGGCGCTGGCCGTCCTGCCAGATCCAGTGCGTGTCGATCGCCGTGACCGTGCCGGGCGCAGCGGCGGCGGCATGGGTGAACATGGCGAGCGACACATCGAAGTGGTTGTTCGAATGCGAGCCCCAAGTGAGGCCGTGGTCGCGGCAGGTCTGGGCGACGCGCACGGCGCCCGACAGCGTCCAGAAATGCGGGTCGGCGAGCGGGATGTCGACGGCGCCGAGCTGCAGCGCGTGCACCATCTGCCGCCAGTCGGTGGCGATCATGTTGGTGGCGGTGGGCAGGCCCGTGGCGCGGCGGAACTCGGCCATGATCTCGCGGCCCGAGAAGCCGGCCTCCGCCCCGCACGGGTCCTCCGCATAGGCGAGCACGTCGCCCCTGCCCTTGCAGAGCCGGATCGCTTCAGCCAGCGACCACGCGCCGTTCGGATCGAGGGTGACGCGGGCCTGCGGGAAGCGCTTGGCGATGGCGGTGACGGCCTCGATCTCCTGCTCGCCCGGCAGCACCCCGCCCTTGAGCTTGAAGTCGTTGAAGCCGTAACGCTCGTGCGCGGCCTCGGCGAGCCGCACCACGGTCTCGGGCGTCAGCGCCTCCTCGTCGCGCAAGCGGAGCCAGCCGTCGCGCGCCTCCGGCTCGCGGTAGGGCAGGTTCGTGCGGCGGCGGTCGCCGACATAGAACAGGTAGCCCAGCATCTCGACCGCATCGCGCTGCTGGCCCTCGCCGAGCAGAGCCGCCACCGGCACGCCGAGGAACCGGCCGAGCAGGTCGAGAAAGGCGGATTCCACCGCCGTGACCGCGTGGATGGTGACGCGCAGATCGAAGGTCTGGAGCCCGCGCCCGCCGGCATCCCGGTCGGCGAAGCGCGTCCGCATGGCGTTGAGCACCCCGTTCCAGGCGCCGAGGGGCTGCCCGAGCACGAGGTCGCGGGCCTCCTCCAGGGTCCGGCGGATGCGCTCGCCGCCCGGCACCTCGCCGAGGCCGGTAGCGCCGGTCGAGTCGGTGAGCACCACGAGGTTGCGGGTGAAGAACGGCCCATGCGCGCCCGAGAGGTTGAGCAGCATGCTGTCGCGGCCGGCCACCGGCACCACCCGCATGGCGGTGATCGTCGGCGTGCCGCGCGCGAGCGCGGGGCGAGGCGGGGTCTCCATGGGGCGTGCTCCCGGTCCGACGGCCTCTTGCGGGCCGTCCTGCAAGCGGGCGGCCCTATCCGGGCCGCCCGGTCGGCCCATCTAGACCCGGTCAACGATGCCCGTCCAAGCCAAAGGCTGAATTGATCGATGCGGGCAGGGCATCGGTCAGGCGCGCGCGCCCTCCTCCACGAGGCGGCGGAGCTGATCGATCAGCGGGTTGTCGTGGTCGCGCCGCCACGCCAGGACGAGCTCGACGGGCCGGGGCCGCTCCAGGGCGAGAGGGCGGTAGGCGACGCCGTCCAGGCGCAGCCGCTCGGCAGCCTGGGGCACCAGCGCGAAGCCGAGGCCCGCCCGCACCAGGGCGAGGATCGAGTGGATCTGCGCGAGCTGCTGCACGGTCCTCGGCTGCACGCGGGCCTCCGCGAACAGGCCGGCCACGAGGTCGTAGAAGTAGCGCGCCTCGTGCGGCGCATAGGCGATGAACGGCATCCCGTCGAAATCCGCGAGCGCGAGGGTCTCGCGGCCGGCGAGCGGGTGGTCGGCGGGAAGCGCGGCGACGAGGGGCTCGGCGCGGGCGCGGACCGCGTCGAGATCCGGATGCGTCACCGGCGGGCGCACCAGGGCGGCATCGATGCGGCCGGCGAGCAGCTCCTCGATCTGGTCCTTGGTCACCATCTCGCGTAAGGAGAGGGTCACGTCGGGGAGCGCGGCGCGGCAGGCGGTGACGAGGTTCGGCAGGAAGTCGTAGGCCGAGGCCGCCGTGAAGCTGAGCTTGAGGGTGCCGGCCTTGCCGGCCGCGACCTGGCGGGTGACGTGGGCGGCGGCCTCCGAGAGCCGCAGGATGCGCACCGCCTCCGGCAGGAAGCTGCGGCCGGCGGCGGTGAGGCGCACGGAGCGGCTGGAGCGTTCGAGGAGCTGCACGTCGAGGATGCGCTCCAGCACCTGGATCTGCCGCGACAGGGGCGGCTGCGTCATGCTGAGGCGGGCCGCCGCCCGCCCGAAATGCAGCTCCTCGGCAACGGCCACGAAGCAGCGGATCTGGCTGAAATCGAGCACGCGCGCCTCCCGCCGTCCCCGGGCTCCGGGCCCGGAGACGCCCAAGATAGCGCCTGGGACCCGGCCCGTCAGCGCAGCATGACGCGCTGGATCTCGCCCGCGACAAGGCGGCAGGGCACTGCCACGCGCACGGGTCGGATCGGCCGCTTGGGGGCCGGGGCGCCCGCCGGAGAGCGGGCCTGCTCTCCCGGACGGGCTTTTATGTCAATCGACGAAGGAGACGCCCAGCTTGCGGCCGCGCCGCCAGCGGACCAGGCAGGGGCGGTCGATCAGGAGCGACGCGACCACCAGGCGGAAACGCTGCGGCACCTCGTCCTCCGGCTCGATCTCCAGCATGGCGCCGAGCGGGGTGCGGTTCCAGACGAGGCAATCGACCGGCCCGCGATCCTGGAGGACGATCTGCCCCAGCTTGAAGGCATCCATCCGATAGGCCTTCCGGCGCTCGATGATCATGGATCCGGTTCCGCTGCTGCCGAACCGAAGCTGGCGCCGATCGCTTAAATTTGTCTCCCCCCGAGCGCGTGGTTTTCGCGGTATCCGGAAACCCTCGTCCATGGCCGGGAGCCGGCGCCGCACAGCTTGGAGCGGACGGCCGTGACAGGATCGCGCCATCGTTGCGCATCCATTCAGGCCCCGGCGGAGGGCGCCAGTCCCCTATCCGGATCGGCACGGGAGCCCCCATGATCGAAGCCAAGCCCGTTCCGGCGAGCTGACGCGTTTCCATCTCGCCCGCGAGATCGAGAGTCCGCGAGATCGAGAGTCCGTGAGATCGAGACCTGGGGCTGGCGGATCAGGCGCGCAGCGTGAGGCTGTCGCCGCGCAGCTCCGCCGGCTCGGCCTCGGGCGGCGGGGCCGGGCGCTCCTCCCGCAGCAGGCGCAGGGCGAGGCAGAGGGCCACGACCGGAATGCCCGTTGCCGAGGTGATGACGAAGAAGGTCGGATAACCGACCGCCTCGACGGCGAAACCCGAGAGCCCGCCCACGAACTTGCCCGGCAGCGCATAGAGGGAGGAGAGGAGCGCGTATTGCGTCGCCGCAAAGGCCGGCGAGGTCAGGCTCGACATGTAGGCGATGAGCGCCGTGCCCGCGAAGGCGCCCGCGAAGTTCTCGATGCTGATGCTGGCGATCAGCAGCGGCAGGTTGTGCCCGGCGAGCGCCACCCAGGCATACATCAGGTTCGAGGCCGAGGCGGCGATCCCGCCCACCAGGAGCGCGTTGAGGAGACCGAGCCGGCTCACCGCGATCCCGCCCGCGAAGGCGCCCGCGACGCCGATCCAGACCCCGTAGACCTTCGACACGGTGGCGATCTCGGAGAGCGAGTACTTCATGTCGATGTAGAGGGGGTTCGCCATGATGCCCGACACGATGTCGGGCAGGCGGTAGAGCGTGATCAGGAGGAGGATGAGCCCGAGCCCGGCCCCCTTCCGGCGCGCGAGGTCCGAGAAGGGATCGACCACCGCCTCCCGGAGGGCCGTCCGCCAGCCCCGTCCCGCGGGTGGATCCGCGGCCTGCACCTTCGGGGCGGCGAGGCAGCCCGCGATCGCGATCAGCATCAGGGCCGCCATGGTGACGTAGGCGGGCGTCCAGCCGAAGGCATCGGCGAGGAAGAGCGCCCCGGCGCCCGCGCAGATCCGCGCGAGGCTGTAGCCGAGCTGGTAGGCGGCCAGCATCATGCCCTGGCGCTCGGCCGGCGCGGAATCGATGCGCCAGCCGTCGACCACGATGTCCTGCGTCGCCGATGCAAAGGCGATGGTGAGCGCACAGACCACCATGTAGCCGAGCGAGCGCGACGGGTCGCCCTGGCTCATGGCGAGGAGCGCGCCCGCGACGAGGAACTGCGCGGCGAGCATCCAGCCCCGGCGCCGCCCGAGGAGCCGCGCCAGCACGGGCAGGTCGAAGCGGTCGATGACCGGCGCCCAGATGAACTTCAGCGTGTAGGCGAGCGAGACGTAGCTGAGCAGCCCGATGCTGGAGCGCTCGATGCCTGCCGTGCGCAGCCACGCCGAGAGCGTCGCGAAGACGAGGAGGATCGGGAGCCCCGCTCCGAATCCGAGAAGCAGCATCAGGGCCATACGCTTGTCGCTGGCGACGTCGCGCAGGGTCTGCCGGGTGCCGTCGAGCCAGCCGGTCGTCATGAATTCCTCGTTCCTCGCCTGAAGCCGTTCCGGAAAGGTGCCCCCGGTTCTCCGCCGAAAACCCGCGCCACGCCAGCATCCCCGGCCGGCGAAGCCTCGGCTGGCCGACGCTTCGCTTGGGGGCCGCGCCGCAGCGCACTCCGCCCGAGGAGTGAGGCGGCATCATGGTTCACGATCCGTTAACGTCCCGCCGGCGGGCCGGAGCCTCATGACATGAGCGAAATGACATGGGCGAAGTGACATGGGCGAAGAATCCCGCGGGATGAAGCAGATAAGGTGGGAACCGGAGGTTGTCGCCCGGGGTTCGCTCGTGGGAGACTTGACTTCAGAGGGTGGTGCTCTGCTCGGTTGCACGGTGCCGCCCTTGCGTCATGCAGCCGGCGGCGCTGCGCAGCGGAGCAAGGGCGATGGCCGGGGCTGCCCGCCGATCGATCAGGACCACGGAGAAGCGCCCCCGCGCCGCGGTGCCGAGGGCCGACGAGACCTTCGCGGCGGCGATCCGCGCGAGCGGTGTGCCGATGCTGCTGGCCGAGGCCCGGCCGCCCGGTTATCCGGTCGCCTTCGCGAACGAGGCCTTCTGCCGGCTCACCGGTCATGCCGCCGACGAGATCCTGGGGCGCGACTGCCCGTTCCTGCAGGAGGCCGGGAACGGTGGCCTTCCCCTCGCGCATCTGCGCGCCGCCCTCTCCCGCGGCGAGGAGGCCCGGGGCGAGGTCCGGCTCGCCCGCAAGGACGGGATGTTCGTCGGCGCGGCGGTGAGCGTGAGCCCGGTGCGGGTCGCCTCCGGCACCCGCTACGCCTTCGCGGTGTTCACCGACGTGGCCGCGCGGGAGGATGACGACGCGGCCGGTTCCCGCGCCGCGCTCCAGGCGGCCCTCGAGCACCGGACGGAGCTGCTGCACGAACTCGACCATCGGGCGAAGAACACCCTGCAGGTGATCGCCTCACTGCTGATGCTGCGGGCCCGCCGCGGCCCGGATGCGGCCACCCGGGCGATCCTCGACCGGATGGCCGAGCGCGTCGGCGCGCTCGCCGCCGTCCAGCGCCTTGGCGGGCCGGATGACGGGTGCCTCGACCTGCGGGTCTTCGCGGAGGAGATGGCGGGCGAGCTCCTGGCGGGGGTCGAGCCCGGTCGCATCACCGTCTCGGTGGAGGTCGAGCCGATCCTCGTCCCGGCCGCCAAGGCGGGGCCGCTGGTGCTGCTGCTGCACGAACTCGCCGTCAACGCGATCCGCCACGCCTTCCCGGACGGGCGGCGGGGGAATGTGCGGATCGCCGCCGCGCGCGCCGACGGGCGGCTCGCCCTGGAGGTAGCGGATGACGGCGTCGGCCTGCAGGCGACCAATCCGCCGCGGGATGGCTTCGGCCTCAGCCTGATCGCCATGGTAGCACGTCAGCTCGGCGGCGTCCTCGTCTGGGACGAGGCTCGTCCCGGCACGCGGGCGCAGGTCTCGCTGCCGCTCGATGCGGCGGGGGCGTGAGGTCGCCCCTCCGAAGTCTTGGTATGACGGCCGTGGAGGCCGGAACGGCTCTCATGCCGAGGAGCGTGGCCGCTTGCATGCCCTCAGGTTCGATCGAGCCTGCGTCAGCCCAGGCGAGGATGTCCGCTCTCCCTGTCCCGGGCGCATGCAACGGCAGCGGAATGCGACCCGGGACCAGCACAAGACGTCGCGCAGCGACCGCTTGTTCGGCCACGCTGGAGGCAACCGGAGCCGCTTCGCGGCAACTCACCGTGCTGGGTCCCGGATCTCCTAGCGCTCCTGTCGTCCGGGAAAGCGGGAAGGGGCGGAGAATCCGGAAAGGGCGAAGACCCTGTGATCCGGTCTCCGCACCGATCCTCCGGAAACCGCGTCACGCGTCCCGGGCGGCCTTCAGCCGGTAGAGCGCATCGAGGGCCTCGCGCGGCGTGAGGCCGTCCGGATCGAGGCCGCCGAGGAGGTCGCGCAGGGCGTCCGGCTTCGGTGCGGGCGGCGGTTCGGGCGCCGGCGGCAGGGCGGCGAAGAGCGGCAGCTCGGCAACCGGCGCGCGGCGGCCCCGCCCGCCATCGCCCTTCTCCAGATCGGCCAGGATCACCTTGGCGCGGGCGATCACCGAGGCCGGGAGGCCGGCGAGCCGGGCCACCTGGAGGCCGTAGGAGCGGTCCGCCGCTCCCGGCACCACCTCGTGCAGGAACACCACGTCGCCCTTCCACTCGGTCACCTTCAGGGTGGCGTTCGAGAGGCGCTCGAGCCGCCGCGCGAGCCCGGTGAGCTCGTGGAAATGGGTCGCGAACAGCGCCCGGCAGCCCGTGACCTCGTGGAGATGCTCCAGGCAGGCCCAGGCGATCGAGAGCCCGTCGAAGGTCGCGGTGCCGCGCCCGATCTCGTCGAGGACGACGAGGGAGCGGCGCGTCGCCTGGTTCAGGATCGCGGCGGTCTCCACCATCTCGACCATGAAGGTCGAGTGGCCGCGCGCGAGGTCGTCGGCGGCGCCGACCCGCGAGAACAGCCGGTCGACGAGGCCGAGATGGGCGGAGCGGGCCGGCACGAAGGCCCCCATCTGGGCCAGCACCGCGATCAGCGCGTTCTGGCGCAGGAAGGTCGACTTGCCGCCCATGTTCGGGCCGGTGACGATCAGGATCTGGCCGGCCTCCCGGCCGCTGCGCGCCTCGTTCTCGCTCCCCGACAGGTCGCAGGAATTGGCGATGAAGGGCTCGCCCGCCTGCCGGAGCGCGGCCTCCACCACCGGGTGGCGGGCGCCCTCGACCCGGAAGGTCAGGCTCTCGTCGAGGACGGGCCGCGTCCAGTCGAGCTCGACCGCGAGCTCCGCGTGGGAGGCCGCCACGTCGAGGGCCGCGAGCGCCGTCGCCGCCGCGTTGATCGCCGCGGCCTGGTCCATCACGGCGGCGGCGAGGGCCTCGAAGATCTCGAGTTCGAGGGCGAGCGCCCGGCCGGCCGCGTTGGCGATGCGCGATTCGAGCTCGCCCAGCTCCACGCTGGTGAAGCGCATCGCGTCCACCATGGTCTGGCGGTGCACGAAGGTCTCGCGCCAGGGATCCTTCAGCAGGGTCTCGCCGACCGCCTGCGGCACCTCGATGTAGAAGCCGAGCAGGTTGTTGTGCTTGATGCGCAAGCTCCGGCAGCCGGTCTCGGCGGCGTAGCGGGTCTGGAGCCCTGCGACGAAGCGGCGGGAATCGCTCTGGAGCGCACGCGCCTCGTCGAGCTCGGCCCGGTAGCCCTCGCGCACGAAGTTGCCGTCGCGCCTGACGAGCGGCAGCTCGTCGGCGAGCGCGGCGGCGAGGGTCTCGACGAGCCCGTCGCCCACGGTGGCGAGGAGCCGCGCGGCCTTGCCGATCTCCCCCGGGAGCGCACCGGCCCCCGCGAGCCGCGTCGCGATGCTGCGGGCCGCGTCGAGGCCGTCGCGCAAAGCCGCGAGATCCCGCGGGCCGGCCCGCCCGACCCCGATGCGCGAGAGCGCCCGGGCCATGTCGGGCGCCCGCGCGAGGTCGGCGCGGAGCTCCGCCCGCAAGGCCCCCTCGGCGACCAGGAAGGCCACCGCGTCGTGGCGGCGGCGGATCAGCGCGAGGTCGGTGGAGGGGCCGGCGAGCCGCTCCGCCAGGAGCCGCGCGCCGGCCGCCCCGACGGTGCGGTCGATGGCCGCGAGCAGGCTCCCGGCCCGCTCCCCCGACAGGGTGCGGGTGAGTTCGAGATTGGTCCGCGTCGCCGCATCGATGAGCAGGCTGCCGCCGGCACCCTGGCGGGCGGGCGGGCTCAGCGGCACCCTGGCGCCGAGCTGCGTGCGGGCGATGTAGTGCAGGACGGTCCCGGCCGCCGCGATCTCCGTGCGGCTGAAGGCGCCGAACCCGTCGAGGGTGGCGACGCCGAACTGCTCCTTCAGCGCCCGCTCGGCCGAGGCCGGGTCGGCCTCGCCGCGCCCGAGCGGCGTCACCGCGGCACTCGTGTCGCGCCATAGCCGGGCGAGGTCCGGATCGGCGTGAATCGCCTCGGCCATGACGATCTCGCGCGGCTCCAGCCGGGCGATCTCGGCCGGGAGCCCCTGCCCATCGATCTCGCTCAGGGTGAAGCGCCCGGTCGAGATGTCGACCGCGGCGAGCCCGTAGGTCCAGCCGGACTCCGAGGCGCGGCGGCGCGCCAGGGCGAGGAGGAGGTTGGCGCGGGCCGGATCGAGGAGCCGCTCCTCCGTGATCGTGCCGGGGGTGACGAGGCGCACCACCTCCCGGCGCACCACCGATTTCGAGCCGCGCTTGCGGGCCTCGGCCGGATCCTCGGTCTGCTCGCAGACGGCGACCCGGTGCCCCAGCGCGATCAGGCGCTGGAGGTAGTCGTCCGCCCGCTCGACCGGCACGCCGCACATCGGGATGTCGGCGCCGCCATGCTTGCCGCGCTTCGTCAGCACGATGCCGAGCGCCCGCGAGGCGACCTCCGCATCCTCGAAGAACAGCTCGTAGAAATCCCCCATCCGGTAGAACAGCAGCAAGCCCGGATTGGCGGCCTTGATCTCGATGTACTGCGCCATCATGGGCGAGGCGGCGGGCTCGGCCGCGGCGGCGCGCCGTCCGCGTGGCGGAGGCGGAGCGTCGTCCGCCGGCTCGTGAGGCTCGTCGCGCAGCAGGCGCCGGCCGAGGTCGCTGTCCATCGTCATCGGGGCTGACACTAGCAGAGGAAGGCGGCCGTTCCAGGCGGCCGCCGCGTTCTCCCCCGGGGTTCTCCCCCGGGATGATGGGGATGACGGACGGGCTGCGGGAGAGCGCCCGAATGGCGCGGCTCCGTTCCCGTCACCGGCGTCCGATCAGCTTACCACCGGCTCGCCGACCCTGACTGAGAACCCAGCCGCAAGGCGCCCCCGATGGCAGCCCCACCGGTCTTCATGCTGAGGTGCTCCTGGCGATCGAAGATCGCACGGAGCCTCTGGCCGGCATCAGCCGGCACGCACGCCTGACCGCTGGTCCGAGGCTCTGGCGGGATGGGATCATCGGTCCGGGGTGCGTGCCGGCTGATGCCGGCCAGAGGCTCGCTGACGCTCGCACCTCAGCATGAGGAGTGCGGCGGCTTCCACGCAGGTCAGGTTCTATTTGGGGACGATGCGCCCGGCCGAGGCATAGGCGGACCGGACGAGGTCGCCGAGGCAAACACTTTGCTTGAGCCCCGCCTCGGGCGGCCCTATGGGACGTCTCCCATGGTCAGATCAGACTAAAGGCGAAGAAGGTCCCGGCATGAGCGAGTCCCGTCCCACCACCCGCCGCGCGCGCCCGACCTTCACCGACCAGGAGGCGCTCCAGTTCCACGCGCAAGGGAGGCCGGGCAAGCTGGAGGTCGTCGCCACGAAGCCGATGGCGACGCAGCGCGACCTGTCGCTGGCCTATTCGCCCGGCGTCGCCGTGCCGGTCCTCGCCATCGCGGAGGATCCGGCGCTCGCCTTCGACTACACGGCCAAGGGCAACCTCGTGGCGGTGGTCTCGAACGGCACCGCGATCCTCGGCCTCGGCAACCGCGGCGCGCTCGCCTCGAAGCCGGTCATGGAGGGCAAGGCGGTCCTGTTCAAGCGCTTCGCCGATATCGACGCCTTCGACCTTGAGGTCGGCACCGAGGACCCGGAGGCGGTCATCAATTGCGTGCGCTACCTCGGGCCCACCTTCGGCGGCATCAACCTCGAGGACATCAAGGCGCCCGAGTGCTTCATCATCGAGGAGCGCCTGCGGGAGCTGATGGACATCCCGGTCTTCCACGACGACCAGCACGGCACCGCGATCATCGCGGCGGCGGGCGTGATCAACGCGCTGCACCTCACCGGCCGCGACATCAGCCAGGCCAAGCTCGTGGTCAACGGCGCGGGCGCGGCCGGCATCGCCTGCATCGAGCTCCTCAAGGCGATGGGCTTCGGTAACCAGAACGTCATCCTGTGCGACACCAAGGGCGTGGTCCATGCCGGCCGCACCGAGGGCATGAACCAGTGGAAATCGGCCCATGCGGTCGAGACCTCCAAGCGCACGCTCGCCGAGGCCATCGAGGGCGCCGACATCGTGTTCGGCCTCTCGGTCAAGGGCGCCTTCACGCCCGACATGATCCGCGCGATGGCGCCCCAGCCGATCATCTTCGCGATGGCCAACCCCGATCCCGAGATCACGGTCGAGGAGGTCGCGCAGGTGCGCGACGACGCCATCGTGGCGACCGGGCGCTCGGACTACCCGAACCAGGTCAACAACGTGCTGGGCTTCCCCTACATCTTCCGGGGGGCGCTCGACGTGCGCGCGACCACGATCAACATGGAGATGAAGATCGCGGCCGCGCAGGCGCTCGCCGCGCTTGCCCGCGAGGACGTGCCGGACGAGGTGGCGGCGGCCTATCAGGGCACCCGGCCCCGCTTCGGGCGGGACTACATCATCCCGGTGCCCTTCGACCCGCGGCTGATCCATACGATCCCGCCGGCCGTGGCCAAGGCCGCCATGGATACGGGCGTCGCCCGCAAGCCGATTCCCGCGATGGACGGCTACCGGGCCCAGCTCTCGGCCCGCCGCGACCCCGTCGCCGGCACCCTCAACCGCATCTTCGAGCGGGTGCGCAAGTTTCCCAAGCGCGTCGTCTTCGCGGAGGGCGAGGAGGAGGTCGTCATCCGGGCGGCCGTGTCCTTCGTCAACCAGGGGCTCGGCACCGCGATCCTGGTCGGGCGCGAGGACCGGGTGCTGGCCAATGCGGATGCCGCCGGAATCGACCTGTCGGGACGCGACAACATCGAGATCCACAACGCCGCGAAGTCGGACCGCAACCTGGTCTACGCTCAGTTCCTCTATGCGCGGATGCAGCGCAAGGGCCTGCTGTTCCGCGACTGCCAGCGGCTGATCAACCAGGACCGCAACCACTTCGCGGCCTCCATGGTGGCGCTCGGCGACGCGGACGCGATGGTTACGGGCGCGACCCGCAACTACTCGGTCGCCCTCGACGACGTGCGCCACGTCATCGACCACAAGCCGGGCCACCGGGTGATCGGCGTCTCGCTCTGCCTCGCCCGCGGGCGCATCGTGCTCGTCGCCGATACGGCGATCCACGAGATGCCCTCCGCGCCGGAGATCGCCGGCATCGCGGTCGAGGCCGCGGGCGTCGCCCGGCGCCTCGGCTACGAGCCGCGCGTCGCGCTCCTCTCCTTCTCGACCTTCGGCCATCCCAAGGCCGAGCGCGCCGAGAAGGTGCAGGAGGCGGTCAAGATCCTCGACGGGATGCGGGTCGACTTCGAATATGACGGCGAGATGTCGGCCGATGTGGCGCTCAACCGGGAGGTGCTGGCCCAGTATCCGTTCAGCCGGCTCAAGCAGCCCGCGAACGTGCTGGTGATGCCGGCTTTCCACTCGGCCTCGATCTCCACCAGGATGCTGCAGGAGCTCGGCGGCGCGCAGGTGCTGGGGCCGCTGATCGTTGGCCTCGACAAGCCGGTGCAGATCGTCTCGCTCGGCGCCACCGACACCGATCTCGTCAACATGGCGGCACTGGCGGCCTTCAACATCGGCGGGTGAGCGTCCCGCTACGAGCGCCGCAGAACCTCTCCGGCCTTGCAGGCGGGACAGGACTATCGAAAGTGAGACACCGCGCAGGCAGCAATGGTGCTTCTGGTCCGTGTTGATCCGTTGGAAAATGGATGCGCACGACACACCCCTCTCCCACTTGGGAGAGGGGTTCCCCGCGCTCGATCATCCCCGAACAGATCAGCCGGAAGCCGGCTAGATAGAAACTGACCTGCCTGGAAGCCGCCCTGCACCTCAGCATGAAGGCCGGCGGGGCTGCCATCGAGGGGGCCTTGCGGCCGGTTTCATCTCTCAGGGGCGGCCCGGCCGGTGGCAACTTATACCAACGGCCCAGGCTGCCGAGGCAGCAGGTGCTGCCGCACACGCTCACGCATCGGGCCGTCGACCCATCTCGAATTGTCGATGCCAAGCCAAAGGCTTTGTGACGAGGCTTGGCGAAAATCCGAGAACGGAACCAATGGTCATGTCCAAGGCCCGTCGGTATTACCGGCTCGTCGCGAGGCTGTTCGCCGGGCTCGGCAGCCCCACCTCCGTTCGATCCTCCCGCCCCGCGGCCCGCACCCAGGCGAGGCTCAGCGCCGCGACCAGCATCGGGGCGGCGAGCGCCGCGCAATAGCCCGACCGGTCCCAGCCCGCCGCCATCAGCAGGCCGGCGAGCGAGGGCCCAGCGACGGCGCCGAGGCGGCCGACGCTCATGGCGAGGCCGGTGCCGGTGGTCCGCACGCTCGCCGGAAACACCGCTGGCACCACCGCGTACATCGCGTTGATCGACGCGTAGAGGAAGAACCCGATCGCCAGCGTGGCAGCGAGAAGGAATGCCGGCGTCGGCGGGACAAGGCCGAGGATCGCGCCCGCGAGACAAAGCCCGACCATCATCGCGGCGGCGAGCCGGCGCGTCCCGATCCCGCGGGCGCCGAAGCCGAACAGCAGGCAGCCGACCACCCCGCCGGCGTTCATCAGCATCGCCCCCGAGATGCCCCCGCTGATGCTGAGGCCGTGCTCGGTCAGCACCTTCGGCGTCCAGCTGAGGAAGAAGTAGGAGGTCATCATCACGCAGAAATATGCGAGGCAGGTCGCCGCGGTCCGTGCGGCGTAGGGCGGTCGCAGGAGAACGAGCGGGCCCACTCCCGCCAGGATCTCCGTCCGGGAGACGGCGGGCAGCGCGGCGAGGGTCGGGCGCCCCATCCGCGTCAGCACCCGGTTGATCTTCGCGAGGGCGCCGGCCGGCCGTCGGGCCATGAGATAGTCGATCGATTCCGGCATGAAGGCCAGCACCGCTGGGACCAGGACCAGGGCGACGAGGCCGCCGAACACGTAGACCGACCGCCAGCCATAGGCCTCGATCAGGACGACCGAGAAGGCGCCCCCGAGCGTCGCCCCGATCGGATATCCAAGTGACATCAAAGAGATAGCCAGATTGCGCCAGCGGTCCGAGGCGTATTCCGCCACCACGATGTTCACGTTGGCGAGCCCGCCGCCGATGCCGAGGCCGGTGAACAGCCGCACCAGCGCGAGTTCGCCCAGGCTCCGGCTGAAAGCCGCCGCGAGCATGCCGGTGCACAGGATCCCGAGGCACAGGAGCAGGGTGGTGCGCCGCCCGAGCCGGTCGCCGAGGGGACCGATCAGCAGGGCGCCGAGCCCCATCCCGGCGAGCCCGGCGCTGAACAGCAGCCCGAGATCGGTGGGCGAGAGGGCGAAGTCGCGGGCGATGGCCGCCGCCGTGAAGGCCACCACCAGCACGTCGAAGCCGTCGAGGGCGCAGATCAGGATGCAGATCGCGACGACGACGACCTGGAAGGCGGTCATGTCGCCTTCCCGGATCGCCGCCCGGGGATCGGCGTCGGGGCTCGTATCGGGCATTGTTTCCTCCTGTTTCGTGTCTTTTGGTCCGGCTCCGGCGATCTCGTGCCGCCGCGGGTCGCCGTCAGGCGGTCCGGTCCGCGGTATCGATGGTGAGGCAGCCGCCGGCCGTCCGCGACACGCAGGTGCACAGATGCGTGTTCGCCGCCTTCTGGGCGTCGCTGAAGAAGACGTCGCGGTGGTCGACGGGACCCTCGGCGGCGAGGATCCGCACGGTGCACAGGCCGCACTCGCCGCGCCGGCAGTCGAAGATCATCCCGACGCCGGCGGCTTCGAGGGCCTCCAGCATCGTCTGGTTGCGGGCGACCATGATCTCCCGGCCGAGCCGGGGGATCCGGACCGTGAACGGCTCCGTCGCGTAGCGGCCGCTGTTGCCGAAGGTCTCGAAGCGCAGCCCCTCCACCGGCCGGCCGCTCTCCTGCCACGCGCGCTTGGACGCCTCGAGAAGACCGATCGGCCCGCAGACATAGAGTTCGCCGCCCGGCCTGAGGCGCGCGAGCGCCGCCGCCAGGTCGATCCGGCCGCCCTCCTCGTCGACGAAGAGTTCGAGCCGGTCGCCGAGCCGCTCGCGCAGTTCCTCCGCGAAGGCGAGATCCTGGCGTTGCCGCACGGCATAGAGCAGGCGGAACGGGGCGCCCGCCTCGGCGAGGGCGAGCGCCATGCCGATGATCGGCGTGATCCCGATGCCGCCGGCGACGAGCAGGTAGTCCGGCCGGCCGTGCGCGAGGGGAAAGTGGTTGCGCGGCCCGGCGATCGTCAGCCGGGCGCCGGGCGCGAGACCGTGCATGGAGACCGAGCCGCCGCGGCTGTCGGGCAGCCGCTTCACGGCGATGCGGTAGAGGCCCTCCGGGCAGGGGCCGATGACGGAGTAGGACCGCGCGTCGGGCCGGCCGCCGATCGTCACCGCGACGCTGATGTGGCTGCCGGGAGCCGGCGGGATGAAGCCGCCGGCAGGTTCGATCTCGAACAGGCGGATGTCGGGCGTCAGGTCCCGGATGCCTCGCAGCCGGGCCGGCCGCCACTCGGTGATGCTGTGCATGGCCGGGTCACTCCGCCGCCGCAAGGTCGGACGAGGTGCCCGCTTGCGTCCTGCCCTCGGCTGCGCACATCCCGTCGATCAGGCGGTGGGCCCACAGGGCGCCGGCATCGATGTTCAGGTTGTAGAACGGCTGGCGCGGATTCTTGCTGATCGCCCGTTGCTGCGCCTCCAGCACGTCGTGGTCCTGGTCGTAGACGCCGCGGCCCTGATTGACGTGGGCGAGGTTGAGCGATCGCGTCAGCTCGGCGTCGTCGGTGCGGAAGTTACGCACGAAGTTCCAGAAGTAATGGCAGCTTGTCCCGGTCTCCGGCGTGATCGCGGCGAGGAAGAAGCCGTTCACCCCCTGCGAGCGGTCGCCCTGCCGGGCGCCGGTTCCGGTCAGCGCCACGCCGACATCGCCCGCGACCACGCAGGGCGCCTCGAAATGGATGATCTGCCAGCGGTCGACATGGCCGGGCCGGCCGAGGAGGCGCGCCCAGAACGGCGGCGGCTCGATGTTCTCCATCCAGCGCTCGACGGTGACCTTGCGGTCGGTGTGGGTCACCTCGAACGGATTGCGGGTGATCGCCTCGTCCCCGATGCTGCCCGCATGGACGTAGGTCTCGTGGGTGAGGTCCATCAGGTTGTCGATCACCAGCCGGTAATCGCATTGCAGGCTGTAGAAGGTGCCGCCCTCGCCGACCCAGGGCGCGTCGCTGTTCCAGTGGAAATCCGGCACAGTGTCCGGGTCCGCGAGCGCCGGATCGCCCATCCAGACCCAGATGAGGCGGTAGCGCTCCACCACGGGGAAGGCCCGCACGCAGGCGGAGGGGTTGATCGTCTCCTGCGCCGGCATGAAGGTGCAGCGGCCGGCCGGGTTGAAGATGAGCCCATGATAGCCGCAGACCACCTCGTCGCCGTGGAGGTGGCCGAGGGAGAGCGGCAGCAGCCGGTGCCAGCACGCATCCTCCAGGGCGGCGACTTGTCCGTCCGTCCGGCGGTAGAGCACGATGCCGGTGTCGCAGATCGTCCGCGCGGTCAGCTCGCGCTTGATCTCATGGTCCCAGGCCACGGCGTACCAAGCGTTCAGCGGATAGGGTTTCGCTCCGGCCATCGGTTTCCTCCTGATCGTGTTTCATTGGTGCGCGCGGCCGCGCCCTGACGCAGCGGCGGCGGGGTTTCGACACGGACAATCTGTGCAAGAAAGCGTCTCGGCCGCTGTGCAGGGCCGTACGGTTTCCTCCCGGTGCTCTTCACGGCCGTCTTCAGGCGGCTCGATCGAACTGGTTTAATTCTTAAACTGGGAGAAATCCCGGTGCCATGGACGGGGACCGGAAACACTTGGACGGATCTGGCACGGCTCCCGCCGGTCCCAGGTCCGGGGGAGATGGCGATGCGCGCAGCCGAACCGCGGACGATCCCGGTCTTCGGCCTCTACGGTGAGGTCGCCGAGACCACGATCCCGGGCTTCGTCCACGCGGAGCGGATCGGGTCGAGCGCCTCCCTGCACGGGTGGGAGATCGGCGTTCACCGACATGTCAACCTGTCCCAGGCCCTCGTGGTGACCGAGGGCGGCGGCATCTCGCGGATCGACGGACGGCAGGACGTCATCGTCGCTCCCTGGCTGATCTGGGTGCCGGCGAGCGTGGTGCATGCCTTCTCGTTCCGGCCGGGGACGGACGGCATCGTCCTGTCCGTTGCCGACGACTTCCTGGGGTCGGTCATCGAGCACGACCACGAGGCGGCGCGGCTGCGCGAAGCCGCGGACGCGATGTTCAGCGGCCGGCTCGGCGCGCCGGACGAGATCGACCTCGACCTCAGGCTCATCCTGGACGCCCTCGCGCACGAGGTGTTCGGCCATCTGCCTGGGTCCATCAGCGTCGTCGCGGCGCTCGCCAAGCTCGTCCTGGTGGGGGTTCTGCGCACGCGGGCGGCCCGGGCCATCGTCGAACCCGCGGCCGTGGCGCGGGCCGACCTCCACCGCCGGTTCCGCCGGCTGGTCGAGGCGCATCTGCGCGAGAACTGGCCTGTGGCGCGCTTCGCGGCCGAGCTCGGCGTCAGCACCGACCGCCTGCACGCCGCCTGCACCGAGGCCGTCGGCCGGGCGCCCCAGGTGATCATCCACGACCGCCTGATGCTCGAGGCCAAGCGCAGCCTGATCTACACCACCCTGTCGGTTGCGAAGATCGCCTTCGATCTGGGATTCAACGATCCTGCGTATTTCTCGCGCTTCTTCTCTAGCCGCGCGGGAATGAGTCCGGCCGCCTACCGGAAGCGCGGGCATGCGGAGCCTGCGCCGCAGGCCTGAACGGCAACCCGCGCGAGGCACGGGCCGCCGGACGGCGGAGACGATCTCCGCCGGGATGCGGCGTCAGCAGGCCGGGCCGTTGGTATCATGCGGTGACGGCGCATCTGGCGGTGGGACATCCGCGCCTGCCCGATCAGCGCGCCGGATGGGGCGGCGGCGCCGGCAACCCGCGGCCGAGCCCGGCGCGGGCTTGCATCGCGGGCCGGGCCCGGCCATGCGGGCCTGCATGTCCGCCGCCCCTGCCCTGCCGATCGACGCCGTCCTGGGCGATCTCCAGGCCGCCCTCGCCACCCGCCCGAACGCCGTGCTGGTCGCCCCGCCCGGCGCCGGCAAGACCACCCGCGTGCCCCTCGCCCTCCTCGACGCGCCCTGGCGCGGGGACCGGCGCATCATCGTGCTGGAGCCGCGGCGGCTGGCCGCGCGCGCGGCAGCCGAGCGCATGGCCGAGACGCTCTCCGAGCGGGTCGGCGAGACCGTCGGCCTCAGGGTCCGGCTCGGCTCGAAGCTCTCGGCCCGCACGCGGATCGAGATCATCACCGAGGGCGTCTTCGCCCGCATGATCCTCGACGATCCGGAATTGTCGGACGTCGCCGCGGTGCTGTTCGACGAGTTCCACGAGCGCTCCCTCGACGCCGATCTCGGGCTCGCGCTCGCGCTCGACGCGCAAGCGGGGCTGCGGGAGGATCTGCGGCTTCTCGCGATGTCGGCGACCCTCGACGGGGCGCGGGTGGCGCGGCTGATGGGGGATGCGCCGGTCATCGCCTCGGAGGGCCGCGCCTATCCGGTCGAGACCCGCTATCTCGACCGCGACCCCAGCCGGCGCATTGAGGAGGCGATGGCCGAGGCGATCGAGCGGGCGTTGCGCGCCGAGCCCGGCTCGGTGCTGGCCTTCCTGCCGGGCCAGGGCGAGATCCGCCGCGTCGCGACCCTGCTGGAAGAGCGCCTCGGCGCCTATCCGGACGTCGATCTCGCGCCCCTCTACGGCGCCCTCGACCGGGCGGAGCAGGACCGGGCCGTGCGCCCGAGCAAGCCTGGCCGCCGCAAGGTGGTGCTCGCCACCTCCATCGCCGAGACCTCGCTCACCATCGAGGGCGTCCGGGTGGTGGTGGATTCGGGGCTCGCCCGGGTGCCGGTCTACGAGCCGGATCTCGGCCTCACCCGCCTCGTCACGGTCCGGGCCTCGCGTGCCTCCGTCGACCAGCGGCGGGGCCGCGCCGGGCGCACGCAGCCCGGGATCTGCTACCGGCTCTGGGCCGAGGCGGCGACGGGGGCGCTCGAACCCTTCGCCAAGCCCGAGATCCTCTCGGCCGACCTCGCGGGCCTGGTGCTCGACGGCGCGGCCTGGGGCGTGACCGATCCCGCCACCCTGCCCTTCCTCGATCCGCCCCCCGCCCCGGCGCTCGCCGAGGCGAAGGCGCTCCTGTCCGGCCTCGGCGCCCTCGATGCGGACGGCCGCCTGACGCCGGAGGGGCGGCGCCTGCGGGCGCTCCCCCTGCCGCCGCGCCTCGCCCGCATGGTGGTGGCGGCGGGAGCAAGCGGCCGGGCGGCCTGCCGCGACGCGGCCGATCTCGCGGCGGTGCTGGTCGAGCGCGGGCTCGGGGGCGAGGCGGTCGATCTCACCGAGCGGGTCGAGCGCTTCCGCCGCGACCGCTCCGGCCGCGCGGAGGACATGCGCCGCCTCGCCGCCGGCTGGGCGCGCGCCGCCGAGCCCGCGGCGGGCGAGGATGAGACCCCGGCCCCCGGCGCGCTCCTGGCGCTGGCCTATCCGGACCGGATCGCCCGCGCACGGGGGCGGCCGGGCGAGTTCGTGCTGGCCAATGGCCGCGGGGCCGCCCTGGAGCCCGGCCTCGCGCTCGCCCGCGAGCCCTTCCTCGCCGTGGCGGAGATCGTCGGCAAGGCGTCGGCGTCCCGCATCCTCGCGGCGGCGCCGATCACGCTCGAGGCCATCGAGGCGCTGTTTCCCGACCGGATCGAGGCCCGCACCAGCGTCGCCTTCGATGCGGGCGCCCGCGCCCTGAGAGCGAGGGCCCAGCGCCGGCTCGGCGCGCTGACGCTCGGCGAGCGCGTGCTGCCGGTCCCGGCCGACGAGGACAGCGCGCGGCTTTTGGCCCGCGGGATCGCCGATCTCGGGCTTGCCGCCCTGCCCTGGTCGAAGGCGGCGGCGCAGTGGCGCGAGCGGGTGCGTTTCCTGCGCCGGGCCGAGGGGGAGCCCTGGCCCGACCTGTCGGACGAGGCCCTCGGCGCCACGATCGAGGAGTGGCTCGCCCCCCATCTCGTCGGCCTCACCCGCCTCGACGAGATCGGCCCGGACCGCCTCAGCGAGGCGCTCCAGGCGCTGCTGCCCTGGAACCTCCGCGCGCGCCTGGAAGCGGAGGCCCCGACCCATATCGAGGTGCCGACCGGCTCGCGCATCCCGGTCGATTACGGGTCCGAGGAGCCGGTGCTGGCGGTGCGGGTGCAGGAACTCTTCGGGCTCCCGATCCACCCGAGCATCGGCGGCGGGCGGGTGCCCCTCGTGCTGCACCTGCTCTCGCCGGCCCAGCGCCCGATCCAGATCACCCGCGACCTGCCGGGCTTCTGGCGCGGCTCCTGGGCGGCGGTGCGCGCCGACATGCGCGGCCAGTACCCGAAGCACCCCTGGCCGGAGGACCCGCTCACCGCCCCGCCGACCCGGCGGGCGAAGCCGCGGGGGACGTGACGATCAATTCCCCACCCGCCGGCGCGTATCCACCACCGCCGTCGCCGCCCGGAAGGCGCCGTCCGCGTCGAGATCGGTGGTGTCGATCACCACGGCATCGTCGGCGATGCGCAGAGGCGCCGCGGCCCTGTCAGCATCGCGGGCGTCGCGGCGGACGATGTCGGCGAGCACCGCCTCGAAGGTCACCGGCTCGCCGCGCCCGCCGAGCTCCCGGTAGCGCCGCTGGGCGCGTTCCTCCGGCGAGGCCGTGATGAACAGCTTCACGGGCGCGTCGGGGCAGACCACCGTGCCGATGTCGCGCCCGTCCAGCACCGCGCCGCCGGGCGCGGCGGCGAAGCGGCGCTGCCAGTCGAGGAGGGCCGCACGCACCGCCGGGATCGCCGAGACGACCGAGGCCGCCTCCCCCATGGCGCGCTCGCGCAGCCGCGTGTCGCCCAGGGACTCCGCCCGCAGGGAGCGCGCGGCATCCTCCGCGGCGGCAGCGTCCGCGAGGTCCCGGTCCGCGTCGATGAGCGCCAGAGCCACCGCCCGGTACAGGAGCCCCGTGTCGAGATGCGGCAGGCCGTAATGCAGGGCGAGCCGCCGGGCCAGGGTCCCCTTGCCCGAGGCGGCCGGGCCATCGATCGCGATCACCATCTCGACGTCCACGCGCGTCACGCTCACCCCGTCCTGACTGTTCTTAATCCGAGAAGGCGGCGCCGAGTGCCCGCAGATCGGCGAGAAAGCTCGGATAGCTGGTGGCGATCATCGCCCCGTCGTCGACGGTGACCGGGTCCCGGCTCGCCAGCCCCATTACCAGGAACGCCATGGCGATGCGGTGGTCGAGATGCGTCGCCACCGTGCCGCCCCCGGCCGCCGCCCCGCCGTCGCCATGGACGATCAGGTCGTCGCCCTCCACGACATGCGCGACGCCGTTGGCCTTGAGCCCCGCCGCCACCGCCGCGAGGCGGTCCGATTCCTTCACCCGCAATTCGTGCAGGCCCTGCATCCGCGTGGTGCCCTGCGCGAAGGCGGCGGCCACGGCGAGCACCGGGTATTCGTCGATCATCGCGGGCGCCCGCTCGGGCGGCACCGTAACGCCCGTGAGGCGGCATGCCCGCACGCGCAGGTCCGCAACCGTCTCGCCGCCCTCCTCGCGCTCGTTGAGCCGCGTGATGTCGGCGCCCATCTCCAGGAGCGTGGTGATGAGGCCGATGCGGAGCGGGTTCATCATCACGCCCTCGATCACCACGTCCGAGCCCGGCACCAGCAGCGCCGCGACGAGCGGGAAGGCGGCCGAGGACGGATCGGCCGGCACCATCACCTCGGCGGCGCGCAAGGTCGGCTGGCCGGTGAGCGCGATGGCGCGGCCGTGGCCCTCCGGCCCGTGTGCGCTGACCGCGACCTCGGCGCCGAACAGGCGCAGCATGCGCTCGGTGTGGTCGCGGGTGGCGGCCGCCTCGATCACCGTGGTGGTGCCGGGCGCGTTGAGGCCCGCGAGCAGCACCGCCGACTTCACCTGTGCGGAGGCGACCGGCGTCTCGTAGGTGATCGGGATCGCCTCGTCGGGGCCGCGCAGGGTGAGCGGCACGCGCCCGCCCTCCTGCTGGGCCACCACCGTCGCGCCCATCTGCACCAGGGGGTCGAGGATCCGGCGCATCGGCCGCTTGCGCAAGGACGCGTCGCCGTCGAATGTCGCGGTCACGGGCTGGCCGCCGACCACGCCCATCATCAGCCGCGAGCCGGTGCCCGCATTGCCGAAATCGAGCACGCCCTCGGGATCGCTCAGGCCCCCGATGCCGACCCCGCGCACCCGCCAGCGTCCCGGCCCGTCCCGGTCGATGCCAGCGCCGAGCGCCCTGGCGGCGGCGGCGGTGCGCAGCACGTCGTCGCCTTCGAGCAGCCCCTCGATGCGGGTCTCGCCGATGCTGAGCAGGCCCAGGATCATCGCCCGGTGCGAGATGGACTTGTCGCCCGGCGGGCGCAGGCGGCCCCGCAGGGGCGTCCCGGCCCGGGCGGCGATGGGGGATGGGGCGGAATCGTGGGACACGTCGGGCTGCCTGGTCGAAGGGGGCTGGCGGGAGCGGCGGGTCGTTACCATGTGGGCGGTGCCGCGTCATCCGTCTGCGAGGCTAAGCGCGGCCATCGGCGATTTGACACCGGGAACGCCCCCGACTAACGGGCCCTTTCCCGACGATATCTCAAGGGCTTTCGAACCGTGGCCAGACCGGAACTCGGCTTGAAGCGCCAGTGCATGAGCTGCGGCGCCAAGTTCTACGACCTCAACAGAGACCCCGCCACCTGCCCGAAATGCGGCACGGTCTATCAGATCGCGGCCCTCACCTCGACCCGCGTGCCGGCGCCCGCCATCGCGAGCCGCGCGGCGGACGAGGAGGCCGACGACGAGACCGGCGGGCCCGAGATGATCTCCCTCGACGAGGTCGAGGCCGGCGAGGAGGGCGCCGACGCGACCGTCGAGGACGATGCCGATGTGGGCGATGCCGGCGGCGAAGACGACACCTTCCTGGAGGAGGACGAGGAGGGCGGCGACGACGTCTCCGACCTCATCGACGGCGACATCGAGACCGACGAGGAATCCTGAGGCTCGGCTAACCGTCCGCCGGACCACGCGAATCCGGCCCGGTCACGAAAACTTCGCACAAGGCCGCCGCGGGGGCTTGTCTCCGCCGCGGCGCCCTCATATACAGCCGCCACCGAACGCGACCGCCCCACTCCGGGGCGTCCGGCGGCACCGCGGACGACCCAGCCGCCGCGGATCTTCAGTGGGGCCATAGCTCAGTTGGGAGAGCGCTTGAATGGCATTCAAGAGGTCGGCGGTTCGATTCCGCCTGGCTCCACCAGATTTCCTCCGGTCGAACCCGGATTGACGAGGCCGCCGCAGGCGGCCTTTTTGAGTGCGTGATAGCCGCGGCGACCCCAAGCGTCGCGGTCCGGTGCGGGGCCATAGCTCAGTTGGGAGAGCGCTTGAATGGCATTCAAGAGGTCGGCGGTTCGATTCCGCCTGGCTCCACCAGCACCCGCTTCACCGTCTAAATAGAACCTGACCTGCGTGGAAGCCGCCGCACCTCAGCATGAGGGCCGGGGTTGGCTGCCATGGAAGGAAGGGCTCGTTCAGCCGATTTCATCCCTCAGGGTCGGCAAAGGCCGGTGGCGAACTGATACGGTCTGAGGAAGGAATCGTCCGGAGACCGTATCATCCGACCGGGGCCGTGCCGATCGGCAGTACGTGGTCTCGGCACGAAAAAATCCTCCCCCGCGGGGGAGGATTTTTCTCGGATCGTGCGCCCATCCTACTTGGTGACCGTGCCGGTCGCGATCTCCGCATTCGGGTCGAGTGCGGCGGGCACCGTCCGGCCGAAGGCGACGAGGCCACTCGTCCCGACGTCGCGCAGATCGACCTCCGCCCCCGGCGCCATCCGGGGAAGGGCCACGAACAGCGGCATGCCCTGCGGCACGCTGTCGGAGAAGCCCACCACCTCCATCGGCTGAAGGCCGGAAGCGGCCAGACTCGCATCCTCCGCCCGGGCAGCCCCCGCCCCGGCAACCAGAACCCCGGCGATCATCAGAGATTTCATCAGCATGTCCCGTCCTCCGCCTGAAGCATGCCTGCGCACATCAACGCAGAGGGCGCGATTTGGTTCTCCACCTGTGCTGGCTCTCATCTGAGAGATGCTGGCCGGACGCTGCGGCGCGCGGCCGGACCCGGGCCGGAGGGAGCCACGAGGCGGCCGCAGACTCCGGTCGAAAGTACAAATTCGAATATTTTGAACGACATGGAAAGATTTTTCAGTTTTCCTTCTGATCCGGCCCGACCCATAGTCCGCCGCGACACGGAAGGCGGTCCCTCGGCCGAATGCGCCGCGAGCCTGCCCACCGTGAAGCAGAACGAACCGGACGGGAAGGCGCTCCATGGCAATCGGGTTCCGATCCTCGGCCCGCAGGGCGCTCCAGCACCGACATGATGCCCGTCCGGGGCGGCGCGCGGCGCGCGCGTGAGGCTTTTCCCCGGCGAGCCCGTCCCGGGTCTCGACGCTGACGACGGTGAAGGAAATTGGAGGACAACATGGCAGGATCGAGACGGCCGGGTCGCAACTTCCTCTTCGTGCCGGGTCCGACCAACGTGCCGGAGCGCGTGCAGCGCGCGATGATCGTGCCGATGGAGGACCATCGCTCGTCGTCGTTCCCGGACCTGACGCTGCCCCTGTTCGAGAACATGAAGAAGGTCTTCAAGTCGAAGGACGGGCAGGTCTTCATCTTCCCGTCGAGCGGCACCGGCGCCTGGGAGGCGGCCCTCACCAACACCCTCTCGCCGGGCGACCGCGTGCTCGCCTCGCGCTTCGGCCAGTTCAGCACCCTGTGGATCGACCTCGCCCAGCGCGTCGGCCTCGACGTGGTGATCCAGGACGAGGAATGGGGCACGGGTGCCAATCCGGACCGGATCGAGGAGGCCCTGCGCGCCGACCGCGATCACCGCATCAAGGCCGTCCTCATCGTCCACAATGAGACCGCCACCGGCGTCACCAGCGACATCGGGGCCGTGCGCCGGGCGATCGACGCGGCGAACCACCCGGCGATGCTCTATGTCGACGGCGTGTCCTCGATCGGCAGCATCGACTTCCGTGCCTCGGAATGGGGCGTCGACTGTGCCATCACCGGCTCGCAGAAGGGCCTGATGCTGCCGGCCGGCCTCGGCATCGTCTGCGTCAGCCCCAAGGCGCTCGCCGCCTACAAGACTGCCGAGTGCCGCCGCGTCTATTTCGACTTCGGCGACATGTCGAAGGCGAACGCCACCGGCTACTTCCCCTACACGCCGGCCCTGCCGCTGCTCTACGGCCTGCGCGAGTCGATGGCCTGCCTGTTCGAGGAGGGGCTGGAGCGGGTCTTCGAGCGCCACCGCGTCCTCGCCGACGGCTGCCGCGCCGCCGTGAAGGCCTGGGGCCTGACCCTCTGCGCCAAGGAGCCCAAGTGGTACTCCGACACGGTGAGCGCCATCATGGTGCCGGAGGGCATCAACGGCGCCGACGTGATCGACATCGCCTTCCGCCGCTACAACCTCGCCCTCGGGGCGGGCCTGTCCAAGGTCGCCGGCAAGCTGTTCCGCATCGGCCATCTCGGCGACCTCAACGACCTGATGCTGCTGGGCGCGCTCGCGGGCGCCGAGATGTCGATGCTGGATGCCGGCATCAAGATCGAGCCGGGCAGCGGCGTCGCGGCGGCGCAGCAGCACTTCCGCGAGACCATCCTCGCCAAGGACAAGCGCCCGAGCGAGGCCGGCAAATTCGACCGCAACCACTCCGACGGCGTCGTCCGGGTGTGAGGAGAAAGCCGCGGGTCTGGTATTCCAGGCCCGCGGCCCCGCTTCCCCGCGCAAGGCCAGCCCGGAGATCAGAACGATGCCTCACACGATCGTCTTCCTCGACCGCGAGACGCTCGACGCTCACGTGCGCGAATTCAGCTTTCCGCACACGTACAAGGAATATGACGTCACCGCGCCGGACCAGATCGTCGAGCGCCTGAGGGACGCCGAGATCGCGATCGTCAACAAGGTGCCGCTGCGGGCCGACTCCCTGCGCCAGCTGCCCAAGCTGAAGCTGATCGCAGTGGCGGCGACCGGCACCGACATCGTCGACAAGGCCGTGGCCAAACAGCAGGGCATTACGGTCGTCAACATCCGCAACTACGCCTTCAACACCGTGCCGGAGCACGTCATCGCGCTGATCTTCGCGTTGCGGCGAGCGATCGTGCCCTACGCCAACTCGACCCGGCGGGGCGATTGGAACAAGTCGCGGCAGTTCTGCTACTTCGACTACCCGATCCGCGACATCGCCGGCTCGACGCTCGGCATCGTCGGCTACGGGGCGCTCGGCAAGTCGATCGCCAAGCGGGCCGAGGCGCTCGGCATGACGGTGATCGCCTACGACGTCTTCCCGCAGGAGGGGCTCGTCGATTTCGAGACGATCCTGCGCGAGAGCGACGTCATCACGCTGCACGCGCCGCTCACCCCTGAGACCCGCAACATGATCGGGCGGGCCGAACTCGCCAAGATGAAGCGCGACGCGATCCTCATCAACACCGCCCGCGGCGGGCTGGTGGACGAGGCGGCGCTGGCCGAGGCGCTCCAGAACGGCACCATCGCGGGCGCGGGCTTCGACGTGCTCACCACCGAGCCGCCGGTGAACGGCAACATCCTGCTCGACCTCGACCTGCCGAACCTGATCGTCACGCCCCATGTGGCCTGGGCGAGCAAGGAGGCGATGCAGATCCTCTCCGACCAACTCGTCGACAACATCGAGGCCTTCGTGGCCGGCAAGCCGCAGAACGTGGTCGAATAGGCCGAGCGCGCCGCGCTAGAAGACCAAGGGGCCGGGGCGGGCCGGGCACATGGGCGGCCCGGCGACGTCTCGGAGGAAACGCGAAGCCGCAGCCGCGGCCAGAGGGTGGATGATGAAGAAGCTTCTGTTCCAGTTCGACACCGATCCGATGCCGAGCGTGTTCGACACGGTCGTCGGCTACGACGGCGGCGCCGACAACATCACGGGCTACGGCAACGTGACCCCCGAGAACGTGGGCGCGCTCGTCGACGGGACGATCTATACCCGCGGCGGTTCGGAGAAGAAGTCGACCGCGATCTTCGTCGGCGGCGGCAGCATGGCGGCCGGCGAGGCGGTGTTCGAGGCGGTGAAGAAGCGCTTCTTCGGCCCCTTCCGCGTCTCCTCGATGCTGGACTCGAACGGCTCCAACACCACTGCGGCGGCGGGCGTCGCCCTCGTCGCCAAGGCGGCGGGATCGCTGAAAGGAAGCCGCGCCGTGGTGCTCGCCGGCACCGGCCCGGTCGGCATGCGCTCGGCGGCTCTGCTCGCCCGCGAGGGCGCCGAGGTGGTGCTGACCGGCCGCTCCAAGGCCAAGACCGAGGAATCGGCGCGCGCCATCGAGAGCCGCTTCGGCGTTGCCATCCAGGCGCTCGAGACCCCGGACGCCGCCGCCCGCGCGGCGGCCGTGAAGGGCGCGAACGTCGTCTTCTCGGCCGGCGCCATCGGCCTCGAACTCCTCCCCGAGGCGGCTTGGCGGGACGAGGCGAGCATCGCGTTCCTCGCCGACTACAACGCCCAGCCCCCGCTCGGCTTCGGCAGCATCGACGCCATGGACAAGGGCAAGGAGCGGCACGGCAAGAAGGTCTTCGGCGCCCTCGGCATCGGCGGCCTGAAGCTCAAGCTGCACCGCGCCTGCGTGGGCAAGCTGTTCGAGAGCACCGAGGCGCTCCTCGACGCGGAAGAGATCTACGCCCTGGCGAAAGAGATGGCGTGATGGCCGAGAACGAGACGATCGCCCGCTTCCTGGACGGGCTCGCGAGCGAGCAGCCGACGCCCGGCGGCGGCGGGGCGGCGGCGATCTCCGGCGCCATGGGGGCGGCCCTCGTCTCCATGGTCTGCAACCTCACCATCGGCAAGAAGAAATACGCCGAGGTCGAGGAGGAGCTCAAAGGGATCCGCCAGAGGGCGGAAGCCCTGCGCGCCACCCTCACCGGCATGATCGCCGAGGACGTCGCCGCCTTCGATGCCGTGATGGGCGCCTACGGCCTGCCCAAGGCGACCGAGGAGGAGAAGACCGCGCGCACGGAGGCGATCCAGGTCGCGCTCCGCCAGGCGACGGACGTTCCCCTCGCCTGCTGCCGCGCCTGCCGCGCGGTCATCGACCTCGCGGCGGTGACCGCCGACAAGGGCAACCTCAACGTGATCAGCGACGCGGGCGTCGCGGTCCTGTCGGCCTATGCGGGCCTGCGCAGCGCCGCCCTGAACGTCTACGTCAACGCCAAGGCCATCGCCGACCGCGATTTCGCGGGGTCGCGCCTGAGCGAACTCGAAGCTCTTCTCTCCGGGGCCGAAGCCCTGACCGAGAAGACATACGACGTCGTCAAGACGAAGCTTTAGCTGAGGGGCCGCTCCCGGGCCGACCGGGAGCGGTTTCCCGAACGGCAAGGCGGGACACCACCGACCGGGAGCGGGCCGCGCTCCCGGAACGGGAAATCATGCCCGAACACCGACCCGAGGAGGCAACCATGGACGTCCACGAGTACCAAGCCAAGGAATTGCTGGCGAGCTTCGGCGTGCCGATCCCGAAGGGTGCCGTCGCCTTCAGCCCCGACCAGGCGGTCTACGCCGCCACCGAACTCGGCGGCTGGCACTGGGCCGTGAAGGCCCAGATCCATGCGGGCGCCCGCGGCAAGGCCGGCGGCATCCGCCTCTGCAAGACCTACAACGAGGTGCGCGACGCGGCCAAGGACCTGCTCGGCAAGCGGCTCGTCACCCACCAGACCGGCCCCGAGGGCAAGCCGGTCCAGCGCGTCTACATCGAGACCGCCGACCCGTTCGAGCGCGAGCTCTATCTCGGCTTCGTCCTCGACCGGAAGGCCGAGCGCGTGCGCGTCATCGCCTCGCAGCGCGGCGGCATGGACATTGAGGAGATCGCCGCCACCGATCCGGAGGCGCTGCTCCAGGTCGTGGTCGAGCCGGCGGTGGGCCTGCAGCAATTCGAGGCGCGGGAACTCGCCTTCCAGCTCGGCCTCAACATCAAGCAGGTCGGCGGCGCGGTGAAGACCATCATGAGCGCCTATCGCGCCTTCCGCGACTGCGACGCCACCATGCTGGAGATCAACCCGCTCGTCGTCACCAAGGACGACCGGATTCTGGCCCTCGACGCCAAGATGTCGTTCGACGACAACGCGCTGTTCCGGCGCCGCAACATCGCCGACATGTACGACCCCTCGCAGAGCGATCCGCGCGAGGCCCAGGCCTCCGAGCACAACCTCAACTACATTGGCCTCGAGGGCGAGATCGGCTGCATCGTCAACGGCGCCGGCCTCGCCATGGCGACGATGGACATGATCAAGCACGCGGGCGGCGAGCCGGCGAACTTCCTCGATGTCGGCGGCGGCGCCTCGCCCCAGCGCGTCGCCACCGCCTTCCGGCTCGTCCTCTCGGACCCGAACGTGAAGGCGATCCTCGTCAACATCTTCGCCGGCATCAACCGCTGCGACTGGATCGCGCAAGGCGTCATCCAGGCCGCCCAGGAGGTGCAGATCACCGTGCCGCTCGTGGTGCGGCTCGCCGGCACCAACGTCGAGGCCGGCAAGGCGATCCTGGAGAAGAGCGGGCTCAACCTCATCACCGCCGACACCCTGACGGAAGCCGCCGAGAAGGCCGTGCAGGCCGTCAAGGGCGCCCGCGCGGCGGCCTGACCCCGAGTTTCGGAGACACGTCAATGAGCATCCTAATCGACGAGAAGACCCCGATCCTCATCCAGGGCATCACCGGGGACAAGGGCAGCTTCCACGCCAAGGAGATGATCGAGTACGGCTCGAACGTCGTCGGCGGCGTGACGCCCGGCAAGGGCGGCCGCAGCCATCTCGGCATCCCGGTCTTCGACACCGTCAAGGACGCGGTGAAGCAGACCGGCGCCACTGCCAGCATCACCTTCGTGGCCCCGCCCTTCGCGGCGGACGCCATCATGGAGGCGGCGGATGCGGGCATCCGGCTGATCTGCTCGATCACCGACGGCATCCCGGCCCAGGACATGATGCGGGTGAAGCGCTACCTGAAGCGCTACCCCAAGGAGCGCCGCTCCATGGTGGTGGGCCCGAACTGCGCCGGCATCATCTCGCCCGGCAAGTCGATGCTCGGCATCATGCCCGGCCACATCTACCTCAAGGGCAATGTCGGGGTGATCTCGCGCTCGGGCACCCTCGGCTACGAGGCCGCCTCGCAGATGAAGGCCGTGGGCCTCGGCATCTCGACCTCGGTCGGCATCGGCGGCGACCCGATCAACGGCTCGTCCTTCCTCGACCACCTCGCCCTGTTCGAGCAGGATCCGGAGACCGATGCGGTGCTGATGATCGGCGAGATCGGCGGCCCGCAGGAGGCCGAGGCCGCGGCCTGGATCAAGGAGAACATGTCCAAGCCCGTGGTGGGCTTCGTCGCGGGCCTCACCGCCCCGAAGGGCCGCCGCATGGGGCATGCGGGCGCGATCATCTCGGCAGCCGGCGACAGCGCGGCCGAGAAGGCCGAGATCATGCGCTCCTACGGCCTCACCGTCGCCCCGAGCCCCGGCGAGTTCGGCGCCACCATGGCGCGCGTCATGGAGAGCCGCGCGGCCTGATCGGGCTTTGCCCGAACCCATCAGGGCTCCGCCCTGAACCCGCCGGGGCCGCAGGCCCCGGACCCCCGACTGGATGAGGCCGACGATGACCCTTGCGCTATCCGTCCCCGCGGGCGCGACCGACCAATCGTTCGCGCCGCCCGTGATCACCGGCACCTCGTCCCGCGAGGCGACCGACATCCTGTTCCACTCGCTGCTGGACGTCTGCCGCCGCCACGAGCCGGAACTCGAATCCGTGCTCCACGGCAACGCCAACATCTCGGATTTCTCGCCGGAGCTGATGGCCCGCGCCCTCCAGGTGCAGGGCATCTGGTTCCAGCTCATCTCCATCGCCGAGCAGAACACGGCCATGCGCCGCCGCCGCCACGTGGAGCGGACGAGCGGGCGGCACGCGCTGCGCGGCTCGTTCAGCGCGGTGCTGGCCGAGGCGGTGCAGAACCGCATCCCGGCCCGCGAGATCCACGCGCTCCTCAAGGACCTGCGCATCCGCCCGACCCTGACGGCGCATCCGACCGAGGGCAAGCGCGTCACCGTGCTGGAGAAGTTCCGGCGCATCTACCTGCTCCTGCGCGAGCTCGAACTGCCGCGCTGGACCGAGCGCGAGCGCAACGGCCTGATGGCCGACCTGCGCGACCAGATCGAGCTCGTCTGGATGACGGGCGAGCTGCACCTGGAGAAGCCGACCGTCGAGCAGGAGGTGGCCTGGGGCCTGCACTTCTTCGACGAGACGCTGTTCGAGATGCTGCCGGAGGTGATGGTCTCGCTGGAAGAGAGCCTTCGCGAGTATTTTCCGGACGAGACCTTCGAGGTGCCGGCCTTCTTCCAGTTCGGCTCCTGGATCGGCGGCGACCGCGACGGCAACCCCTTCGTCACCGCTTCCGTCACCCGCGCCACCCTGCGCCGCAACGCGCTCGCCAGCATGCGCCGCTACCGGGACGGCGTCGTCCATCTCGGCCGCATGCTCTCGATCAGCGAGCGCTCGCTGCCCGCCCCCGCCTCCTTCAAGGCCGAGCTGGCGCGCCAGCTCGCCGCGAGCGGCGACGCGCGCGGCATCGAGCGGCGCAACCCGGGCGAGCTCTACCGGCAGTATCTCACCTGCATCCTGCGCAAGCTGGAAGCCACGATCGCCCGCAACGAGGGCGACGCGATCACGGGCGCGCCGGACTATTCGGACGCGGACGACCTCATCAACGACCTGCGCGTGCTGGAGCAGGGCCTCATCGAGGCCAAGTGCCCCTCGCTCGCGGTCGATCTGGTGCGGCCGGTGCGGCGCATGGTCGAGATCTTCCGGTTCTCGACGGTGCGTCTCGACATCCGCGAGAACACCACCCGCACCACGCGGGCGCTGCATGCGCTCTGGGCACAGGGCCGCGGCGACGATGCCGCCCCGCCCGAGGTCGATTCCCCGGCCTGGAAGGAGTGGCTCCTGGAAGAGCTGGCGCGCCCCCTCGAAGGCCAGCGCTCGTTCCAGTCCCTGCCCGACGAGGCCCGCGAGACGCTGGAGACCTTCCGGCTCGTCGGCGAGATGCGCAGCCAGCTCGACCGCGAGGCGTTCGGCAGCTTCGTGCTGTCGATGACCCATTCGGTGCCGGACATCCTCGGCGTCTACCTGCTCGCCAAGGAGGCCGGCCTGTTCCTGGATGCGGCGGGCATCGAGATCTGCCCGCTGCCGATCGTGCCGCTGTTCGAGACCATCGACGACCTGCGCGCCGCGCCCACGATCATGAAGGAGCTCCTGCAGATTCCGGTGGTGCGCCGCTCGACCCGCTGGCAGGGCGGCGTGCAGGAGGTGATGATCGGCTATTCCGACTCGAACAAGGACGGCGGCTTCGTGTCGTCGAACTGGGAATTGGCCAAGGCGCAGGCGAAGCTCACCGAGATCGGCAAGGCGGCCGGCGTGCCGATCGCCTTCTTCCACGGCCGCGGCGGCTCGGTGAGCCGCGGCGGCGCACCGACCGGCCGGGCCATCGCCGCCCAGCCGCCGGGCTCGATCCGCGGGCGCTTCCGCACCACCGAGCAGGGCGAGGTGGTGTCGTTCAAATACGCCAACCGCGGCACCGCCGCCTACCAGATGGAGCTCCTCGCCTCCTCGGTCTTCGCGCATGCGCTCAATTCCGAGCGCGACCCCTCCTTTGCGCCCAAGCCCGAATTCGACGACGCCATGGAGGCCCTGTCCGGGGCCTCCCGGGCGGCCTACGTCAAGCTCGTGTCGCATCCGGACCTCGTGACCTATTTCGGCGCGGCGAGCCCGCTCGACGAGATCGCGCTCCTCAACATCGGCTCGCGCCCGGCCCGGCGCTTCGGGGCGCGCAGCCTCGCGGATCTGCGCGCCATTCCGTGGGTCTTCGCGTGGTCGCAGAACCGCCACGTCATCACCGGCTGGTACGGGGTGGGCAGCGGCCTCAAGAGCTTCCTCGACGTGCGCGGGGAAGCCGGCGGGGCGCTGCTGCGCCGGATGTTCGCCGAGTCGCGCCTGTTCCGCCTCGTCCTCGACGAGGTGGAGAAGACGCTGCTCACTGTCGATCTCGACATCGCCCGCGACTTCGCCAGCCTGGTGCCGGACGTTGCCGTGCGCGACGAGATCTTCTCGATGATCGCGGCCGAGTACCGGCTCACCCGCGAGATGGTGGTGCGGGTGAGCGGCGACGCCGAGGTGGCCGAGCGCTTCCCGCAATTCCGGGGCCGCCTCGCCGAGCGGCTGCCGGTGATCAACCAGGTCAGCCGCGAGCAGGTGGAGTTGCTGCGCCGCTTCCGCGGCGAGACCGACGAGGTGAGGCGGGAGACGTTCAAGTCGGCGCTCCTGCTCTCCATCAACTGCATCGCGGTCGGCTTCGGCGCCACCGGCTGACCGCTGCACCCTTGACCCTTTGAGGAGGAAACCGAATGAGCTTCACCCTGATCCCGCAGGCCAAGGCCCGTCTCCACCGCTCCGAACTCGCGGTGCCGGGCTCGAACCCGACCTTCATGGAGAAGTCGGCCCAGTCGGCGGCGGACGTCATCTTCCTCGACCTCGAGGATGCGGTCGCGCCGGACGACAAGGAGCAGGCCCGCAAGAACATCATCCAGGCGCTCAACGAGATCGACTGGGGCAACAAGACCATGATGATCCGCATCAATGGTCTCGACACCCACTACATGTACCGGGACGTGGTCGACATCGTGGAGGCTTGCCCGCGCCTCGACATGATCCTGATCCCCAAGGTCGGCGTGCCGGCGGACGTCTACGCGATCGACGTGCTGGTGACGCAGATCGAGCAGGCCAAGAAGCGTGAGAAGAAGATCGGCTTCGAGGTGCTGATCGAGACGGCCCTCGGCATGGCGAACGTGGAGGCGATCGCGCAATCGTCGAAGCGCCTGGAGGCGATGTCCTTCGGGGTGGCCGACTACGCGGCCTCGACCCGGGCCCGCTCCACCGTGATCGGCGGCGTCAACCCGGATTACGCGGTGCTGACCGACAAGGATGCGGAGGGCCGGCGCGAGACCCACTGGGCCGATCCGTGGCTCTTCGCCCAGAACCGCATGCTGGTCGCCTGCCGCGCCTACGGCCTTCGCCCGATCGACGGCCCCTTCGGCGACTTCAGCGACCCGGATGGCTTCCGGGCGGCGGCCAAGCGCTGCGCGGTTCTGGGCTTCGAGGGCAAGTGGGCGATCCACCCCTCGCAGATTGAGCTCGCCAACGAGGTCTTCACGCCGACCGAGGCCGAGGTGACCAAGGCCCGCCGCATCCTGCAGGCCATGGAGGAGGCCGCCAAGGCCGGCCGCGGCGCCGTCTCCCTCGACGGCCGCCTCATCGACATCGCCTCGATCCGCATGGCCGAGGCGCTGATCGAGAAGGCCGACGCCATGGCGAAGGTCTGAGCCGCCATCCGGCTGCTTGCCGCACCATGCGGATCGAGGCTTCGCTTAAGGGGGCGCGGAGCCGAGGTCCGCACGGGCTTGATGATCCGGTGTCCGAACCGACCGTCCGGACACCGGATCATCCCAACGGCCCCGGCTGCTGCCGCAGCGGGTGCTGACGCGCATGCTCACGCATCGGGCCGTTGACCCATCTCGAATTGCCGATGCCAAGCCAAAAGGCTTGGCGACAATTCGAGAGCGGAACCAACGGTCATTGCCGACCCTGGGGGGATGAAACCGGCTGACCGAGCGCTCCCTCCCGTGGCAGCCAACCCCGGCCCTCATGCTGAGGTGGCCGGCGGAGCCGGCCCTCGAAGCACCCCTGAACGATGGTCCGAGGCTCCGGTGGATGGGATGAGCGGTCAGGCGTGCTTCGAGGCAGCCTGCGCGGTCTTCGATCGCCAGCGCCTCAGCATGGAGGAGCGGGGCGGCTTCCACGCACTCAGGCTCATGTCAGCCCACGCGACGATGTCCGCCTGACGCGTCCGGCGACGATCGAGGATCGGCTCACCCGCTCTCCCTTTCCCGGGCGCATGCAGCGTCAGCGGAATGCGACCCGGGACCCAGCACGAAAAGTCGCGCAGCGACTACTTGTCAGCCACGGTGGAGGAAAACGGAGCCGCTGCGCGGCAACTCACTGTGCTGGGTCCCGGATCTCCGTCCTCTGGCGCTCCAGTCGTCCGGGAAAGAGAGAGCGGGGAAAGGGCGGAGAACCTGTGATCCGGTCTCCGAACCGACCGTCCGGTCAAACGGTGAGCGCCACCAGGCGTGCCGCCGCCGCGAATTCCTCCCAGCGGAGCGCGCGGCGCGCCTCCGCCTCCTCGTCGCGGCCCCAGACGCTCGCCTGGAAGATCTCGTCGACATGCGCCGCCGCCCAGGCCTCCTCGGCCGTGAGGCGCCCGTGCAGCACCGCGAGGGCGAGGAGCACCGAGCCGGTGAGCGTCGTCATGACGTGGAGGCCCGTGAGCGCGAGCGGGCTCTCCACCGCCTCGACCGCCCGGCGCACCGCCTGAAGCGACTCCTCCGGCTGCGGGACGTGCATCACCCCCTCGGCCAGCATGAAGCGGGCGCCGAGTTCGCTGCGCGCCCAGTCCAGCACCGGGTCCCAGGCCGCCGACTGGCTCGCCACCAGCCGGGCCGGGTCGCCCGCCCGGTAGGCCAGGAGGTCGGAGCCCGCGTAAGCCGCGATGTCCTCGGCCACCGCCGCGCGTCGGTCCGCCACCCCGTCGAGGGCGGTGTTGACGAGGCGCGTCAGCGGCATGCGGGCGGGATCGATCTCCTCGCCTTGCGCCCCCCACTCCTCCGCGAGCGCCTGCGCCACGGCGGCCTGTGGCACCGCGAGCATCCGGCGGCCGGGGGTGCGGGCCGGGCGCCCGTCGAGAACGAGCCGGTGCCCGTCCTCCGCCGCCGCAACGCCGGCCTCGGCGTAGAACCGCTTGGGCAGGGCGGGCCGGCTCGCCTGCCGGGCGGCGCGGAGGGGATCGGGGTTCTGCTCGGTCTGGCCCAGCCAGTCGCGGAGGGGGTCGTCGCTCATGGATGCCAGATAGGGTGTCGCGGGACGCGATGCGAGGCGTGCGACCGCATCACGTCCTCAGCCGCTCCTCCAGCACGGCGCCGAGTTCCGCATAGGTGTCGACGACCTGCTGGGCGCCGGCCGCGGTGAGCGCCTCGGCGGTGTGGTAGCCCCAGGCGACGCCGATCGGCAGCACCTGTGCGCCGCGGGCCATCACCATGTCGTAGGTGGTGTCGCCGATCATCAGCGTGTCGGCGGGTCCGAGGCCGACCTCGTCCATTGCCTGATGCAGCATCGCCGGATGCGGTTTCGAGGGCGCGTCGTCGGCGGTCTGGACCGTGGAGAACCAGCCCTCCCAGCCATAGGCCTGCACGAGGTGCTCGACGCCGCGGCGCGATTTGCCGGTGGCGATGCCGAGCAGCACCTCCGGCGACCGGTGCAGCCGCGCGATGAGGTCGGCGGCGCCCGGGAACAGCGGCTCGCGCAGGGCCGCCTCGGCGCGCAGGCGGCCGAAGGCCTCCTTGTAATGGGCCGCGAGCGCCGTCACCGGGCCGTCCGAGCCGACGAGCGCCGTGAAGGCCTGGGGCAGCGACAGGCCCACCACCGAGAGCGACCGCTCGCGGCTCGGCGCAGGCAGGCCGACGGCCGCGAAGGCCGCGCGCTGCGCGGCGACGATCAGGTGCTGGCTGTCGACGAGGGTGCCGTCGACATCGAAGACGATGAGGATCACGCGCGCCGGTCCGTTCGGCCGGGCCTCCCCGTTCAGGGCCGCGTGCGGGCGGGGCTCCCCGGCTGGTGGATCCGCTCATAGCCCAGGCGGCAGCGGATCAGGAAGCGGCGCCGTGCCCCACCCTTCAGATTGCGCCGCAGGGCGGCACGGTTGCAGGCGGCGTAGGTGATGCGGCGCTTCGCCCGCCCTGCGCCGCGTCCGTCGGGCTTCGCGGCGGGACCGGTGCCCGGCTGCGGGGCGGCCTGGGTCGTCTCGGCCTGGGGCGGCGTGGCGGGAGCCGCGGCCGGGGGCGCCGGAGGCGGCGCCTGAGCCAGGGAGACGGCCGGCGGCAGCGCCGCCGCGGCGAACCCGAGAAGGCCAAGGCAGGCGAGCGCGACGGATCTCATCGGGCCGGGTCGCATGGGCGTGAGGCTCTCTTTCCGGACAAGATCGACAGGCCGCGGAACCGCGCGACGGCACCGCTTGAGAAGATAAGGCGCCGCGGGATCCTGCCAAGGCCCGGCCTCCCGCCCTGCGGCATCGCCTCGTCGGGCGCTGACGGATGTCCACGTCTCCGGACGGACTCTAACTCTCGGGCGCCTCGACGATCGGGTCGTAGCGGCTGGCGTCGAAGCCGAGCAGGTTCCAGCTCTGAGCCATGTGCGGCGGCAGCGGCGCGGTCACGTCCACGGGCTTGTTGGTGCGCGGATGCGGGATGACGATGCGGCGGGCGAGCAGGTGCAGGCGGTTCTGCAGGCCCCCCGGCAGCTCCCAGTTCTCGATGTCGAAATATTTCGGGTCGCCGACGAGCGGGTGCCCGATATGGGCGGCGTGCGCGCGCAGCTGGTGCGTGCGCCCGGTGACCGGCTTCAGCGACAGCCAGGAGAGCTTCTGGCCTGCCTGATCGACGACCGCGTAGTAGGTGAGCGCGTGGCTCGCCCCCTCGTCCCCGTGCTGGGCGACCCGCATCCGGGCATCCGCATCGCCCATCTCCTCCTTGGCGAGATAGGTGGAGATCCGCCCCTGGCGCACCCGCGGCACGCCCGCGGCGAGCGCCCAGTAGATCTTGCGCGCCGCGCGCGACCGGAAGGTCTTGGCCAAAGTCGCGGCGGCGAGGCGGGACTTGGCGACGACGAGGCAGCCCGCCGTGTCCTTGTCGAGGCGGTGGACGAGCCGTGGCTTCTGGCCGTCCGGCGTGCGCAGAGCCTCAAGCAGCCCGTCCACATGCCGCTTCGTGCCCGAGCCGCCCTGGACCGCGAGGCCGAAGGGCTTGTTGAGCACCATCATGTCCTGGTCCTCGTAGAGCACCAGGGAGCGCAGGAAGGCGAGGTCGCTCTCCGCCCTGGCGGGGCTGGGGCTAGACGGCGGCGCATCGAGCTTGAGCGGCGGTACGCGCACGCTCGCGCCGGGCTCGACCCGGTCGGCGGCCTTGGCCCGCTTGCCGTTGACCCGCAATTCCCCCTTGCGCACCAGGCTCTGGATGCGGGTGAAGGGCAGCTGCGGGAAGCGTGCGGACAGGAAGCGGTCGATGCGCATCCCGGCCTCGTCGGGCGTCACCTCCAGCATCTGCACGCCGGTTGCAAGCGCTGCCGCAGTCGCCTCCCGCATCTCCCGGCGCGTCGGTCCGGTTGCGGGGGCCGGCCGCGGCGGCCGGGCCGGGGCGGCCCGGGAGGCGGCCGGCTGGCGGGCGGGCTTGTCAGGGCTGGGCTTGCCGCGATTCGGCTTGGCCGGGTTTGGCTTGGCCGGGTTCTGCTTGGCGGCGGGGCCGGGTGCCCTGCCCTCCTCGTCCCGTGCCCAGGGCGCGGCGTCGCTCAGATCGCGGCCGCCGGCGGCGCGCTGGGCGGCATCCCGTGCGGTGTTGCGCGGCCCCGTGCGCGCCCGCGCCGGCGGCCGGGCGGGCCGGCGCCCGGCCGGGCCGGATTGCGAGCGGCCGCCGCGGGAGGGAGGTTTTGCGGTCATGCGGCGCTTCCCAAAGCCTGTGCGGGCGGAACGGATGCCGGTCACCGCAGAAAATGCGGCAAACTCAAGGGCCTAGAGCGGCACCCGGTCACCCGGAACGGATGCTGCTCTAGCATCGGGCCTTGGCCTCCGCAAACTCACAGCCAGGGCGTGCGCACGAAGCCCTCGATCCGGCCCCGGGCGACGGGCCGCGCCTCCTGCGCCTCGACGCCGAAGCGGCGGACGATGTCGGCCGCGACGCCCCGGAAATCCTCCACCGCCCGGGCGCGGGCGCGGTGGCGCCGCACCGGTCGGCGGCGGGCGAAGGCCTCGCTCACCGCCACGTCGGTGCGCACGCCGCGGATCATCTGCCCCGGGCCGAAGCTCGTGCGCAGCTGGCCGAGCACCTCCTTCTCGACGTTCGAGCGCAGGTCGATGCGCATCGGCGCGATGGCGAAGCCCTGCTCCGCCGCCCCGTGCTGGAGCATCAGGCCGTGATAGGAGCGGGCGAATTGCCGGACGCCCTCCAGGCCGAGCGGATCAGGGTGGTGGGGATGATGACGCCGTCGCTCGCCATCAGGGCGCAGATCGTGAGCGCCGCGGCGGCGGGCGGCACGTCGAGGAGCATCAGGTCGTAGTCGGGCCGCAGCGGCTCCAGCGCCTCCGCGAGGCAGCGGATGCCCGCGCCCGAGATCTGCCCGTCGAAGCTGCGGTCGGCGGGCAGCAGGTCGACCCCGTCCTCCGGGCTGCGCAGCACCGCCTCCCGGAGATCCCCCCGCCGGCCGCGAAGCGGCGCATGGGCGTTGGCCGAGCCGAGCCGGGCCGCCAGCCCGAAGCCGAGGCCCGCATGGCCCTGCGGATCGAGATCCACCACCAGCACCCGGAAGTGCTCGGCCGCGAGATCGGCCGCGACATTCACCGCAGTGGTCGATTTCCCGGTGCCGCCCTTGCAGTTAGCGATCGAGAGGACGCAGGCGGTCATGACACGGGGACCATGCGCGCCGCGCAGTGGCGCGCCTGTTCTTCTCTGGATTCGACCATCGTGACGCCATCCTGACGCTGCGGAGGCCCGAAGGTCGACTTCGTAAACCAGAATGGTTTACAAATTCGTCACATTTGCAGGTTCGTCGGATGGGCCTTCAGCCCTCCTCCCGCCGCCGTGCGCGCTCGGCCTCCCACCAGTCGAGCCGCTCCGCGATCCGGCGCTCGAAGCCCCGCTCGGTCGGCGTGTAGAAGCGCTGGCGGCCGAGCCGCTCGGGCCAGTAATCCTGGCCCGAGAAGGCCTCGGGCTCGTCGTGGTCGTAGCGGTAGCCCTCGCCGTAGCCGAGCTTGCGCATCAGCTTCGTCGGCGCGTTCAGGATGGTGCGAGGCGGCGGGAGCGAGCCGTGCTCCTTGGCGGCGCGGGTCGCAGCCTTCCAGGCCGTGTAGACGGCGTTCGATTTCGGCGCGGTGGCGAGGTAGACCGTGGCCTGCGCCAGGGCGAGCTCGCCCTCCGGCGAGCCCAGGAAGTCGAAGGCCTCCTTGGCGGCGTTGGCGACCGCAAGCGCCTGCGGGTCGGCAAGGCCCACATCCTCGACCGCAGCGCGCACCAGCCGGCGGGCGATGAACAGCCGGTCCTCCCCGGCATCGAGCATCCGGCAGAGATAGTAGAGGGCCGCGTCCGGGTCCGAGCCGCGGATCGTCTTGTGCAGGGCGCTGATCAGGTTGTAGTGGCCCTCCTGCGCCTTGTCGTAGACGGGGGCGCGGCGCTGGATCAGCTCCTGGAGCGCCTCGGGGCTCAGCACCTCGTCTGCATCCGTCGAGCGCCAGATCTCCTCGGCGAGAGTCAGCGCGGCGCGCCCGTCGCCGTCCGCCATGCGCAGCAGCGCGGCCCGCGCCGCCTCGTCGAGGGGGAGCGGCCGGCCGGTGGCGGCCTCCGCGCGGGCCAGGAGTTTTTCGATCGCCGCCTCGTCGAGGGCGCGGAAGACCAGCACCCGGGCGCGCGACAGGAGCGCGGCGTTGAGCTCGAAGGACGGGTTCTCCGTCGTGGCGCCGACGAGGGTCACGGTCCCGTCCTCGGTCACCGGCAGGAAGGCGTCGAGCTGGGCGCGGTTGAAGCGGTGGATCTCGTCCACGAAGAGCAGCGTGCCCTGCCCCGCGGCCCGACGGGCGCGGGCGGCGTCGAACACCTTGCGCAGCTCCGCCACGCCCGAGAAGATCGCCGAGATCTGCTCGAAATGCAGTGCGGTCTCGCGGGCGAGCAGCCGCGCCACCGTGGTCTTGCCGGTGCCGGGCGGTCCCCAGAGGATCAGCGAGCCGAGATTTCGTCCCCGCAGGAGGCGGGTGAGCGCCCCGCCCTCCCCGGTCAGGTGCTCCTGGCCCACCACCTCGGCGAGGCTGGTCGGGCGCAGGCGGTCGGCGAGCGGCCGGGGCGCGTCGGCGGAAAGCCCGGCGGAGGCGAAGAGGTCGGACATGCCCGCATCAACACCGGCGGGCCGCCTCGCCGCAAGGGTCGTGTTAGGATCCGAGGCCGACCGGGTCTGGGGTGGGCGCGGGCCGCATCTCGCGCCACGCCGCCCACAGCACGCTCGCGGCCGCCTGGAACGAGAAGATCACCCCCGCAAGGTCGAGCAGCGCACCCGGCCAGCGGGCCGGCGCCAGGGTGGCGAGGAGCCCGAGCCCCGCGGTGGTGACGGTGGCGACGGCGTCGTTGCGGGCGTTGAGCCAGGTCGCGCGGATCAGCGGGTTGTCGTCGGCGCGGAAGCGCAGGAGGGTGATGGCGGCAAGGCAGGCCACCAGGGTCGCCATCAGGTTTGCGGTGACGATCTCGCTCACGCCCTCGCCGGCCGGCTCGTGCAGGTCCGCGAGGAAATCCGTCAGCCCGTCGATACCCGTCGCCGCCAGAATGCCCGCAATGACCAGGGCCGAGAGCCGCTCGATCCGCGCGCCGCGGCCGAAGGCCAGGGCCGCCACCACGTTGAGCGCGATGTCGTAGCCGAAGGAGCCCGCCTCCGCGAGGAGCGACCGCGACCCGCTCTGGCGGGCGATCAGCGCCTCGCCGAGCGCCGCGACGAGCGTCATGGCGGCAATGGCCCAGATGCGCCGCGTGTAGTCCGACCGGCCTTCGCCCGCCGGCGCTTCGGTCCGATCCATTCCTACAGTCCCGGTGCTGCCACGATGTCGCGAGCAAACCCGGCCGGATTGACTGAATTGAGGCGGCTTGGCCGGCGCCGGAGCGCTGATGGTCGCGGTCGAACTGGCTAAAGGCCGTCCGGCCGACCCTGTTCGGCATCGGTGTCTCGGTGCCGAGATCCGGCCGGATCGGTCGCGGGCCGGCGGATTAGCGTTTCCTTAACCATCGCCACCCATCGTCGTCAGCGATCGAGAGAGGAGGTGAGCATGGATCACTTCGAGCACAGCATTCGTGAGCGGGCCTATGCGCTCTGGGAGCGCGACGGCTGCGCCCTGGGCCGGGACGAGTATTACTGGACGCTCGCCGAGCAGGAGCTGCGCCAGGCGGCCCCTGCGGCGGAGCCGGCGCCGGTCCGGACGCCGCGCGCCAAGGCCCCCGCGAAGGCGTCCAGCAAGGCAGCCGCCGCCGCGAAGGCCGCTCCGCGTCGCCGCCGCACGGCCGCCGAGGGTGCCGCCGCCCCGTGAGGCGGCGGGCTCAACCCTCCGCGGCGCAGAGCGCTTCGACGCCGCGCAGATAGGCTCCCGCGTCGACTGTCCCCGACGGTGCCGAAAATCGGCCGCCGGCCCCAGGGCCAGTCGTATCGGTTCACCATCGGCCTTCGCCGACCCTGAGAGATGAAGCCGGCTGACTGAGCGCTCCCGCCTGGGGCAGCCTCACCGACCCTCATGCTGAGGGGCTGGCGATCGAAGATCGCTCAGCCTCGAAGCACGCCTGACCGCCCGTCCCATTCGCCCGCGTCTCGGACCAGCGGTCCAGGGTGCGCGCCGGCTGCCGATGCGATCTTCGATCGCTGCCTCAGCATGAGGAGCGGGCGGCTTCCACGCAGGACCAAGCAGTGGCGCCGAGCGCCCGGCGGTCGCGGCCGGCTGTGCGGCGCAACACCAAGGCGATGCTGCGGCGCTCCAGCCCGCCCTGAGCGAGCCCCTGGAGCTGGAAGGCGTCGCGGCAGGCTTTGACCTCCGGAAAGGGGCGGCCTCGTCAGGACCATCAAACCCCACCATTCGCAGCGCGAGCCGGTCCGCCTCCTCGATGGCGGCCGCTCGGCGCCGGTGAGCGCCCGGATCCGCGCCGCCCGGATCGCCAGCCACCCTTCCCTTCGGGCAGATGTCCGCCGATCCGGCGCCTCGGCCACCCATGCGACAAAAATCGGCAGCGTTGCCAATAATCGCGGCTTGCGTTCCGGGCTCGGCATCCTATCTTGTTGCAGTGCGGGATCGCGATGGCGTCGCGGTCCCGCTGCCCTCCTTGGGCGTTTCCTCCCTAGACTTGGGCCGCACCGCGTGTGCGGCCTTTTTTCTGCGCGCTGTCCGATCCGGCGGGCGACTGCCGCGTTTCCGCTCCGCCCTGGCCCGCCGCGTGCATTGGTGGGGCGGGACATGGACGGAGGCGAGATGCAGCCCTTCACCCTGCGGATCGAGCAGACCGGGACCGGCCTCGTCTGCATCACCAGCCCGGAGATCAAGAGCCTGTTCGTCGCCGACGAGACCCTCGACGGTGCCCTGCAGGCGGTGCCGAGCCTGATCGAGGCCCTGACCCGCGAGGAAAGCCGCGGCGCCCGGCCCGGCGAGGAGGCGGCGGAATAGCCTCAACCCCGCGCCCGGGCTCGGATCATGAAGTTGTCGTAAGTGTATTCGGCCACCTGGAACCAGAGATATTCCTCGTTGCGGAAGCTCTTCAGGGAGTCGTAGACCCGCTTGAAGTCGGGGTTCTTGGCCGAGATCTCGGCGTAGATCTCGTTGGCGGCCTTGAGCGCGGCTTCCATCACGTCCTGCGGGAAGGGCTTGAGCTGCGCCCCCCCGCCGACCAGGCGCCGCAGCGCGCCGGGATTGCGTGCGTCGTACTTCGCCTGCAGGTCCGTGTTGACCTGGGCGGCTGCACTTTGGGCAATCGCCTTGTAGGATTTGGGCAATTCGCTCCATTTCTGGGCATTGAACCAGAAGTGCAGCATCGCCCCGCCCTCCCAGAAGCCGGGGTAGTAGTAGAAGGGCGCCACCTTGTTGAGGCCGAGCTTCTCGTCGTCGTAGGGGCCGATCCACTCGGCCGCATCGAGGGACTTGGATTCGAGCGCCGCGTAGAGGTCGGGGCCGGCGAGGGACTGGGGCACGACGCCGAGCTTGGCCAGCACCTGGGCTCCGAGCCCGGCGATGCGGAAGCGCAATCCCTGCAGGTCGGCGACGCTCTTGATCTCGCGCCGGAACCAGCCGCCCATCTGGGTACCGGTATTGCCCCCCGGCAGCGCGTAGAGGCGCTGGCGCGCGAAGATCTCGTTGAACAGGTCCAGCGCCCCGCCCTGGACCATCCAGGCATTCTGCTGGCGGGCGTTGAGCCCGAAGGGCGCCGCGGTGGCGAGCGCGAAGGTCGGGTCGCGGCCGACCTCGTAATAGGCGGCGGAATAGCCGATCTCGACCGTCCCTGCGCCGATCGCATCGAGGAGCGCCGGCTCACCGCCCGCGGCGGGTACGACCTCGACCTGGAAGCGCCCGTCGCTCGCCTCGCCCACGATCCGCGCGAAGAGCTCGGCCGCGCCGTAGAGCGCATCGAGGTTGCGCGGGAAGGCCGAGTGCAGGCGCCAGCGCAGCGCGGGCGCCGATTGCGCCACGGCCGGAGCCGCGAGACCGGCGCCCGCCAACCCGAAGCCGGCCGTCAGGACGTCGCGACGTTTCATGCTCTCTCCCCGGAACCGCTCCGCCCCCGCGGGCCGCCGTGACACCTAGGGCGCTCTCCCGCCGAAGTGGACGCCGGTTTGGCGTTAAAAGAGCGCGGTACGACAAGGGCTCTAAAGTCCCTCGGGCGCTGATGGAAGCGCCCGAGGGACCCGCGGCGCCGATCTCCGCGGGGCGCATCGCCCCCGTGCCGAGAACGCGCTCCCCCGGAGCGCCCGCCTGTGCTAGAGCGGCATCCGTTCCAACGTGACCGGATGCCGCTCTAGCTTTTTGATTTTGCCGCATTTTCTCCGACGAACCGGCATCCACTTCGTCGGAAAATGCTCTAGCCCGGGGCCATGAAACCCGAACCGATCTCCCTCCACACCGTCTGCGGCCTGGAAGAGCTGGGGCACCACTCGACCCGGGGCGTGACGCATGTCCTTTCGATTCTCGATCCCGGCTGGCCGGAGCCCGACGCGTTCGGGTCCTACGACGCGCATCGCCGCACGACCCTGCGTTTCCACGACATCATCGACCCGATCCCCGGCCAGATTCTGCCGGAGCCGGAGGATGTGGCGGCGATCCTGACCTTCGGGCGCGATCTCTCGGGCGAGCGGCGGGACAAGATCCATCTGCTGATTCACTGCCATGCCGGCATCTCGCGCTCGACCGCCGCGATGACGATGCTGCTCGCCCAGGCGCATCCCGACCTCGACGAGGCGGTGGTGGTCGCCCGGGTGCACGACCTGCGCGAGAAGGCTTGGCCCAACGCCCGCATGATCGCCTTCGCGGACGAGGCGCTCGGCCGCAAGGGCCGCCTCTCCGAGGCCGTGCGCCGGCTGCATGCCCTGCAGCTGCGGGTGCGCCCGCATCTCGACGGGCTGATGCGCGAGCTCGGGCGCGGGCGGGAAGTGGACGCGGCGCTGGCGGGCTGAGTCAGCCCGCCAGAACGTAGCGCTCGATCGCCTGCGCGAACCCGTCGGCATCGTTCGCCGCGGTCACCATTGTCGCGGCCCGCTTCACCCCGTCCGCCGCGTTGCCCATCGCGATGCCGAGCCCGCTTTCGGCGAACATCGCCACGTCGTTCGCCATGTCGCCGAGCGTCGCGACCTCCTCGCGGGCGATGCCAAGTTCCCGCCGGATCCGCCCCACGAAGCGGCCCTTGTCGGCGCCGGGCGGGGTCACGTCGAGGTAGTAGGGCTGCGAGCGGTGGACCGCGGCCCGGTCCCCGAGTTCCGCCGCCAGGGCCGCCTCGCAGGCGGCGAGCCCGGCTTCGTCCCGGCTCACGCCGACAAGCTTGGCGGCCCGGCCGAGGAAGGGCGCGAGGTCCGGCACCACCCGCGGCCCGGCCTGAATCGTGCGGCGCTCCAGGTCCGTGTAGGGCGCCTCCGGGTCGCGCAGGAGCCACGCCCCGTCGGCGAAGACCCAGAGGTCGATGCCCCGCTCCGCGAAGCGCGCGGCGGCAATCCGGGCCGCCGCTTCCGGCACCTGCGCCTCGGCGAGCACCGCGAGGTCCGGCGTCGCCACGGTCGAGCCGTTGAAGGCGCCCATCGGCAGGGTGAGCCCGAGCGCCGCGACGAGGGGGCGCAGCCCGATCGGCGGGCGGCTCGATGCCACCGTGAAGGCGATGCCCCGCTCCCGCAGCCGCCCGACCGCTGCGATCGTGGCCGGCGTCAGCCTCTTGTCCGGCGTCACCAGCGTGCCGTCGACGTCCGAGACCACGAGGCGGACGGGCATGTCAGATCTCCCGGTGGGCCGAGACCGGCTCGGCGGGGGCGTCGGCGCGCGGCGGCACGATCTGCGGCGCCAGCACCCGGTCGCGCAGGCGCTGGGGGCCGAGCGTGAGGGCGAAGTAGTCGTACTCGCCCGGCAGATCGTTCGACATCAGGAACTGGAAATGCATCCGGAACGGCCGGCTGCTGATCCTCGGGTAGACCGCCGGGTCGATCAGCTCGCGGAACTTCGCCGAGCGGATCAGCGGGTTGGCGATGCGGGCTCCGGGCGGCAGGGCGAGGTCGCGCGCCGGATTGAAGCCCGGGAAGTTCATCCAGTCCTGCGGCGCCTGATAATCGGCCCACACCACCCGCTCGCTCGCCACCAGGGCGGCGATCTCGGCCCGCACCCGCACCGCCCGCGGGTTGATCGCGACCAGGGGCAGGCCCGCGCCGAGGGTGAGCAGGGAAAGCTCCCGCTCCGGCCTCCGCGCCAGCACCCGGGCCGTGAGCTCGACGGCGGTGAGCGCCCCGGACGAATGCCCGACGAACATCACCTCGTCGGCCTCGCTCGCCGCCAGACGCCCCGCCACATGGTCGGCGAAGGAGGCGAGTCGCGCCTCGTAATCGGGCCGCCAGCCGTTGCTGTGCTGCCAGTTGAAGACCCAGTCGTTGATGAGCTGGCGCAGAAAGATGCGGTCGAGGAGCGGGGTTGCGGCGATCACCGCCCCGAGCCCGCCCGCGAGGCCGAGCCCCGCGCTCACCCATCCCGGAAGCGACCCGGCGGCGCGGCCGAGGCCGGCGCCCAGGCCGAGGCCGGCGCCTAAGCCGAGGGCCACGAGCAGGAGCGTCATCACGAACGGGTACAGGATGACGTTTCCGTACTTCCAGTTGAGGCCGTAGAGGCGGAACAGCTTGCCGGTCACGATCCCGTGCAGGATGCCCAGGGTCAGGAGCAGCATCGACAGCGGCAGTGGGCGGCGGAAGTCGCGGCGCACGAGGTCGTCCCAGAGCAGCACCTCGTAGGTGGTGTGCGTCTCCCAAGAATCCTGGCCTGCATCCTGGCCTGCATCCCGGCCCGCTTCGACCGTCCAGCTCTGCACCAGCCCGTCCGGGCTGGTGCGCGCGGGTGTGACGCGTCGGCGCGGCAGATCGAAGCGTCGCCCGTAGCGCGACAGCTCGCGCACGAACAACGCCCGGTAGCGCTTTTTCGCCTCCGGGTCGTAGCCCGGGAGATAGAAGACGAGCCGCCGCCGCACCGCACCGCCCGCCCGCGCCGGAAGGTCGGGGGGCGTGAAGCCGATCTGTCCTGCCATGCGCTCCCCAACCTCCGCGAGGCCGGGTCTTACCCTGCCGGGGCGGGCGGGTCCAATCGCCGCGCTGCGCGCAGAGGTTAAGGTCCGGTTTCCGCTGCGTCATCGCGCCTGTGAGCAGCGGGAAGTATGGGGAGCCGTCCGGCTCCCCTCGGCACTGTGACACCTTGGCCACGGACAGCCCGTCCGGACTGGGATAGGAGCCAAGCTCACGCGGATAAGGACGAGCCAGGAACGGATGCGCCCCCTGCCGATCGCTCTCTGCGCCGCGCTCGCGGTGTCCGGCTGCAGCGCGATTCTGCCCGCAGCCGGGCCGTCCACCAGCGCCGTGACCGAGGGCGCGGACGTCGCCACCGACCAGGGCCTGCTGGCCCGCTACGAGATCATCGACGTCAACCCCGCCGTGGTCGAGGCCCTGCGCGGCCGCCCCCTCGACAGCCTGCTCGCCTCCTTCGGCGACCGCCGGCCCTCGGTCGAGCCGGTGATCGGCGTCGGCGATGTGATCACGGTGACGATCTGGGAGGCGAGCACCGGCGGCCTGTTCTCCGGCTCCCTCCTCCCCGACCGCTTCTCGGCTGGCTCGAAATCCGCGACCATCCCGCCGCAGGTCGTCACTCGCGACGGGGCGATCACGATGCCCTATGCGGGCCGGATCCAGGTTGCGGGCAAGCGCGTGCAGGAGGTGCAGGCGCAGATCGAGCAGGAACTCGCCGGCAAGGCCATCGAGCCGCAGGTCATCGTCACGGTGACCCAGCCCGCCAGCACCGTCGTGACGGTGACGGGCGAGGTGACGGCGGGGGCTCGCATCCCGCTCTCCACCAAGGGCGACCGTCTCCTCGACGTGATCGCGTCGGCCGGCGGCGTGCGCGCCCCGGTGAGCGAGACCTTCGTGCGCCTCTCCCGCGGCCGGACCACCGCCACCGTGCCGCTCACCGCCGTGGTGTCGAACCCGCGCGAGAACATCTATCTGCGCCCGGGCGACACGCTCACCCTGGTGCGCGACCCGCAGACCTTCCTGGCAACGGGCGCGACGGGGGCGAATTTCGAGATCCCGTTCCAGGCGGAGGGCATCACCCTCGCCCAGGCGCTCGCCAAGGCCGGCGGCCTGCGCGATTTCCAGGCCGATCCGGCGGGCGTGTTCCTGTTCCGGTTCGAGCCGGCCTCCGTGGTGCGCCGCCTGCGCCCCAACAGCCCGCTTCTCGGCGCGCCCCAGGTTCCGGTGGTCTACCGCGTCAACATGCGCGACCCGAACAGCCTGTTCATCACCCAGGCCTTCCGGATGCGCAACCGCGATCTCGTCTACGTCTCGAACGCGCCCTTCACCGAAGTCCAGAAGGTGCTCAGCGTCTTCTCGGCGATCACCGCCCCTGTCACCGCCGGCGCCTCGCTCTACCAGTCGACCCGCTAGAGCGCTCCCCGCCGAAGTGGAGGCCGGTTCGGCGCAAGGGAGCGCGTCATATCAAGAGCTTGAGAGCCGTGGCCGTCTCAACCGAAACGGGCACGGCTCTAGAGCGATCGGTTCGGCCAATCGAAAAAGGGGTCCCGTCCGGGACCCCTCACATGGGGTGGTTCAGGTCAAGGGTGCCTCCCTCGTGATTTACCCAGTTCTCGACGATCGCGGTCCGAGCCTGTCTCTCATGCAGCCGCAACGACCGCATCACCTCACATCCGGTCGGCGCGCACTGGCGCCTGCACCCTGATCCCTCCTGCTTGAGGGCGTCGGCTCGGAAGAGCGGGACCATCCTTTTTCACGGCGTTGATGGACGCCAGGGGGCATGCGCGGTCGCCGCTCGCCCGCATCCCGCGCCCGGTCGCGAGCCAGGCCGCGGGATCCGTGTGATCCCTCAGGCCTTGAAGACCGCGCCCTGCGGGACAATGCCGTCAGTCACGTAGCGCCAGAGAGCGACAAGCAGCTTGCGCGCGAGCGCCACGATGGCGATGCGCCGCACCCGGCCACGCGCCGCACCGACCCGCTCGGCAAACCAGCGGCTCAAGGCCGAGCCGGGCTGATGGCGGGTCCAGAACCACGCCAGCTCGATCATGGCGTGCCGCAGCCGCGGGTTGCCGGATTTGGCGATGCCTTGCTCGCGCTCCAGGCCGCCACTCTGCCACGGGCTCGGCGCCAGACCCGCATACGCCGCCAGCTGCCGACGATTGCCGAAGCGGCGGAAGAGCCCTTCGAGCCAGAGAAGCGAGGCCAGCTCCGGTCCGATCCCCCGCAGGCGCAGCAAGGCAGCAGGCACGGCATCCCGATCGGCTGCAGCCGCCTCGGCCAGGAGCGCATCGCGCTCGCGCTCGACGGCCGCAATCTGCGAGAGAACGAGTTCGAGCCGCTCGATCTCTCGCACGATCTCGGCTCTGAGGCGCTCGGGGATGGGACGGCCGTCGCCGGTCGTAAGCGCATCCAGCCGCGCCCGTCTGTCCTGGCGCAGAGGTTCGTACGCGCTCACGCCCTGGCTGGCCAGCAAACCCTTAATCCGGTTTGAGTGCTGAATGCGCTCCTTGATGAGCCGGCCGCGCTCGCGCGCCAGCCGGCGACGATCTTCCGCTTCAGGGGTGGGCGGCTGCACCATCGAGCAGACCTGACGCTCGCCGCGCGACCACGCCATGAGTGTGCGCAGCAGCGTCTCGCCGTCGAGGGCATCGGTCTTGGCCCGCCGATGCCGCCGGTTCACCGCGATCGAGGCCGGATCAACAACGTGGCTCGTGATCCCGCGGCCCGTGAGCAGACGATGGATCCAGAACCCGTCGAGCCCTGCCTCCTGGATCACCACCACGGGGACAGCGGCGCTGCGACGCTTGGCAGCCGATGCCTGTAATCGCGCGATCACCTCCAGCAGCGCCTCTGCGTTTCCACCGCTCACGGAGTGCCGCGAGATCTTCTCGGCTCCCGGCGCGCTCACGGTCAGCATCCAGCGCGCCTTACTGAGTTCGAGCGAGATGAAGAGCGTGTTAGCCTGATCTCGGACGGCAGCCCCGGTCGAAGGTTGGTCGATCATCGGTCGATCTCATGCTGATGCCTGGCAGCCTCAGCCTACCAAGACCAGCTGCCGTCCACCCGCATGGGATCTTTTTCGTTCACCACACACCCCGTTGGCCGGATCCGTTCCGGCCGAGGGGCCCGCCGGCGCGGGCCCCGGCAGGACCCTTCAGCGGCTGAACTTCTTGTACTTGATCCGGTGGGGAATCGTGGAATCGACGCCGAGCCGGCGCTTCTTGTCCTCCTCGTAATCCGCGAAGTTGCCCTCGAACCACTCCACGTGGCTGTCGCCCTCGAAGGCGAGGATGTGGGTGGCGATGCGGTCGAGGAACCAGCGGTCGTGGCTGATGATCACCGCGCAGCCGGCGTAATCCTCCAGCGCCTCCTCCAGCGCCCGCAAGGTGTCGACGTCGAGGTCGTTCGTCGGCTCGTCGAGGAGCAGCACGTTGGCGCCGCTCTTCAGGATCTTGGCGAGGTGCACCCGGTTGCGCTCGCCGCCCGACAGGACGCCGACCTTCTTCTGTTGGTCCGAGCCCTTGAAGTTGAAGGCGCCGCAATAGGCCCGGGAGTTGATCTCGCGCTTGCCGAGATAGAGGACGTCGTTGCCCCCCGAGATCTCCTGCCAGACGGTGGCGTCGGGGTTGAGCGTGTCGCGCGACTGGTCGACATAGCCGAGCTTGACGCTCTCGCCGATGCGGATCGTGCCCGCATCGGGCTTCTCCTGGCCGGTGATCATCCGGAACAGGGTGGTCTTGCCGGCGCCGTTCGGCCCGATCACGCCGACGATGCCGCCCGGCGGCAGCTTGAAGGTGAGGTCGTCGATGAGCAGGCGGTCGCCGAAGGCCTTGCCGAGCCCCTCGAACTCGATGACGTTGTTGCCGAGCCGCTCGGCGATCGGGATGACGATCTGGGCGGTGCTCGGCCCCTTCTCCTGCGACTTCGCCACGAGTTCCTCGTAGCGGGCGATGCGGGCCTTGGACTTGGCCTGCCGGGCCTTCGGCGAGGCCGCCACCCATTGCTGCTCGCGCTCGATGGTGCGCTGGCGCGCCTCCTCCTCGCGGCCCTCCTGGGCGAGCCGCTTCTGCTTCTGCACCAGCCACGAGGAATAGTTGCCCTCGTAGGGGATGCCCCGGCCGCGGTCGAGCTCCAGGATCCAGCCCGTGACGTTGTCGAGGAAGTAGCGGTCGTGGGTGACGATCAGGATCGCGCCCGGATAGGAGCGCAGATGCCCTTCGAGCCAGGCCACGGTCTCGGCGTCGAGGTGGTTGGTGGGCTCGTCGAGGAGCAGGAGATCGGGCTGCCACAGGAGCAGCCGGCACAGGGCGACGCGGCGGCGCTCGCCGCCCGAGAGCGTCTCCACCGCGACCTCGTCGCCGGGACAGCGCAGGGCGTCCATCGCCTGATCGACCTTGGAATCGAGATCCCACAGGCCCTTGGCCTCGATCTCGTCCTGCAGACGGGTCATCTCGTCCGCCGTCTCCTCGGAATAGTTCATCGCGAGGTCGTTGTAGCGGTCGAGGATGGCGCGGCTCTCGGCGACCCCCTCCATGACGTTCTCGCGCACGGTCTTGGTGGGGTCGAGCTGCGGCTCCTGCGGCAGGTAGCCGACCCGCGCGCCCTCGGCGACGAAGCCCTCGCCGGTATAATCCGTGTCGATGCCCGCCATGATGCGCAGCAGGGTCGACTTGCCGGCGCCGTTGACGCCGAGCACGCCGATCTTGGCGTCCGGGTAGAAGGAGAGGTGCACGTTGTCGAGCACCTTCTTGCCGCCCGCGTAGGTCTTGGTGAGACCCCGCATGTGGTAGATGAACTCACGGGCCATGAGGCGATCCTTGATGAGGCGATTCTTGGGTCGAGCGGCGCGGTCCCGCAGTGCCGATGCGCCGGGCCGACCGTGACGGGCGCCGGCGCGGGCGTCCGCGCGATGAAATGGGGTGCCCTCCGCGATACCAGGGCGGCCGGGGGGGTGCAAGGCGGGCCGGGCGGGCGGAGCGGGGGGACCACGCTCCTCCGGGCCGGACCGCACGGCGCCGGCTCCACTACCCGAACGGGTTCTTCACGCTCTGCGTCCGCCCCTCTGGCCTCGGCGCCTCCTCGGGCAGGTCCTGCCCTTCGAGCGCCGTCACCACCGCGTCGAGGATCCGCCTGAGCGCCCGCGCCCGCTCCAGGCTCAGCCGGTCGCGGGCGAGTTCGAGGGAGCCGTGCAGGACCACGCGCTCGGTGCCGTTCTCGACCGTGAGCGGGCCGAGGGTCTGCACGGTTGCGTCGTCGGCGAAGGGGATCAGCGTGCGGGGCGAAGCGGACATGGTCGGTCCTCCCGACAATCCTTTAGAACAGCGAGCGGATCGCCTCGCGCAGCGCGCGCTTGGCCATCCGGGTCAACTCGGCGGCGAGCCAGTCGAGGAACGAGGGTTCCGGCCTGCGCGGGCGGTGGCCGCCGGCGAACTCGTCGCGGCGGGGCTCCGGCAGGGGCATCACGCGGCTGCGGGCCGCCTCGGGCAGGCTCGGAAACACCACGATCCCGGCGATCTCGGCGAGCCGGGCCGGCGAGACCGCCTCCCAGCCGGCATTCTCGGCATTGCGCGCCAGGTAGACGCCCGCCTCACCCCGGCGTGGATCGTAGACCGCCTTGAACAGCCGCGTCGGGACGAGAACGCGGCCCTTCAGCGCCTGGACGTTGCCGCCCTCGAAGGTCGGGCCGGTGACGACGAAGAGCTCGCCCCGCTCGGCCGCGAGTGCCCGCACGGCGCTCTCGATCCCGGCCCAGAGGTGCCGGTTCAGGTCCGGATTCTGCGGCACGATATTGGCGAGGCTGAAGGATTCCGCCTGCGAATCCGGGTCCGGCATGTCGCCCGAGGGCGCCAGATGGCCCCGGTCGTAGCCGCTGCCCACGTAGTCCGACAGGTCGGCCCGCTCGGATACGGGCAGGCGCGCCTCATCGTGGAAAGCGTCGACGCGGTCGACCCGGCGGGCGGCCTCGACCCGGGCGCGGTCGAGCCGCTCGGCGGCGTAGAGCGGCGTGCGCGACAGGCCCGAATGCAGCACCGCGAAGGCCTGGTAGCAGAGGAGCGTCGCGTCGGCGGCGAGCCGCGGATTGGCGAGCACCGGCGGCTTTCCGCCCGCGAACTGCTCCGGGCAGGAATCGGCCAGCGCCGGGCTCGCGGCGAGCAGCAGCAGGACGGGAAGCAGACGCGCGGCCATGCTCAGAAGCAGACCCGCACCTTGCGCGGCCCCTCCGGCGTCGGGCGCCAGCGCCATGCGCAGGGTGGCCGGTAGAGCGGGTTCCAGACGCAGTGCAGGAAAAGGTCGCAGGTGGTTCCGCCGGGGGCCGAGGCGGGAGCGTTCGGCGGCGGCACGGCCGGCCGGGGCGCATCCGCGGCCTGCCCGGCGGCGGCCCCCATCAGGAAGCCGCCCGCCGCAAGCCAGGCTCTCATCCGCGCTCGCATCCGCACTTCACCCTGGGGACAGGCCCTCACGCCGGATCGTCCGGCGTGATCGCGTTCTAGAGTCCGTCGGACCCTTTTTGAAGCGCCCGATGGACTCCAAGGCATTGATGGATCGGATGTCCGGACGGCGAAATGGTGTCCCTGCCCCTGGACAGATTCTAACCCACGCCAGGAAAGCCGTCCCAGGCGTCGGCGCCGGATCCGATTCAGCAGGGGTTCAGAATGTTATTAAGACTTGTTACACACCGCACCGCCGCGGCCACGATGATCATGACATCAGAATGGCAACCCAGCCCTGATCGGCTATAAAGGGCGTTCGATGCGAGGCTGTCCGCCCTGCGCCGGATGATATTGAAATTCCTCGCTGAATCCCTCAGCACGCCGAGCAGGGCTGTCGCAACGCTTCAACCACGGGTGTACGATCTTGTCAGCACTGGTTCTCCCCCTCCTCGATCGCGTCCGTGATCCGGCGGATCTCCGCGCCCTGCCGGAGAGCGACCTGCGCCAGCTCGCGGACGAGTTGCGCGCCGAGACCATCGACGCGGTGTCGGTCACCGGCGGCCATCTCGGGGCCGGCCTGGGGGTGGTCGAACTCACGGTGGCGCTGCACTACGTCTTCACCACCCCCGACGACCGCCTGATCTGGGATGTCGGCCACCAGGCCTATCCGCACAAGATCCTGACCGGCCGGCGCGACCGCATCCGCACCCTGCGCCAGGGCGGCGGGTTGTCCGGCTTCACCAAGCGGGCCGAGAGCCCCTACGATCCGTTCGGGGCGGCCCATTCCTCCACCTCGATCTCGGCCGGGCTCGGCATGGCGATCGCCCGCGATCTGGCCGAGGCGGCGGCGCGCGCCCGCGGCGAGACGCCGGCGCGGCGCAACGTGGTGGCGGTGATCGGCGACGGCTCGATCTCGGCCGGCATGGCCTACGAGGCGATGAACAATGCCGGGGCGCTGCGCTCGCGCCTGATCGTGATCCTCAACGACAACGACATGTCGATCGCCCCCCCGGTCGGGGCGATGTCGGCCTATCTGGCCCGGCTGGTCTCGGGCGACACCTACCGCTCCTTGCGCGACACCGCCAAGCAGTTCGGCCGGCTGCTGCCCAAGGCCCTCTACGACACCGCGGCGCGGGCCGAGGAATACGCCCGCGGCATCCTGGCGGGCGGCGGCACCATGTTCGAGGAGCTCGGCTTCCACTATGTCGGGCCGATCGACGGGCACAATCTCGACCATCTGCTGCCGGTGCTCAAGAACGTGCGCGACGCGCCCGAGGGCCCGGTGCTGGTGCATGTGGTGACCCAGAAGGGCAAGGGCTACGCCCCGGCGGAAGCCGCCGCCGACCGCGGCCACGCGGTGGTGAAGTTCGACGTGCTCTCGGGCCAGCAGGTGAAGGCCAAGCCGAATGCGCCGAGCTACACCCGGGTGTTCGGGGAGAGCCTGGTCAAGGCGGCGGCTGCGGACGAGACGGTGGTGGCGATCACCGCGGCGATGCCGTCGGGCACCGGGGTGGATATTTTCGCCAAGGCGCATCCGGAGCGCACCTTCGATGTGGGGATCGCCGAGCAGCACGCGGTGACGTTTGCGGCCGGTCTGGCGGCGGAGGGGTTCCGGCCGTTCTGCGCGATCTACTCGACCTTCCTGCAGCGGGCCTACGACCAGGTGGTGCACGACGTGGCGATCCAGAACCTGCCGGTGCGGTTTGCGCTCGACCGGGCGGGGCTGGTGGGGGCGGACGGGGCGACGCATGCGGGGGCGTTCGACCTGGCCTATCTGTGCTGCCTGCCGAACCTGACGGTGATGGCGGCGGCGGACGAGGCGGAGCTGGTGCACATGGTGGCGACCGCGCATGCGCATGATGCCGGCCCGATCGCGTTGCGCTATCCGCGCGGCGAAGGCGTGGGGGTGGACCTGCCGGAGCGGGGCGAGGTGCTGGCGATCGGCAAGGGCCGGGTGCTGCGGCGGCCGCCAGGGGCGCGGGTGGCGCTTCTGAGCCTGGGCACGCGGCTGGCGGAGGCGCTGAAGGCGGCGGACCGCCTGGAGGAGAGCGGGATCGGGGTGACGGTGGCGGATGCGCGCTTTGCCAAGCCGCTGGACGAGGCGCTGATCCTGGATCTGGCGGGGAGCCATGAGGTGCTGGTGACGCTGGAGGAGGGCTCGACCGGGGGCTTTGGGGCGATGGTGCTGCATCTGCTCGCGGCGCGGGGGGCGCTGGATGCGGGCACGGTGCGGGTGCGCACCCTGACGCTGCCGGACGTGTACCAGGACCACGACAGCCCCGAGCGCATGTACGCCCAGGCCGGCCTCGACGCGCCTGCCATCGTCCGCACCGTCACCGACCTGCTGCCCGAAGAGCGCAAGGAGCGGACGCGCCTGCGGCGCGTCTGACCGGTGGTGCCGGAACGCCACGCTGTCCGCGGAACCGCACGCGTTCCGCGCCGCGACGCCTTCGCGGGCCTCGTCGCCTTGTCGGCCGGGCCCCGAAATGGCAGAAGCGGCGGGCCTTTGGCCCCGCCGCCTGCCGCCGTCGCCGCGGGCGCGGCGGTGATCCCTGAACCCACGGCATGAGCATGATCGAGGCCTCGGACCGCCCCCCGTCTGATGCCCGGCCGGAGGTCGGCCCGGTGCTGATCACCGGCGCGAGCGGCTTTCTCGGCTCGGCGCTGGTCGACGTCTTCCGGGGCGCCGGCTTCCCGGTGCGCATCCTGGTGCGGGCGACGAGCCCGCGCACCAACCTGACCTGGCCCGACGTCGCCGTGGCGGAGGGCGACATGCGCGATCCCGCCGCGGTCGCCTCGGCCATGGCGGGCATGCGCTACCTCGTGCATGCCGCCGCCGATTACCGCCTCTGGGCGCCCGACCCGGAGGAGATCGTGCGCACCAACCGCGACGGCACCCGGGTGCTGATGCGCGCCGCCCTCGATGCGGGCGTGGAGCGGATCGTCTACACGTCGAGCGTCGCGACGATCAAACCGCATGACGACGGCACGCCCGCCGACGAGACCCGTCCGCTCACCCCCGAGACCGCGATCGGCGCCTACAAGCGCAGCAAGGTCGTGGCCGAGCGCGTGGTCGAGGAGATGGTGGCCCGCGACCGGCTGCCCGCTGTCATCGTCAACCCCTCGACGCCGATCGGCCCGCGCGACGTCAAGCCGACGCCCACCGGCCGCATCATCGTGGAGGCGGCGAACGGCAGGTTGCCGGCCTTCGTCGATACCGGCCTCAACCTCGCCCATGTGGACGATGTGGCGGCCGGCCACCTGCTGGCGTTGCGCCGCGGGCGCATCGGCGAGCGCTACATCCTGGGCGGCGAGAATGTGCTCCTGTCGCGGATGCTCGCGGACATCGCCGGGATCGTGGGGCGCAAAGCCCCGACCCTCCGCCTGCCCCGCGCGGCGGTCTATCCGGTCGCCTTCGTCTCCGAACTCGCCGCCCGCGTCACGGGCCGGGCGCCGCTGGCCACCCTCGACGGCATCCGGATGTCCCGCTACCGGATGTTCTTCTCCGACGCCAAGGCACGGGCCGAACTCGGCTACTCCGCGCGGCCCTATCGCCAGGGCCTCGAGGATGCCGTCGCATGGTTCCGTCAGGCAGGATACATCCGATGACCACCGCGACCGAGGCGCGCTCCGGCAAGTCGCATCGCGACGAGAACTTCCCGGTCGCGTCGCACCTGGTCCATCCGCGGCACCGGGGGCCGATCCTGGCCTTCTACAATTTCGTGCGCGCGGGGGACGATGTCGCCGACCATTCGGACTTAAGCCCCGAGCGCAAGATCGCGCTCCTCGACGGGCTCGCGGACGCGCTCACCGGCGCCGGTCCGGCCGATCCGGAGGCGGCCGCCCTGAAGGCGGCGCTGGCCGGGCGGGGCCTGCCCCCGTGCCACGCCCTCGAACTCCTCGACGCCTTCCGGATGGATGCGAGGAAGTCGCGCTACGCCACCTTCGACGAGCTGATGCACTATTGCCGCTACTCGGCGATGCCGGTCGGGCGCTTCGTCCTCGACGTGCACGGCGAGGATCCGGCCGCGACCTGGGCGGCCTCGGACGCGATCTGCGCGGCGCTCCAGATCATCAATCACCTGCAGGATTGCGGGAAGGATTTCCGCCAGCTCGACCGGGTCTACCTGCCGCAGGATCTCCTCGCCACGCACGGCGTCGATGTGGCCGCGCTCGGCGCCGAGCGCGCCTCGCCGGCCTTGCGCGCGGTGATCGGCACCCTCGCCCATCGCTGCCTCGACCTGCTGCACGAGGGAAGGGCGCTCCCCGACCTGATCGAGGACACGCGGCTCTCCCTGGAGATCGCGGCGATCCACCGTCTCGCGGTGGCGCTGGCCCGCGGGCTCACGGCGCGCGACCCGCTGAGCGAGCCCGTGCACCACGGCAAGGCCGCCTTCGCGCTCATCGCGCTCTCGGCCGCGGGCGCCTGCCTGGCGCGGCGGCCCTTCCGGCGGCGCCTGCTGCCCAATGTGCGGGGAGCCCGCCCGTGACCGCCCTCGCCTCGCCCGCCCCTTCCTCCGTCCCCGAATCCCCGGCCTTGCCGGCCGCGGGCTCGTCCTTCTACGCGGCGATGCGCCTGCTGCCGGCCGCGCAGCGCGACGCCATGTATGCGGTCTACGCCTTCTGCCGGGCGGTGGACGACGTCGCCGATGATGGCGGGGCGCGCGACCAGCGCGCCGCCGAGCTCGACCGCTGGCGGGCCGACATCGACGCCCTCTATGCCGGGCGCCCTGCGCCCCGCCTCGCCCCGCTCGCCGGTCCGGTCCGGGATTTCGGCCTGAAGCGCGAGGATTTTCTCGCGGTCATCGACGGCATGGCGATGGATGCCGAGGCCGATATCGTGGCGCCCGACGCTGCCACCCTCGACCTCTACTGCGACCGGGTCGCGAGCGCGGTGGGGCGGCTCTCGGTGCGGATCTTCGGGCTCGCCGAGGAGCCGGGCCGCGCCCTCGCCCACCATCTCGGCCGGGCGCTGCAGCTCACCAACATCCTGCGCGACATCGACGAGGATGCCGAGCGCGGGCGCCTCTACCTGCCGCGCGAGCGCCTCGCGGCGATCGGCCTGTCGCACCCGACGCCCGAGGCGGCCTTGCGCCACCCGCGTCTCGCCGAGGTCTGCACGGCGCTCGCCGCCGAGGCCGAGGCGCATTACCAAGCTTCCTGGCGGATCATCGCCGCCGCGCCGCGGCGCGCCACCAAGGCGCCCCGGATCATGGCGGCGGCCTATCACCTGATCCTCGATGGGCTCCTCGCGCGCGGCTGGGCGGCGCCCCGCACCCGGGTGAAGCCCGGCAAGCTCGCGCTGATCGGCGTCCTCCTGCGGCACGGGATCCTGTGATGGCGGGGACTATCCACGTTCTCGGCGCGGGGCTCGCGGGGCTCTCGGCGGCGGTGCAGCTGACGCGCGGCGGCCGGCGCGTCGTCGTGCACGAGGCCGCCAAGCAGGCGGGCGGTCGCTGCCGCTCCTATTTCGACCCGGCGCTTGGCCTCACCATCGACAACGGCAACCACCTGCTCCTGTCGGGCAACCGCGACGCCCTCGATTTCCTGAAGGCGGTCGGCGCGCCGGCCGATGCGCTCACCGGACCGGCCGAGGCCGCCTTCCCGTTCGCTGATCTGCGGACGGGCGAGCGCTGGACCCTGCGCCCCAATGCCGGGCGCCTGCCCTGGTGGGTGCTCGACGCGAGCCGCCGGGTGCCTGGAAGCCGCGCCCGCGACTACCTCGCGCCGCTCGGCATCCTGCGGGCGACCGCCCGCCCCCCGGGCCGGAAGGCGGCCTCGGCCGCGACCATCGGCGAGAGCATGGCCTGCGAGGGGCTGCTCTGGGACCGGCTCTGGCGCCCGGTGCTGCTCGCCGCCCTCAACACCGAGCCGCGCGAGAGCGATGCGGGCCTCGCCGCCGCCATCCTGCGCGAGACGCTCGGTGCGGGCGGGCGGGCCTGCCGTCCGCTCGTGGCGGTGGCGGGCCTCTCCGCGGCCTTCGTGGAGCCGGCTCTCGCCTTCCTCGCGCGGGCCGGGGCGGAGATCCGCTTCGGCCGGCGCCTGCGGGCGCTGAGCCTCGCTGGCGAGCGCGTCGCGGCCCTGGATTTCAGCGATGGGACCGAGGCGCTGGGGCCGGAGGATGCCGTCGTGATGGCGCTGCCCGCCTGGGTTGCCGCCGATCTGATCCCGGGGCTCGCGGCCCCGCAGGCGCACCGCTCGATCGTCAACGCGCATTTCGCGGTGCCGCCGCCGCCGGGCTCGCCCCTGCTGCTCGGCGTCGTCGGCGGCCTCACCGAGTGGCTGTTCTCCTATCCGGACCGGCTCTCGGTGACGATCAGCGGAGCCGACCGGCTGCTGGAGACGCCCCGAGAGGAACTCGCGGACCGAATCTGGGACGAGGTTGCGCGTCTCACCGGCCAGGCCGGAGCCCCGCTGCCCCGTTGGCAGATCGTCAAGGAGAAGCGCGCAACCTTCGCGGCGACGCCGCTGGAAGCGGCGCGGCGCCCAGGTGCGCGAACGCACCTCGCAAACTTGGCGCTTGCGGGAGATTGGACGGCGACGGGGTTGCCGGCGACCATCGAGGGCGCCATCCGGTCCGGCGCGGTGGCGGCGGCGCTCTTCACCCAGGCAAGAGAGACCCAGGCAAGAGAGGCGCAGCGCGGGGCCGCTTGACGCGGCGCTGCGCCAATCGGAACAGCTTGAGCATATGCGGCGTTTTTTGCATCGCCGCGAATCGGGGCGAAAGCGGCGGCAGGGCGGGCCGCCCGAACAGGAGAAGGCGAGAGAATCGTGGGAAAGGTCGAGACGCTGCACCGCATGAGCACGCAGGACATCACGCTGGACGATGTCGAGCGGCGCGTGTCGCTCGCGTCCAAGGCTCTGATGCGGCTCGCCGGCCCCGACGGGCATTGGTGCTTCGAGCTGGAGGCCGACGCCACCATCCCGTCCGAGTACATTCTCTATCATCATTTCCGCGGCTCGATCCCCTCCGCGGAGCTCGAGGGCAAGATCGCCAATTACCTGCGCCGCACGCAGAGCGCGCAGCACGACGGCTGGTCCCTCGTCCATGACGGCCCGTTCGACATGAGCGCGACCGTCAAGGCGTATTTCGCCCTCAAGATGATCGGCGATTCGATCGAGGCGCCGCATATGCGCCGCGCCCGCGAGGCGATCCTGCGCCGGGGCGGCGCCGCGCACGCCAACGTCTTCACCCGGACCCTTCTGGCCCTCTACGGCGAGGTGCCGTGGAGCGCCGTGCCGGTAATGCCCGTCGAGGTGATGCTGCTGCCGCGGTGGTTCCCCTTCCACCTCGACAAGGTGTCCTACTGGGCCCGCACCGTGATGGTGCCGCTCTTCGTGCTGCAGGCCAAGAAGCCGCGGGCCAGGAATCCGCGGGGCATCGGCATCCAGGAGCTGTTCGTCGAGCCGCCGGAGCGGGTGAAACGCTGGCCGGCCGGCCCGCAGGAATCCTCGCCGTGGCGCCCGGTCTTCGCCGCCATCGACAAGGTGCTGCAGAAGGTCGAGGGCTCGTTCCCGGCGGGCTCCCGTGCCCGGGCGATCGACAAGGCGGTGGCCTTCGTCAGCGAGCGCCTGAACGGCGAGGACGGGCTCGGCGCGATCTTCCCCGCGATGGTCAACGCGGTGCTGATGTACGAGGCGCTCGGCTACCCCGAAGATCACCCCCTGGTCGCGACCGCCCGCTCCTCGGTGGAGAAGCTCGTCACCGTCAAGGAGCACGAGGCCTACGTGCAGCCCTGCCTGTCGCCGGTCTGGGACACGGCGCTCTCGGCCCATGCGCTCATGGAGGCGGGCGGCGTCGAGGCGGAGCGGCACGCCAAGCGCGCCCTCGACTGGCTCAAGCCCCTGCAGGTGCTCGACATCAAGGGCGACTGGGCCGCCTCCAAGCCGAATGTGCGGCCGGGCGGCTGGGCCTTCCAGTACGCCAACCCGCATTATCCGGACCTCGACGACACCGCCGTGGTGGTGATGGCGATGGACCGGGCGCAGGTGCGCCGCAGCCCCGGCCCGGACGCGGCCGATTACGGTCAGTCGATCGCGCGGGCGCGCGAATGGGTCGAGGGCCTGCAGAGCCGCGACGGCGGCTGGGCGGCCTTCGACGCGGACAACACCTACCATTACCTCAACTACATCCCGTTCTCCGATCACGGGGCGCTGCTCGACCCGCCGACCGCCGACGTGACGGCGCGCTGCGTCTCGATGCTGGCGCAGCTCGGTGAGACGCGCGAGAGCTGCCCGCCCCTCGACCGGGGCGTCGCCTACCTGCTGGCCGACCAGGAGGCGGATGGCAGCTGGTATGGCCGCTGGGGCATGAACTACATCTACGGCACCTGGTCGGTGCTCTGCGCGCTGAACGCCGCTGGGGTCGACCCGGCCTCGGAGCCGGTGCGGCGGGCGGTGAACTGGCTCACCACCATCCAGAACCCGGATGGCGGCTGGGGCGAGGACGCGGCGAGCTACAAGCTCGAATATCGCGGCTACGAGCGGGCGCCGAGCACCGCCTCGCAGACCGCCTGGGCGCTCCTCGGGCTCATGGCCGCGGGCGAGGCGGACAGCCCGGCAGTGGCGCGAGGCATCAACTACCTGACCCGCAGCCAGGGGGCGGACGGGCTCTGGACCGAGGACCGCTATACGGCGACCGGGTTCCCGCGCGTCTTCTACCTGCGCTATCACGGCTACGCGAAGTTCTTCCCGCTCTGGGCGCTTGCCCGCTACCGCAACCTCCAGCAGAGCAACAGCCGTCGGGTCGCCGTCGGGATGTGATGCCAACGGCATTTTCAATGCCGTTGGCATGAGACGGACATCCTGACGCAGGCAGGTCCGGCCGGCCTTGTGCATTGGGAGGATGCCGGCGCGGGAGTCCTCGATGACGCTCTACAGCTATCACGCCTCGCACGAGCAGGTCGCCCCGCGCGACCTCATCGGCCTCGTGCAGCGGGCCGAGCAGGCGGGCTTCGACGCGGCCTTCTCCTCCGACCATCTCCAGCCCTGGTCGCCTGCGCAGGGGCAGTCCGGCTTCGCCTGGGCCTGGCTCGGTGCGGCGCTGCAGGCGACGCAGCGCCTGACCTTCGGGGTGATCACGGTGCCGGGCGGCTGGCGCTACCACCCGGCGGTGCTGGCCCAGGCGGTGGCGACGCTCGGCCAGATGTATCCGGGCCGCCTGCCCTGGGTCGCGCTCGGCAGCGGGCAGGCCCTGAACGAATCCGTCACCGGCGCGCCCTGGCCCGACCGGGCCGAGCGCAATGCCCGCCTGCGCGAGGGCGCCGAGATCATGCGGGCTCTGCTCGCCGGCGAGACCGTGACGCATCGCGGCCGCGTCTCGGCGCTCGACGCGAAGATCTGGTCGCGCCCCGAGACGCCGACCCGCCTCGTCGGCGCCGCAACCACCCAGGAGACCGCCGCCTGGCTCGGCACCTGGGCGGACGGGCTCCTGACCGTGGGCTGCCGGCCGGACGCGCTCGCGCGCATCGTCGATGCCTTCCGGGAGAATGGCGGCGCCGACAAGCCGATCTTTCTCAAGCTCGACCTCAGCTTCGCCCGCGACCCGGCCGAGGCGCTGCACCAGGCGCATGCGGCGTGGCGCTTCAACCAGCTCGGCAGCCCGGTCGCCTGGGAGCTGCGCAGCCCCGCGGAATTCGATGCCGCCGCCCGCTTCGTGCGGCCCGAGGACATGCACGCACAGGTTCTCGTCTCGTCGGACCTCGCGGCCATCACCGACCGCATCGCGGCCTGCGCGGGCTTGGGCTTCGACAGCATCGACCTGCATCAGGTCGGCGGAAGCCAAGCCGCCTTCATCGAGGTCTTCGGCGAGCGGGTGCTGCCGGCCCTGCGCGCGCGCAGGGCCCCAGCGGCGGATTTCGATCCGATGGCGATGATGCCGACGGCACGGGGGGCCTAGAATCCGCTCCAGGAGCGGCGGGATCCGATTCTCTGTCGGGGCCACGGCGAATCGCGCCCCGCGACTGCGCGCGCAGGTTGCGGCCTGCACTGTGAGCGTAGCATGGCGATGCGGATCGGGGCCGTCCTCCGGGAGCCGCACCGGCCGAATGTGGCCCAATCGTTACAGCTCGTGCGGAAGCAGCCGGCCCGGATGCGAGCGACTTCTCGGCCCGAGGCGGAACGGCTAGGCTTGCGCAATCACTGCCGCGTCCGGCTTTGGGCCGATGGCGCGTGCCCGGATGGAGCGGTCCCGCGGACGCTCATCCTCCTGACGCGGGAAGCGAGTGAATGCGGAAGCTGCTCAAGGCTGTCGTGAAGGCACGGGCCGTCCGTTTCGGTGCCGTAGCGACCCTCATGGTCTCGGCGGCAGGCTGCGGCACGCCGTTGCTGACCGAGGCAGGCCTCATCTCCCGGTACGATCGCCTGGCGCCGACCGAGGCGACCGCCACGAAGGCTCGGCTCTTCGTCGACAAGGCGGCCCTGGCGGGCATGCGGACGGTGCGCATCATCCCGACCTCCTTCCCGGAGGCGGTGTCGGGATCCGCCCTCACCCCGCGCGAGCGGCGGCTGATCGCCAACGCGGCTGACCGCGCCCTCTGCTACGAATTGTCCCTGCGCTACGACGTGGTCTCGTCCGGCAAGGCCGACCTGACAGTCCGCTCGGCCATCACGCATGTCGGCCTGACCGACGTGCCGGCTGCAGGCGCCACGATCGGCGCCTCCGCAGCCATCACGATCGCTGCCCAGGTGGGAGCCGGCTTCGCCGAAACCATCGGCAGGATCCCGGTCCCGCGCGTGCCGATCGGGCTCGGGGACCTGACCGTCGAGGCCGAGGCCGTCGATGCCCGCCGCCAGCAGCGGGCCGCCATGATCTGGGCCGGCGCCGCCAATTCCTTCACCAACCCGGCCCGCTTCTCCGCCGGCAGCGACGCCTACGACCTCGCCGGCGATTTCGGCCAGGATTTCGGCTATCTCCTCGCGACCGGCGAGGACCCCCTCCAGGCGGGACCCACCATTCCGACCTACGACCGGATCCGCGTCACCATGCTGGGCGAGGCCCCGCTCGATCCCGACTGCCAGGTGTTCGGCCGTGCCCCCGGCGTCGACGGCATCATCGGCGACGTCATCGGCCTGCCGCCGGACTGGACCGACAAGGGACCGCTCGACGCGCAGCGCTGACCCTGCGCGCTGCCCGACCGCCGGGCGGCGCCTGGTTCCCTGCGGCCTCCGGGCGCCCCCGGCCTCAAGCCCTCACCCGGGAGCGCCGGACGCGCATTCCCCCACTCGAAATTGAGACTGATACGGTCTCCGGTTGATCTGTTCGGAGACAAGAGGGCGGCGCGGGATCCCCTCTCCCGTGCGGGAGAGGGGATCCCGCGCCGCCCTCTTGTCTCCGAACAGATCAACCGGAAACCGTATGACCTGCGTGGCAGCCGCCCCGCTCCTCCTGCTGAGGCGCGGGCGATCGCAGATCGCACAGGCGATCGAAGATCGCGCAGGCTGCCTCGAAGCACCCCTGAGCGGTGATCCCGTCCCACCAGAGGCTCGGACCAGCGGTCAGGCGTGCGTGCCGGCTGATGCCGGCCAGAGGCTCCGTGCGATCTTCGATCGCCAGCATCTCAGCATGAGGGCCGGAGTTGGCTGCCATGGGGCGCCCTTGCGGCCGGTTTCATCCGTCAGATCGGCCCGGCCGCTGGTGGACTGATCAGAAGTAGGACTTCAGCGTCCCGCGCCGGCGCACGTCGAGCGTGGCGCAGTGGAAGGAGCCGCCGAACGGACCATAGGACAGGAAGGGGGCCGGGATCGGATCGAAGTCCCAGTCCTTCAGCGCCTTGATCAGGGTGGGCTGGCTCGCGTCGACCACCACCTTCTTCTCGTCGAGCATCAGCACGTTGATCGAGGTCCAGGGCGAGCACATGGAGATCTTGCTCATGAAGCCCTCGACGGGGTCGGGGCGCGGGGCGATCAGCACGTCCCACTTCTTGAGGATCGGGGGCAGGCGCTCGACGTCGATGTAGTCGGGGTTGACCAGCACCTTGCCGGGCGCGAGCGGCATGAACGACGAGTCGATGTGCATCGGCTGCGGGCAGCGGCTCTCGATCTCGTGGATGCGGAAGCCCGGGCCGAGGTGACGGCGCAGCCACTCGATGCCCATCAGGTTGGTGACATTGGAGCGGGTGACGAAGATATCGCGGCCGCAGCGCACGAAATCGGCCGCGTCGAAGACCGGCTCGAACTCGTTGACCGTGTAGCGCATCGGCTCGCCGGCCTTCAGGTTCGGCACCCGGTAGTCGTAGTTGTAGAGGTCGTCGGTGAGCTGGGGCCGCGGGGCCGAGGTCCAGCGGGCGCCGGCCCGGAAATACTCCTTGAACAGCGACCGATAGGCATCGCCCTCGAAGTAGCGCGAGCGCCAGCACATCGGCGATTCGATGATCTCGTCGCCGATGACGAGGTAGGGGTCGCGCGGGCAGGCGACGCAGAAGCCCCGGGAGGACCAGCGCGGCGCCTTGTACTTCTTCGAGAAGTCGACCGCGTCGGGCCGGCGCACCGTGACGCCCTCGCCCGCCAGGATGGCGATGAAGTTGTCGAGCTCGGCCTGGGCGAGCTTCTTCATGAACTTCGGGTACTTCCAGCCCGACGCGAAGCGGTAGAAGGGCTGGGCGGCACGCGGCAGGTTGAAGATCACCGTCAGGTGGTGGGTCGGGATGGTCGCGCCCTCAAGGCTGCCGACGATCACCTCCTCGAGGGGATCCCACTCGTTCCAGGCCATCACCGGAGAATGGGGAGAGACGGCCCGGTTCGGGGCCGACGCGGCGTTGAATGCGAGCAGGTCCTGGCTGGCGGCCTCGTCGAGCACGTCGTGCCCCGTATCGATGGTCGTCTCCCGGTCCATAGCCTGTGTGTCTCCCCTTTGGCCGTTGCAAATCGGCCTCATCCGGGGCGCATCCGCATCGGGGCGGTTTCGACGCCCGGACCGGAAAAAGCGCCCAGCGCCAAACACTTGCGAGGGCTTCCGAAGAATCGGGTCGAGATGACCGCAATTCCGGTTTGCCCGGCAGTGTGTCCGGGCGGTGATAGACAAGGCGTGGTGAAGCTGCAACGTCGCGGGCGGCACGCTGATGTTTTGCGCCGCACCCGTTGCACGAATGGCGCGCATTCCGGGGCCGAAGGCGGCCGCGGCAACAGAAAGAGGACCATGAAGCGTCTCACCACCCTGGCCCTGGCGGCAGGCCTGTGCACCGCGATCGGCCTGTTCGTTTCCTCCGGGCCCGAGGCCGTGATGGAGGCGGCCTGGGCTGCGGGCTGGGGCGCTGCGCTCGTGGTGCTCGCCCGCGTGATCGCGGTGGCCTGGGCGGGCCTCGCCTGGTGGGTGGTCTTCCCCGCCGAAGGGCGGCCGCCCCTGCGGGCCTGCGTGTCGATCCGCTTCGTGCGCGAGGGCATCAACACGCTGCTGCCCGTGGCGCAGGTGGGCGGCGACCTGATCGGCGCGCGTCTCCTGACGCTGCAGAAGGTGGCGGGCGGGCTTGCGGGCGCGAGCATGTTCGTCGACCTGATGCTCCAGGCGCTGACCCAGTTCCTGTTCACGGTGATCGGGCTCGGCATCCTGGTCGCGCTCGGGGGCGACGGGCCGATCGTGCGCTACGTGGCGGTCGGCCTCGCGGTCGCGGCGCCGGCGCTCGGCGCCTTCTACCTCGTGCAGCGGCGCTCCGGGCACCGACTCCTCCAGGCCGCCATGCGGCGCTTCGCCAGCGGGCGCGAGTGGCGGGCGCTCGGCGCCGTCGACGTGCTCTACGCCCATCTGCGCGGGCTCTACGGGGCGCCCCGCCGCGTCGCCTCGGCCGTCGGGCTGCACCTCGTCGGCTGGGTGATCGGTGCCCTCGAAGTGTGGGTGGCCTTACGCTTCATGGGATACGGGACGGCTTTCCTGGAGGCCCTGGTCATCGAGAGCCTCGCGCAGGCCGTGCGCGGCGCGGCCTTCGCGGTGCCGGGCGCCCTCGGCGCCCAGGAGGGCGGGCTGATCGCGCTGTGCGCCGTCTTCGGCATCCCGGCGGAGGCGGCGCTCGCGCTCTCGCTCGTCAAGCGGGTGGCCGATCTGCTGGTCGGGGTGCCGAGCCTCGGCCTCTGGCACGCTCTGGAGAATCGCGCGCGCGGAGAGGCGACCGGAATCCGCTCGTCTCTGCGCAGCGTGTTCGGGGCGGCGCCGATGCCGGCGCCCCTCGATCCGGCCTACGGCTATGCGGCGTCCGTCGCGGCGGCTGCCGACGCGAAAAGGGGGGAGTGACGCACGTGCGGAATCGACGCGAGATCCTGCGCGCCGGCCTCGTCACGGCCGGCCTGGCGGCCGTCGGCTTCGGACTCCAGCCGGCCCGGGCCGCCGACGACCCGGCGGTCGCGACCGTGCGGCGGATGACCGAGGCGTTCCAGGAGGCCCTCAAGAGCCCGGACGTGCGCGGCCGCGTGGCCGTGCTCACGGCCCCCATGGCCGAGTCCTTCGACCTGCCCGCCATGCTCCGCCTGGCGATCGGCTCGCGCTGGAAGAACATTCCGGCCGACAAGCAGGCCGCCCTGATCGAGGCCTTCGGTCCCTATCTCACCGCCACCTACGCGACCCGCCTCTCCGCGGCGGCGGGCGGACGCTTCCGCGTGCCGCCGAAGAGCGAGCCGCGCGGCAGCGGCCGCATCGTGCGCAGCACCGCCATCGACGCGAGCGGGGACGAATCGCCCGTCGACTACATCACCAACGCCGAGGGCAAGATCACCGACGTCTATCTGCAGGGCACGATCAGCGAGGCCGGCACCCTGCGGACCAACTTCAGCGATCCGCTCAAGAGCGGCGGGGCCGACGCGCTCCTCGAATACATGCGCAAGACCACCGCCACGATGCTGGCGGCGCCCTCCCCGGCGCCGAATCCGGGTTCGGCGCCGAACGCCGCGGTCGGCGGCGCCTCGGACCAGCCCGGCGCCGCGAAGCCCTGACCCCGCGGGGTCGAGAGGCCCCGATTCGCCGCCCCCGCGGCCCGCCAGCGTCCTCGGAACCGCTCATGGACTCCACCTGGATCTCGACCCTGTTCCTCAGCCTCGCGGTGGCCGGCTGCGTCTATGCCCTCGTGGCGGCGTGGCTCGCGGGCCGCGCGGCGCGCAGGCGCGCGCCGGCGCTGGCGGCGAATGCGCCGCGTCCTTCCGTGACGCTGATGAAGCCGCTCTGCGGGGCGGAGCCGAACCTCTACGAGAACCTGACGACCTTCTGCCGCCAGGATTACGCAGGCGCGATCCAGCTGATCTTCGGTGTCCAGACCGCCGCCGATCCGGCCATCGCGGTGGTGAACCGCCTGCGGGCGGAGCACCCGGCCCTGCGCATCGATCTCGTGATCGATCCCCGCCAGCACGGCTCGAACCGCAAGGTCTCGAACCTCATCAACATGGCGGGGCTGATCGCCCACGAGATCGTGGTGCTGGCCGACAGCGACATGGTGGTGGCGCCCGATTACCTGGAGCGGATCGTCGCGGAGCTGGTGCAGCCCGGCGTGGCCGGCGTGACCTGCCTCTATCACGGGGTGCCGGCCTACCGGACGGTCTGGGCGCAGCTCTCGACGCTGGCCATCGACACGCAATTCCTGCCGAACGTGCTGGTCGGCACCGGATTTCGCCTTGCCGAGCCCTGTTTCGGCTCGACCATCGCGTTCCGGGCCGAGGCGCTCGCGGCGATCGGCGGGTTCGAGCGCGTGAAGGACGACCTCGCGGACGATTATGCGCTCGGCGCGGCGCTGCGCGGCGCCGGCGGCGGAATCATCGCCATCCCGAACTTCACGATCGGCCATACCTGCGTCGACACCTCGCTCTCCGACCTGTGGCGGCACGAGACGCGCTGGAACCGCACCATCCGCAACGTCGATCCGGCGGGCTATGCGGGCAGCCTCGTCACGCATGCCTTCCCGCTCGCCCTCATCGGCGCCCTGATGCCGGACACGAGCCCGCAGGGGCTGGCGATCGCCGCGCTCGCCCTCACCTGCCGCATCGTCCTGTGCCTGTGCGTGGAGCGCGCCTTCGGCCTCGCGCCCCATCCCTATTGGCTGCTGCCGATTCGCGACTTGGTCTCCTTTGCCGGCTTCGCGTGGTGCTTCGTCTCCGGCGCGGTGACTTGGAAAGGTCACGATTATCGCGTTGTGGCTGACGGCACGCTCATCCCCGAGCCGGGCCTCGCGCAGGAATCCGGCGCCCGCTCGACCTGATCCGGCCGCCCTCCCGCGGCCCCGAACCCCATCGCGAGACGAACCCGATGCGCACCCTCTTCCTTCAGGCCCCCACCTTCGACGGTTTCGACGGCGGCGCCGGCTCCCGCTATCAGGCCAAGCGCGAGATCAAGTCGTTCTGGTACCCGACCTGGCTCGCCCAGCCGGCGGCCCTCGTCGAGAACTCCAAGCTCATCGACGCGCCGCCGCACAACCTCAAGCTCGCGGACGTGACGGCGCAGGCCAAGGACTTCGACCTCGTCGTCCTCCACACCTCGGTGCCGTCCTTCAAGCAGGACGTCGCCACCGTCGCGGCACTGAAGGCGGCCAATCCCAACCTCAAGGCCGGCCTCATCGGCGCCAAGGTGGCGGTGGATGCGCAGGGGTCGCTCGAGAAGGCGCCGGTCATCGACTTCGTGGCCCGCAACGAGTTCGACTTCACCTGCAAGGAGGTCGCCGAGGGCCGCGACCTGTCGCAGATCAAGGGCCTGTCCTACCGCAACGCTTCCGGCGTCATCGTGCACAACGAGGACCGGCCGGTGATGATGGACATGGACCAGCTGCCCTTCGTCACCAGCGTCTACAAGCGCGATCTGGTGATGGAGAACTACTTCATCGGCTACCTCAAGCACCCCTACATCTCGTTCTATTCGGGCCGGGGCTGCAAGTCGCGCTGCACCTTCTGCCTCTGGCCGCAGACGGTCGGCGGCCACACCTACCGGACGCGGTCGGTCGGGCACGTGATCGAGGAGATCAAGTACTGCCTGAAGGCGTTCCCGCAGACGAAGGAATTCTTCTTCGACGACGACACCTTCACGGACAACCTGCCCCGCGCGGAAGAAATCGCCCGCGAGCTCGGCAAGCTCGGCGTGACCTGGTCGTGCAACGCCAAGGCGAATGTGCCGCGCGAGACCCTGAAGGTGCTGCGCGACAACGGCCTGCGGCTGCTCCTGGTCGGCTACGAATCCGGCAACCAGCAGATTCTGCACAACATCAAGAAGGGCATGCGGGTCGAGGTGGCCGAGCGCTTCACCAAGGATTGCCACGATCTCGGCATCGCCATCCACGGCACCTTCATCCTCGGCCTGCCGGGCGAGACCAAGGAGACGATCCAGGAGACGATCAAGTTCGCCACCCGGATCAACCCGCACACCATCCAGGTCTCGCTCGCCGCGCCCTATCCGGGCACCTTCCTGTACAAGCAGGCGGTGGAGAACGGCTGGCTCGACGAGGCGAATGCCGAGCTCGTGGACGAGAACGGTGTGCAGATCGCGCCGCTGCACTATCCGCACCTGTCCCACACCGAGATCTTCAACTCGGTCGAGGATTTCTACCGGAAGTTCTACTTCCGCGCTCCGAAGATCGCCTCGATCGTCGGCGAGATGGTGCGCTCGCCCGAGATGATGAAGCGCCGTCTGCGCGAGGGCGTCGAGTTCTACCGCTTCCTCAAGGAGCGGCAGGCGGGCGGCACCGCCAAGGCCGCGTAACGCTTGGCCCTCGGGACCGTTGCACACGGAACCCCTCTCCCGTCCGGGAGAGGGGTTCTGATCCCAACGGTCATTGAGAATGACCGGTGGTTCCGTTCTCGGATTTTCGCCGAGCCAAAGGCTTGGCATCGACAATTCGAGGTGGGTCAACGGCCCGCTGCGGCAGCACTTGGCTTACGTCAGCAGCCCAGGCCGTTGGTATGATTTGTCGCCGGCCCTTTCCTCCATGACCGCATCCCCCAAGCGCCTCGTCGTCACCTCGGACGATTTCGGCCTGTCGCCGCAGGTGAACGAGGCCGTCGAGGCGGCGCACCGGACCGGGATCCTCTCGGCCGCGAGCCTGATGGTGGCCGCCCCCGCCGCGTCCGACGCGGTGGCGCGGGCGAAGCGGATGCCGTCGCTGCGCACCGGGCTGCATCTCGTCATGGTGGAGGCATGGCCGCTGCGGCCGGCCTCGGAGCTGCCCGACCTCGTGGATGCCGACGGTCTCCTGCGCCGCGACATGGGGCGGCTCGGCCTCGACCTCGCCGTGAAGCCCCGCGCCCGCCGCCAGCTCGCGGCGGAGATCCGGGCCCAGTTCGAGGCCTATCGGGCCACCGGGCTCCCCCTCGACCACGTCAACGCGCACAAGCACTTCCATGTGCATCCGGTGATCGCGGGCCTCGTTCTGGCGATCGGCCGGGATTACGGCATGCGGGCCCTGCGCGTGCCGCGCGAGGACCGGGCGGTGCTGCGCCGGGCGGAGCCCGCTGTCTCGCCGGGACTCGCCCTCGATACGGCGCCCTGGGCCGCATGGCTCGGGCACCGCGCGCGACGCGCCGGGCTCCTCGTGCCGGACGGCGTCCTCGGCCTCGCCTGGTCCGGCCGGATGACGCCGGCCCGGGTTGCCGGCCTGTTGCGGCACCTGCCGGATGGCTTGACCGAGCTCTATGCGCATCCGGCGACGGCGGGCGGGTTCCCGGGCGAGGCGCCGGGCTACGCCTATGCGGAGGAGCTGGCAGCGCTCACGGCGCCGGAGAGCCGGGCCGCCTTCGCCGCCTCGGGCGCGGTGCTCGGCGGCTTCTCGGACTTCCTCATATAGTCAGTCCGGGTAGAGCAGGCGGCATCCGAAGCGGGACCGCTGGCCCGCTGGTCCCGGCAGCCGCTCCCAAGTCGAAACCGGAGATGGCTGTGCCCAGAGGGGCCAAGCCGACGCGCGTCGGAGCCGCCGCGACCCTGATGAGAAACCGACTTCAGTGGAAGCCTCCCCGCTCCTCGTGCTGAGGTGCCGGTGAGGCTGCCGCAGGCGGGAGCGCACAATCAGCCGGTTTCATACGGCTTCCGGTTGATTCCCTCCGAGACGAGTCCGCGCGGGATCCCCTCTCCCACCCGGGAGAGGGGTTCCTGTGATGTCGGCGGCGCGCGCGCTACACGGCTCGCCGCGCCACCACGCCTTCCGGCTCCCGAGCACGCTTTCGCGCCTTGGCGGGCGCGCCCTTTTCCTCGGGCTTCGGCGGCGGGCCGAGGAAGGCCGGCACGATGAAGAAGGCCGCCAGCAGGGTGAAGAACAGCGAGAGCGCGAGCAGCTTGCCCATGCTCGCCGTGCCCGGATGGCTCGACAGGACGAGCGACCCGAAGGCCGTGCCGGTGGTCAGCGCCGAGAAGAAGATCGCCCGCGTCAGGCTGGAGGCCAGCATGTCGGCGACGCCGGCCCGCCACGCGATCACGTAGTAGATGTGGAAGGCCACGCCCACCGCCAGCATCAGCGGCATCGCGATGATGTTGGCGAAGTTGAGCGGCATGCCGATGAGATAGAGCGCCTCCAGCGTCCACAGCGTCGCGAGCACCAGCGGCCCGAGCGCCATGGCGACGTCCCAGGGCCGGCGCAGGGCCACCGACAGGATGATGAAGATCGAGGCGAGGGCTAGGAGGCCGGCCTCGATGAAGGAGCCCAGGATCGTGCCGCTCGACCGGGTGGTGGCGATCGGTGCGCCGGTGGCGTGCGGGGCGACGCTCAGCACCTCCTTGGAGAAGCGGTGCAGCACCGCATTGTCGTTCGAGTTGCCCTTGGGCTGGACCTCCAGGCGCGCGCGGCCGTCCTTGGCGATCCATTCGGACCGGATCTGCTCCGGCAGGTTCTCGAGGGTGATCTTCTCGGGCGAGAGCAGGCCGCTCAGGCGCGCGAGCAGGCCCTTGAGGTCCGGCACGGTCGCGGCGGCGGCGGCCTCGCGCAGGGCCGGCGTGGCGTTGGCGAGGCGGTCGAGCGTCTCCGTGAAGGCGACGATCTCCTTCTGGGGCCCGGTCTCGCCGTTGCCCGCGATGCCGCGCAGGGCCGTCGAAGCCGACTTGATCGCCGCCACCACCTCGCGGTCGCTCGGGGGCGGCGCGACGCGGGGCGGGTTCAGGACCGGCCCGAGCACGCTCGCCGCATCCTCGATCGTGGCGAGCTTCTGGTCCTGGTCGGGTGGCACGAAGGTGTTGATGTCGACGACCCGCGCGACGATCGGCAGCGCCCGCAGCCGCTCGGCCATCGGGGCGGCGGCATCGCGGTTCGGCACCAGCACGTCGATGGTGTTGGGGCTCGTCTGCGGGTCCTTGGCGAGGTCGAGATAGGTCGCGACCGATTCCACCTTCGAGCTGCGCAGGTGCATCGGGTTCGAATCGAAGGGCAGGTAGTAGAGGAGCGGCAGGCCCGCGACCGTGACGAGCCCGGTGAGCACCAGCACCAGCTTGCGGTTGTCGATGATCCAGTGGTCGACCTTGGCGAGCGAGGCGGTGCCGACCTCCTCCTTCTCGCCCGGCGGCTTCATCACGGCGATGAGGGCCGGGAGCAGCGTGAGGGAGAACAGATAGGCGACGATCATGCCGACGCCCGCGATCAGCCCGAGTTCGGACACGCCGCGGAAATCGGTGGGCAGGAAGGAGAAGAAGCCCGCGAGCAGCGAGACCGCCGCCAGCGTCAGCGACCAGCCGACGCCGTGCGCCGCCTTGCGGATCGCCTTGGCAAGGTCCGGCTGGGTGAACCGGTCGGCCCGGTAGCGCACCGCGAACTGGATGCCGAAATCGATGCCGAGCCCCACGAACAGGGCCGCGAAGGCGACCGAGATCGGGTTGAGTTCGCGCACCATCAGGAGCCCGAGCGCCGCCGTGACGACGAGGCCCGCGAAGGTCGTGATCATCACGGCGACCACGAGGCTGGGCGAGCGCAGCGCCAGCCACAGGAACAGGACGATCGCCCCGACCGTGACCGAGTTGTTGAGGAACGCATCGTCCGAGAGGGTCGCGAACTCGTCGTCCGCCACCGCCACCTGCCCGGTGAGCCGCACCGTCACGCCGTTCTGCGGCGTCAGGTTCAGCTCGCGGGCCGTGCGGCGGATGAGCGCGGTGGCGTCGGCTCCCGGCTGCAACTCGTCGAAATCGAGCTTGGGCTGGGTGATGACGAAGCGGCGCAGATCCCCGGTCTCGGCCTTGCCGCCCGAGAGGAGGAGCTGCCAGGAGAGCCGGGCGGGCTCGCCCTTGAGCACCGCCTCGAAGGTGTCCTTAAGCTGGCCGATCGGCTGCGTCAGGTCCTCGATCTTGGCCTGCCCGCCCTTCACGCCCTGGGCGCCGAGCCCCATGGCCTGCAGGATGCCGCGCAGGGACGGATCGGCCGCGAGCGGGCCGAGCAGGCCCTGCTGCTGCACCAGCCGCTCCGTCGTCTGCTCAAGCTCCTTCTGCGACATCAGCAGGAAGCCGTTCTTGTCGAAGAAGGGCCCGCCATCGGGGCGGTAGACGACCGGCAGGCGGTCCTTGTGCTTGGACAGGGCCTCGGCGAGGCGGGAGGCGGCCTCGTCGGCCTGCTCGGGCGTGCGGGCGTCGATCACCGCCACCAGCAGGTTGCTGCGCTGGGGGAAGGCCTGCTCGAACTGGATCTCGTCCTGGCGCCAGCTGACATCCGGGGAGATCAGCCGCTCCACGTCGGTGTTGATCCGGAACAGGTGCGCGGCCGTGAGGGCGCTGGCGAGGGTGATGGCGACCGCCAGCCCGAGGACGAGCCAGCGCTGGCGGACGGAGAGCGCGACGAGCCGTTCGATCACGTTGCCTTGCCTACGGTTGGGGGAAGGTGCCCGGGCCGCACGGCGCGGCCCTGCCCGGATCCCGTCGATTCCGCATCCCGAGCCTCCGCGAACCGCGATCCATGGCGGGGAACGATGCCGGAGGGCGCAGCCTCCGGGCAAGCCGGGCGGCCCCTGGGTCGTTCCGGGACGATGGCGCGCTAAGTAGTGGGCCGAAAGAGGGATTGCAACGCATTGGCTCGAAACGGGTCCGGGACGCGAGAGTTGCAGCGGCCTGCGCGGAGCCATGGCCGCAGGGGCAAGCTTGAGCTTTACTCGCGCAGGATCGCCGCCTTAAGACGGCCCGTCAGCGCCACGCATGCGCCGGATCGGGCGCAAAGCGGCCGTTCTGGCGCATCGGGCGGGGATTCGAGGTGGCGGGAGGACCCGAGCAGACCGGCGTGAGACTCGTCCTGGCCCAGCCGCGGGGCTTCTGCGCCGGGGTGGTGCGGGCCGTCGAGACCGTGGAGCGGGCCCTGGCGCAGTCCTCGGGCCCGGTCTATGTCCGCCATGAGATCGTCCACAACGGACGCGTGGTCGCGGATCTGAAGGCGAAGGGCGCCCGCTTCGTCGAATCCCTCGACGAGGTGCCGGACGGCGCCCTCACCATCTTCTCCGCTCATGGGGTGCCGCGCGCCGTTGAGGCCGAAGCCGAGGCCCGCGGCCTGCCGACGATCGATGCGACCTGCCCGCTCGTCGCCAAGGTCCACGCCGAGGCCCGACGCTACGCCGCGCAGGGGCGCGTGCTGGTGCTGATCGGGCATGCGGGCCATGTCGAGGTGGAGGGGACGCTCGGCCAGGTCGACGGCCCGGTCCATCTCGTCGGCAGCGTGGCGGAGGTGGCGGCGCTCGACCTGAGCCCCGAGACCCCAGTCGCCTACGTGACCCAGACCACGCTCAGCGTCGACGACACGCGCGCGATCATCGCGGCCCTGGCGGCGCGCTTTCCCGACCTTGTGGGCCCCGACACGCGGGACATCTGCTACGCGACCCAGAACCGGCAGACGGCGGTCCGGGCGCTGGCCGAGATCGCCGACCTCATCCTCGTCGTCGGCGCGCGCAACTCCTCGAACTGCAATCGCCTGCGCGAGATCGCCGGCGAGGCCGGACGGCCGAGCCACCTCGTCGAGGGGGCGCAGGATCTCGACCGAATCGATCTCGGGCAGGCCCGGACCATCGGCCTCGCGGCCGGCGCCTCGACCCCCGAAACGGTCGTGCGGGAGGTGATTGCTGCGCTGCAGCGTCGCACCCCGGTTGCGATCTCGGCATTGGAGGGGCTCGAAGAGCGAGTTAGCTTTGCCTTACCGCCGGGTTTGGGGCATGGTTAGAGCCATTCGAACCTAGGTCGCTGGAATTCCGCCGCTTTTCGCGTTAAGGACCCGCGGTTCCACCCCTGCAAGCAAGACAAGGAGCCTCGATCTTGGGCATCCCCCTACGGTACGTCGCGAAGATCGGCGGCTACATCCTCAAGCAGCACCTCACGGGCCGCAAGCGCTATCCGCTCGTGATGATGATGGAGCCGCTGTTCCGCTGCAATCTGGCCTGCGCCGGCTGCGGGAAGATCGACTATCCGGACGAGATCCTGAACAAGCGTCTGCCGGTCGACGAGGCGCTCGAATCGGTTCGCGAGTGCGGCGCCCCCGTCGTCGTCATCGCGGGCGGCGAGCCTCTGCTGCACAAGGACTTGCCGCAGATCGTCGAAGGCATCATCGCGCAGAAGAAGTTCGCGATCGTCTGCACCAATGCGCTGCTGCTCGAGAAGAAGATCTCGCAGTACAAGCCGAGCCCGTACTTCACCTGGTCGATCCACCTGGATGGCGACAAGGAGATGCACGACAAGTCGGTGTGCCAGCGCGGCGTCTACGACAAGGCGGTGGCGGCGATCAAGAAGGCGAAGGACCTCGGCTTCCGAGTCACGATCAACTGCACCTTCTTCAACAACTCGGAAGCCGAGCGGATCGCCGACTTCTTCGACAGCGTGACCCGGATGGGCATCGACGGCATCACCGTCTCCCCCGGCTACGCCTACGAGCGCGCCCCCGACCAGCAGCACTTCCTCAACCGCAAGGCCACGAAGGAGCTTTTTCGCGGCGTGTTCCGCCTCGGCAAGCAGAAGGGCCGCGAGAAGTGGACCTTCCAGCAATCGGGCCTGTTCCTCGACTTCCTGGCCGGCAACCAGAGCTACCATTGCACGCCCTGGGGCAACCCGACCCGGACGGTCTTCGGCTGGCAGAAGCCCTGCTACCTGCTCGGCGAAGGCTATGCCAAGACCTTCAAGGAGCTGATGGAGACCACCGACTGGGACGCCTACGGCACTGGCAACTACGAGAAATGCGCCGACTGCATGGTGCACTCGGGCTACGAGGCGTCCTCGGTGGTCGATTCGGTGCGCAAGCCCTGGAAGCCGCTGGTCTTCGCCCTGAAGGGCATCAAGACCGAGGGCGAGATGGCCCCCGAGATCTCGCTGGAGAATCAGCGGCCGGCGGAGTTCGTGTTCTCACGCAACGTCGCGCAGAAGCTCTCCGAAATCCGGAACGCCGAGGCCGAAGCCAAGAAGCGCGCGACAGCGGCCTAGCGAGGCGAAGGCCGCCGAGGAATCGCGGGCGAGGCGCACCAGCCCGCCCACCTTGGCGGAGCGGCGCGCCAGCGCCGACAGGACGGCGAGCACATCGGGCTCGCCGTTCGGCTTGAGGGCCTTGGCGATCGCGGCGGGCAGCGCCCGGTCGGCGGGGTCGCACACCACCCGCACCGCGCAGAAGGGCAGGCCGTGCGCCTGCGCGAAGGCGGCCGCCACGTGGGATTCCATGTCGACGGCGGCGGCGCCCGTCTCCGTGCGCAGCGTGGCCTTGGCGTAGGGCGACAGCACGGCCGCGTCGACGCCCGCGAGATCCGACCGCACCACCCGGAACGGCGCATCGGCGAGGCGCAGGGCCAGGGCCCGGACCACCTCCGGATGGGCCGCCTGGCGGTGGCCCGCCGCGACGACGCCGGTCGCCACCACCACGTCGCCGGGGGCGAGGTCCGGGTCGAGCCCGCCCGCGATGCCGATGCTCATGACCGCCCGGCAGCCGGGCCGGACCCGCTCCTTCAGGAGTTCCCGCAGCCGCTTCGGATCGCCGCCCGCGCCCAGAGTGGCGACGCCCGGCCCCGCGGCGAGGCGCGCCTCGCGGGCAAGACCGGTCACGGCCAGCACGGGATGCGGCCCGGCCGGGCCGGTGGTGTCCTCGACGACGATCATGCGGGCAGGAGACCTGTATGAAGGGGGGACCGGCGGACGAACTCCGCGAAGCACCCTTCATACCAGGGCGTGTATGGCCGCTCTGTGGCGCATCGGCCACGGTGCGCCGGTGGCGCAGGCGATGGAGGCCGGGCTCCCCGCCGGCACCCGGCTTTAGCTCAGCGCCGCCATGCAGCAGCTTTGGCCGCCATCCACGGGCAGGCAGACCCCGGTGATGAAGCGGGCCTCGTCGGAGGCCAGGAACACCGCCGCATGCGCGATGTCCCAGGCCTCGCCGAGCCGCCCGAGGGGCACGAGGCGGTCGCGCCCGGCATCGCGGGTGCCGGCCGTGCGGCAATCGTCGCGCAGCGAGGTGTCGAGCAGGCCCGGCAGGATCGCGTTCGCCCGGATGCCGTCGCGGGCATATTGTATCGCCACCGCCACCGTCGCCTGGTTCACCGCAGCCTTGGCCGCCGCATAGGCGAAGACCGGCGCGCCGGAGCAGCGGATCGAGGCCACCGACGAGATGTTGACGACCGCGCCCCGGCGCCGCGCCCGCATCCCGGGCAGCACCGCCCGGCAGGTGCGCCAGACGCCGCCGACATTGATCTCGATCGCGCGAAGCCACGCGGCCTCGTCGAGATCCTCCGGGCCGCCCGGTTCGGCGAGGCCGACATTGTTGTGCAGGATGTCGATCCCGCCGAAACGCCGTTCGGTGAAGGCCACTGCGCGCGCCACCGCCTCGCTGTCGGTCACGTCGGCGGCGATGGCCTCGGCCTCGTTCCCCTCCTCGCCGATGAGATGCGCGGTTTCCTCGGCGGCCCCGGCGATCCGGTCGACGCAGACGACCCGCGCCCCCTCGCGTGCGAAGGCCACGGCCGCGGCCTTGCCGTTGCCCCAGCCGGTTCCCGCCGAGCCGGCGCCGAAGACGATCGCGACTTTTCCGATGAGGCGGTCGGGCATGGCGGCATCTCTCCCGTGCCGCGAGACTCGCGAGAAATGCCATTGTCATGCAACGGGCCGCGGAGCAGGACCGCCATCCGGCGCCCGCATGGCTCCTTAGAGCATTTTCCGACGAAGTGGATGCCGGTTCGTCGCAGACAATGCGGCACAATCAAAAACCTGGAGCAGGATCCGGTCCACCGTGAACGGATCCTGCTCTAGGCGGCGCGCATGGCCCGGCGCCAGGTCGCGACGGCGAGGCCCAGAGCCAGCGCCACCTGGAGGAAGTTGCCCTCGCTGAGGAAGGGGGATCCGAGACGGAAGTGAAGCGCGACCTGCACGGCGAGCCCGAGCCCCAGGAAGCCGAGGCAGAAGGCGAGCGCGGCGAGGAGGAGCGCGACGAAGTCGTTCATGGCGTGACCCGATGATGCATCGGAGGGATGAGGCACCGGGGAAGGCGTGCAAGGGCCGCGCCAAGAATGCGGGAAGGAACGCGGGAAGGGAACGCGGGAGGGTGTCAGGCCGGCATCGTCGCCCGCATGGACGGGCGGGCGTTGAAGCGCGCGAACCATGCATCCGCCGCCGGGTAGCGGCCGTGCCAGTCGATCTCGGGGAAGCGAAGGTCCAGGTAGCCGAGGGCGCAGGCGAAGGTGATGGTGCCGATGTCGAGCCGGTCGCCCAGGCTGGGGGCCACCGCCTCGATGCGCTGGAGCGCGCTCTCCATCTTGGCGCGCTGGCCCGCGACCCAGGCCTCCGAGCGCTCGGTCTCCGCCCGCACCCGGCCCTCGTAGACGACGAGGAGCGCCGCATCGAGCAGGCCGTCGCCGAGGGATTGCGCCGCGAGAACGCCCCAGCGGTCCGAGTTGCGCGGGAACAGGCCACCCTGCCCGACATGGTCCAGGTACTCGCAGATCACCCGGCTGTCGGCGAGCACGGTTCCATCGTCGAGGATCAGGGTCGGGACCTGACCGAGCGGGTTATGCGCCACGATGCCGCCGTCCCGGTTTACCGGATGCGCCGCGGCCGGCAGCAGCTCCAGGCGGCCGACGAGGCCGAGTTCGTGGGCCGTCACCATCACCTTGCGCACGAAGGGAGACGTGACCGAGTGGTAGAGCTTCATCGGGACCTCCTGAGCCTCCTGCGCCGAGGCGCCCCATGGTTCGGCGACAGACGTGATCGGGTGGCGGGGAGCCTCGGCCGGATGGCGGGTCCCCGCCTCCTTCAGTAGCGCGGGCGCGAGGCTCCGGCCGGCCTCGCCGGAGCCTGCTTTGCCGAGGCGGGCTTGGCCGAGGCGGGCTTGGGCGTCGCGGCGGTGGCGGCGGGCCGCTCCGCCGGCGGACGCGGGGTCTCGGCCGAGAGGCGCCGCACCGGCCAGCCGTCGCTCCACCGCTCCATGTCGGTGAAGCGGGGATTGGCCTTCAGGGCGGCGGTGTCCTGCCCCGCGAAGGCGGCGGCCGCCGCCATGTCGAACGTCTTCCAGTAGGCGAGATAGTCGAGGCTGTCGGTGCCCGCCCCGTTGATCTGGGCCACCAGGGTGGTCTGCTCGCCGGTGAGCGCCATGTCGGCGGACCACTTGAAGGGCGGCGGCTTCTGCCTGGCGTCTTTCGGCGGCTCGGGCGGCAGCTTGATCGCCGCCGCGTCATAGGCCGGGTTGGTTCCTGCGGGCGAGGCCAGGGTGGCGGAGAGCGCCGGGAAACCGTGATCGTCCGAAAGGGCGCGCATCAGGAGCTTGCGTTCGGGCGCAACGGCCGTGCTCTCGCGCATCAGGCGCCGGGCTGCGAGATCCGCCGCCCGCGCGTCGCGGTCGCCGATGATGGTGATCATCAGCGTTGCCGGGGCGATGCGGCCGAGATCCTGCAGGGCGATGCCGCGGGATTTCTCATCCCGGGCGATGCCGCCCGGCATCGCGCCGAAGAGGAGCTTGGGCACGGGCAGCCCGGTCTCCTGGGCATGGGCCGCGAGGTTGGCGGCGATCGGCACCCCCGCCAGATGGCCGATCAGCGCCACCCGGGCAGGGTCGGGCTTGGCCTCCGCGTCGCCCGCAAGGGCGTCGAGAGCCTCCTTGACGAGGCTCGCGGCGGTCGCGCTGGCATCCGCCGGCCGCGTGCGGTTCACCTCCTGGAAGCGCGGGAACAGCACGAGGTAGCCCTCGCGGGCGAGGTGCTCGATCCAGGAGCCGTAGGATTGGGGGTTGGTCGCACCCCAGGCATGCAGGAACACGACGACGGGGCGCCCCGCCGCAGGAGCCGTGCCGTTGCCGTAGAAGGCGAAGGTGACCGCGCCCGGGCGCCCGAGGGCCCGTTTGACGACGCTCTGGGCGATGTAGGCGGTGCCGCCCGGCCCGTCCTTCGGCTGGGGCGGCGGAGTGGCGGCGCCCGCCTCCCCCATCCCCGCGACGAGGCCGAGTGTCAGCAGGAGGGCGCGGCAGGTGCGGGAGGTAGGGCGCATGCGACCGGGAGACAGCGGGGATCCGCCGGCGGAGGGCCGGACCGTCGATCGGCCCCAACCCACACCAGATCGTCCCCAATCTCAAGGCATCATCGGTGGTGCGGCAACGGTAGGGCGATTCTGTCACTTCCGCGGTACAGTCGCGGCGCCCCTCCTCCCGCCTTTGCCGCGCCGCTCACGCCTGATCGGGGTGCTCCGCGTCGATCGCGTCGAGACGCGCGATGAGCCGGCTCAGCGCCTCGGGCACCGGCTGATCGACCAACTCGGTGTAGAGCAGCCGCAGGTCATGCCCGAGTTTGGCGAGCAGCAGCGCATCCGCCAGCGACGAGGCCGTCGCGTGCGTCTGGCCGAAACTGGCCGCATGGTTGCTCGGGATCACCTTCATGGCGCGTCTTCGGGCGGGGCCCTGTCTCCAGTTCTGGGGATCCACCCGAAACCCGCACGGGATCAGGAGGCGGCAGGTGTCAACAAATCACGAGTAACAACGCGGTCGGTCCGGCCGGGTTGCGTAACGCCTCGCATCCCGGTTCCGGATCAGGGCTGCCCGCGCATTCACCTTGCCGTGCAATCCCCCTCCGCCGCTCGTGCCGAGAACTTGGCGCAGACTCGCGACAAGCCGGTTCCGCTTGGCCGGTCCCCTACGCCAAGGGTGGAAATTCATGAAGGCGCAGCTCGCGATCGGTCCGGGGCAGGCCGCGCGCCGCGCGGCCCCTCGGCGGCGCCATCGCGTCGTGCTGCCTGCCGAATCGCGGGAGGCGTTTCTAGCCTGCGCTCGCGTCCCCCACCGGGGAGCGTCCGCCGTGATAGCCGGCCGCCTGCTCGACCAGCGTGAGGATGTCGAGCGCCCGCCAGGGCTTGGGGATGAAGGTGGCGGACATCCGCAGATCGCTCGGCTGGTCGCCGGCATCGCCGGAGGTGAGGAGGACATGGACGCGCGGCCAGGTCACGCCGATGATCCGCGCGAGTTCGAATCCGCCGATCGGTCCCGGGGTGCGCACGTCGGAGAAGACGACGTTCACCTCCTCGCCCCGCTCGCGCAGGATGGCGAGGGCCTTCTCGGCGGTTTCCGCCTCGATCACGCGGAACCCCGTCTCCTCCAGCAGCGTGGCTGCCAGGAAGCGCTCCTCCGGTTCGTCCTCGACGACCAGGATGACGGGTTGTGGCTTCGCGTCGCCGGAATCGCTCATAGGCATGGAACGGGCGTCCAGTTCACCGGTTGCATCGCCCCGAACGGTTCTCCGGGCGGGCTCACGTAAGCTTGACCACCAGCGCATCATCTTGCTCTTGATGAGCCGAATCAAGGGCGAGTCGGTCGCAAGCCCGTGGCTCTGAGCAGGACAACGTGCCGATCCCCTGCCCGATCCGTCCGTTCGCGTCCGCACGCCGCATCTTGCTCCGGCGGCGGGCCGGAGCAAGGCGGCGAGCGACTAATCCCCCTTCATGATCCAGCCAATGGGGCCGATGCGGCGTGCGCTGCCGCACATGCGATGAGGGGCGGCCCGGATCCCGGACCGCCCCCGCAAGCGCCTGAAGGCGTGAGAATCGGGCCGCGGCTTGCGGCTCGTCAGGCCGCCGCCGCCTTGCGGCTCTTGGCCGGCCAGCCGAGGCTGACGAGGCGCTGCTTGGCATGCTCGCGCACCTCGTCGCGCAGGCCCGGCGCCATGGCGGCGAGCCGGGCCTGTGTCTCGGGGGCGAGCATCAGGTCGGTCACGGCGTTGATGCTCTTCGCCCGGTCGATCTGCGCCTTGAGATCGGCCTCCCCGGAGAGGTCGGCCTCGGAGGCCGCGACCTCGGCGGGTTCCGCCGCGGCCTCCTCCTCCGGCTCCCGGCCGCCCTTGGCCTTGGCCGCTGGCTGGAGGTCCGGGCGGGAGGCCTTGAACTCGTCGGCCTCGTCCTCGGAGTAGAGCAGGCCGTGCAGGCCCACGAGCTTGAGGATGACGCGGTCCTTGGCCCGCTTCTCGGCCATGGCGAAGACGTAGGCGGCCTGCTTGGCCGAGACGCGGTAGTTCACGCCGATGAGCGCCTCGCCGATCGACCATTCGGTGCGGTCGCCGTTCGCGCCCGGCATGTGGCCGGTGACCAGGATCACCGCCTCGTCGCGCTCCGCCCGCACGATCACCGGCGCGTCGAAGCGGATGCGGGCCTGGGCGGCGATCCGCTCCAGGGCCTTGTGGTAGATCACGGCGGTCCCCTGCACCCGCCAGACATTGCCGGCCAGCGGCTCCCCGTAGGTCGCGAGAATCTCCGCGATCTGCTTGTCGGTCGTTGCGCTCATGCGATCGATCTCACCTGCTCGAAGGTGGTTGCGGGGGTCGCGCGGACCCCCGCTTCCACGGATGCTCTTGTAGCATAAGGATGATCGAATAGCGAGCGATTTGGCGTGATTGATGCAAGCACAGGCGCGTCCAAGCATCGCATTCCCGCCCGCCTTGCGACGGGTGAGCGACGCAAAGCGGCGTGAGGGATAAGACCATCATGGCAACGCTTCTCTCAGTGGCATTGTGGTGCCGTTGACCGGGGCAGAAACGTTCGCGTAATGTTCCTGTGAGATGAAGCGGCAAGATCTTGAAGTGCGGGCGCGCCGTGCCTGCGCCTGCCCGCGTTTCCGGAGCATCGACCGGCCATGAGCGCCCCTCTCCTGCACGATCCTGCCGCCCTGCTGGAGCGGCCCGGCACCCGTCGCAGCGCGGTGCGCGGCAGCGGCCGGCGGTCGATGCCGGCGCCCGCGATCGCGGCGCCGCGCATGGCGCTGGTGGCCGATTTCCTGGCGATCGCGGCCCTCGATCCGGCGGTCGAGTCGCTGCGTGCCGCGCCGGCCCCCGCGCGGCTGCTGGTGGGCGGGGAGGTGGTGGAGCACGCGGCCGATTTCGAGCAGACGCGCACGGACGAGCCGGGGCTGCTGGTCGACGTGGTGGCGGAGGCGGATCTCGCACGCCACCCGTTCCGGGTCGCCTATGTGGCGGGCGAGCCGGTGGTGGCGGAGGATGGGCGGCGCTTCGTGATCGAGAGCGCGGCGACGCTGCGCGCCGAGCCTCGGATCTCGACGGTGCGGCTGGTGATGGCCTGCCGGCGCACCTTCGTGTCGGCGGGCGACCGGGTGCGGATCCTGCACTACCTCGACGAATGCGGCACGGGCCGCTTGGTCGAGTGCGCGGCGGTGGTCCAGAATGCGGTGGACGGCGTCGCGGCGGTGCTGGCGCTCGCGGTCGAGGGGCTCGTCGCCGTGGATATCGGACGCCCGATCGTGCCCGAGACGCCGGTCCGCCGCCGGCCCCTGCCCTTCGCGGACCCGTTCGGGTTCTAGAGTTTGTCCGGGAGAAGCGGAGGCCGGTTCTTCGTTCGGTCAGGTCTCTGGCTTGGCGTCGCGCATTCGAGACGGGTCAACAGCCCGACATGTCAACAGCTTGGGCCGTCGGGATGAGTTCGCCACCGGCCGAGCCGCCCCTGACGGATCAACCGGAAGCCAAGTGAAGCCAGCGCGCATCTGTCCCGGTCTGCTCCTCGGGCTCTTGCCGGCTGCCCTGAGGGTCGCGAGAAGGCGTCCGGCTCACGATGGAGGCAGATATGGTCCAGGACGACGACGAATACGTGTACGACGAGGCGACCGGCGAATGGCGTCCGGCCTCGGAAGTGGCAGCCGCCGCGGCGGCCGCGGAGGTCAAGGTTCTCGACGCAGCCGGAAACATTCTCTCCGACGGCGATTCCGTGACCCTGATCAAGGACCTGAAGGTCAAGGGTGCGAACCAGACCCTGAAGCAGGGCACGGTCATCCGCTCCATCCGGCTTACGGACAACCCAGAGGAGATCGACTGCCGCCACGACACCATCAAGGGACTCGTTCTGCGGACGGAGTTCGTGCGCAAGCGCTGACCTCGAGACGGCCGGCCCTGGAGCCGCCGCACGAAGGTGCGGCGGCTGTCGGCAGGCTTAAGGCGCCGCCGCGACCCCGTGATGCGCGTCGAGGGCCACGTTCCCGCTCGGCACCGTGGCTTCCACCGCATCGCGGCGGCGCCAGTCCGGGGCGGTCGCCTCGGCGACGAGCTCCGCGAGCGCCTGGTCGAGGGGCGCCGTGCGGGTCTGCTGGCTGCCGAGGCGCCGGATCGAGACCGTGCCCTCCTCGCCCTCGCGGCGCCCGACCACCAGCATCACCGGCACCTTGGCGTGCGAGTGCTCGCGGACCTTGTAGTTGATCTTCTCGTTGCGCAGGTCGAGCTCGGCCCGAAGCCCCGCCGCCTCCGCCGCCGCCAGCACCTCGCGGGCATAGAGGTCGGCGTCGCTGGTGATCGTCGCCACCACCACCTGCAGGGGCGCGAGCCAAAGCGGGAAATGGCCGGCGAAGTGCTCGATCAGGATGCCGGCGAAGCGCTCCATCGAGCCGCAGATGGCGCGGTGGACCATCACGGGCGTCTTCTTCTGCCCGTCGGCATCGACGTAGAAGGCGCCGAACCGCTCAGGCAGGTTGAAGTCCACCTGGGTGGTGCCGCATTGCCAGTCGCGCCCGATGGCGTCGCGCAGCACATACTCGAATTTGGGTCCGTAGAAGGCGCCCTCGCCCGGGTTGATCGCGGTCCTGATGCGGCCGCCGGACTGCTCCTCGATCTGGGCGAGCACCCGGGTCATCACCTCCTCGGCGTGATCCCAGAGCGCATCCGAGCCCACGCGCTTCTCGGGCCGCGTCGAGAGCTTCACGACGATCTCGTCGAAGCCGAAATCCGCGTAGGTGGAGAGGATCAGGTCGTTGATCTTCAGGCACTCGGCGGCGAGCTGGTCCTCGGTGCAGAAGACATGGGCGTCGTCCTGGGTGAAGGCGCGCACCCGCATCAGCCCGTGCAGCGCGCCCGAGGGCTCGTAGCGCGACACCGCGCCGAATTCCGCAAGGCGCAGCGGCAGATCGCGGTACGACTTGAGGCCGTGCTTGAAGATCTGCACGTGGCCGGGGCAGTTCATCGGCTTGATCGCGAAGACGCGCTCGTCCTCGGTCTTGGTGACGAACATGTTCTCCCGGTACCAGTCCCAGTGGCCCGAGGTCTCCCACAGGGCCTTGTCGAGGATCTGGGGAGCGTTGACCTCGCGGTAGTCGCCCTTCAGGCGCCGCCGCATGTAGGCGATCAGCTCCTGGAACAGGGTCCAGCCCTTCGGGTGCCAGAAGACGACGCCCGGCCCCTCCTCCTGGAAGTGGAACAGGTCCATCTCCCGGCCGAGGCGGCGATGGTCGCGCCGCTCGGCCTCCTCCAGCCGGTGGAGATAGGCGTCGAGATCGGCCTGGCTCGCCCAGGCCGTGCCGTAGATGCGGCTCAGCATCGGCCGCGAGGAATCGCCGCGCCAGTAGGCGCCCGCGACCTTCATGAGCTTGAAGGCCGCGCCGATCTTGCCCGTGGAGGTCATGTGCGGGCCGCGGCAGAGGTCGAACCACTCGCCCTGCCGGTAGATCTTCAGGTCCTCGCCCGGCGGGATCGCGTCCACGAGCTCGACCTTGAAGCTCTCGCCCTTGTCGGCGAACAGCGCCCGCACGTCGTCGCGCGCCCAGACCTCCTTGGTGAAGGGGGCGTCCCGCGCGATGATCTCGCGCATCCGCGCCTCGATCGCCGCGAAGTCGTCGGGCGTGAACGGGGTCTCGCGGTAGAAATCGTAGTAGAAGCCGTTCTCGATCACCGGGCCGATCGTGACCTGGGTCTCGGGCCAGAGGGACTGCACGGCTTCGGCGAGCACATGCGCGCAGTCGTGGCGGATCAGTTCGAGGGCCCGCGGGTCGGTGCGGTCGAGGAACTCGATGCGCGCGTCATGGGTGATCGCGTCGTCGAGGTCGTGGACGGTGCCATCGAGCGCCATCGCGACCGTGCGCTTGGCGAGCGACTTGGCGATGCCCTCGACCACCGCGCGGCCTGTGACCGCGGCGTCGTAGGCGCGTGTGGCGCCGTCGGGGAATGTCAGGATCGGCATGGAAGCTCCTTCGGCTCACTCCTGCGCACCGTGCAGGTAAGCGGATGGGATCAAGGCCGCCTCCATAGCAGCGCCGCCGGAAAAGGCCAGCGCGCGAGAATCCGCGTCAAGGGCCCGGGAGGGGATCGTGCACCTCCTCGGCGAGCGGCGTGGCCGGCGCGTTGACGCCCCGCCAGCGCCCATAGGCCCAGGGCCGGTGCCAGGCGGCGCCCTCCGGCAGCCGCTCGGGCACGAGATCGATGCCGTGGGTGCCGAAGGGGCCGCAGCGGCAGATCCGGGCCAAGCCCATCCAGCCGCCCGCCCAGAGCCCGTGCCGCTCTATCGCCTCGTCCGTGTAGGCCGAGCAGGAGGGCCAGTGCCGGCACTGGCGCCCGACGAGGCCCGACAGGGTGAGCTGGTAACCGCGGATGGCGACATGCGCGGCGCGGCGGGGCAGGCTCACGCGCTCGCCTGCACCGGGGCGCGCCGCGCCGCGATCTGGTCGAGGGCGTCGACCACGGCCTCGAAGGTCAGGAGCGTCGAGGCGTGCCGCGCCTTGAAATCGCGCACCGGCTCCAGCACGGCGAAGGCGGCCCACTTGCCCTCGGGGGCGGGGCCGCCCTCCTTGAGCATCCGCCGCACCTGATCGCGCAATTCCCGCAGCTCCGCGGCGGTGGCGCCGACCACGTGGCGGGCCATCAGCGAGGACGAGGCCTGCCCCAGCGCGCAGGCCTTCACCTCATGGGCGAAATCCGTGACGGTGTCGCCCTCCGTGGTGAGGTCCACCGTGACGGTCGAGCCGCACAGCTTCGAATGCTTGCTCGCGCTCGCCTCCGGGGCCGCCAGGCGGCCGAGCCGGGGGATGTCCGCGGCGAGTTCGAGAATGCGCCGGTTGTAGATGTCGCTCAGCATGGCGGCTCGGACTTATGGACGAGGGCGGGCTCCCCACACCAGATGGACTTCCCCGTGGACTTGGAGCAGAGGGCGGCCCATGTGATCTGATGTGCAGCCGGCGCATTGCGCGCCGGACCCTGAGGCACGATATAGGCGGCCCAGTGCCGGATCGCGAGCATGCGGGACGCGGCGCGTCCCCGGGAGGCTCGTCCCCATCCGCCCGGGGCTGACGACACGATGCGAGGCCCGTATCCCGCGGGCGGGAGGCTCCATGGATGCGGTGCTGAAGTCCTTGTCGGTTCGGTTGCCGGATGCGGCCGACAGGCGCAGCGACGTGGCCCGTCCGGAGCGCATCACCGAACGCCCGACCCGCCAGGAGGCGGAGGCCGCCGTGCGCACGCTGATCCGCTGGGCGGGCGACGATCCGGAGCGCGAGGGCCTGCGCGAGACGCCCCAGCGCGTCGCGCGCGCCTACGAGCAGATCTTCGGCGGCTACCGCCAGGACCCGACCAACATCCTCGACCGGGTGTTCGAGGAGGTCGAGGGCTACGGCGACATCGTGCTGGTGCGCGACATCCCGTTCCACTCGCATTGCGAGCACCACATGGTGCCGTTCATCGGCAAGGCCCACATCGCCTACTACCCGCGCCGCGGGGTGGTCGGGCTCTCGAAGCTCGCCCGGGTGGTCGATGCCTTCGCGCGCCGCTTGCAGACGCAGGAGACCATGACGGCCCAGATCGCCGAGACGATCGATTCGGTGCTCAATCCCCGCGGCGTCGCCGTGATGGTCGAGGCCGAGCATCTCTGCATGGCGATGCGCGGCGTGCAGAAAGCCGGCGTCTCGACCCTCACCACGCAGTTCACCGGCGTGTTCAAGCAGGACCCGCACGAGCAGGTCCGCTTCCTCACCCTCGTGCGCGACCAGCGCTGATGGCGATCGATCTTCCCCCGCCCGGCAGCCCCCGCGAGGTCGAGGAGGGCACGGCCTTCACGCCGCGCTTCGGGCCGGACGGCCTGATCACGGCGCTCGCCGTCGATGCCGAGACCGGCGCGCCCCTCATGCTCGCCCACATGAACCGCGAATCGCTCGCGCGCACGCTGGAGACCGGCGAGGCGTGGTACTGGTCGCGCTCGCGGGGCGAGCTCTGGCACAAGGGCGCCACGAGCGGCCAGATCCAGACCGTGGTGGAGATGCGGGTCGATTGCGACCAGGACGCGCTCCTGCTGCGCGTCCGGGTCGGCGGCGACGGCGGCTGCTGCCACACGGGCCGCCGCTCCTGCTTCTACCGCGCCGTCTCGGTCGATCCCGGGACGGGCACGGTGCGCCTCGTCCCGGCCGGTTGAGTTCGCTTTACGGCTGCCGCCGGGCGTCGGCGCGCCGGTCGTCGCCCGCCGGCACCGTGCTGGTCGTGATCGCGTCGGGCGTCCAGTCGAAGGCCGTGCCGGCGCGACCGAGCCGCTCGGCATGCGCGAAGAGCGCCCGCATGTAGCCCTGGTCGAAGAGCCCGGGCGAGCGGCGCGTGAAGCGCGAATCGATCAGGGCCACCTGCAGGGGCAGCCCGGTGCGCGCCGCGAAGGTCTTGGTCAGCGCGATCGCCGTCGCCGTCTGGGCGCGGATCGCGGCCGAGAGCGAGCGGCCGAGGATACTGAGTGTGCTGCGCTGGGTGACCTGGAAGTCGGACGACAGGGTGTTGTTGACGACGAGGTAGAGAGCGGGCGCGGGGATCGATCCGGGGTCGGGCTCCTCCCCCAGGAGGGTGCGGCCGGGCGCCACGAAGAACGGCGCCGTGGCGCCGCCATCCGCGTGCATCTCCTGGAACTTCTTGCCGCCGGCCTCGGCGTCGATCATCACGGGCGGGAAGATGCCCGGGATCGCCGCGGAGGCGAGGATCACCTGCCGGAACAGCTTGAGGGCGGCGGGACCGCCCTTCGCGGCGACCGCGCCCATGTCCCACAGGACCGGCCGGCCGCTGTCGATCTCAGTGGTCACGACGAGGAGGCGGCGCCCCTTGCGCTGCTCGGCCGCGATGTCGGCGAGGAGCGCGGGCGTGACGCTCCGCTCGATCTGCCGCTTGAGCGGCCAGGTATCGGTCAGGCTCTCGCTGCCGCCGCCGAACTCGAACACATCCGCGGCGGTGGTCTGGGTGTAGGCCTGTTCGAGGGTGTCGTCGTAGCGGCGGCCCGCAAAGGCGAAGGGCGCGATCAGCGCCCCGGTCGAGACGCCCGTGACCACGCCGAAATCGGGCCGGTCGCCGGCCGCCGACCATCCCTTCAGCAGCCCGGCCGCGAAGGCGCCGTTCTCACCGCCGCCGGAGAGGACGAGCCAGGGAGCCTTGGCGGCCTGCGGCGCCTGCTCCAGGAAAGCCCGATAGGCTTGCGGGTCGTCGGCGGGCAGGCGCACGTCGCTGGGCAGGCCGTCGGGGCGCGCCGCCGCGAGGTCGGCCGCCGTGAATTCGACCCGCGCGGCCTTGTGCGGCCTCTCCGCTGCCCGGCTGCCGGCGAGGGCCGGCGCCATCGTGCTGCTGCCGATCAGAAGGATCGCGGCGCAGGCCAAGCCCCGCCGCCGGATCGATCCCGACATCGCTCACGTCCTCCGCCGCCCGCCTCGCGGAGAAAACGCCGCGTTTTCCGCCCCGTTCCGGGCCCGCCCCTTCGCATGTGCGAAACCGCACCCGGGAGCGATCGACCCGGAGGACCAAGCCGGCTCAGCCGATCCAGCCGAGCAGGCGGAACCACGCGTAGTCGAGGGGCGCGAGCAGCGCGAAGGTGACGAGCGCCACCGCGAGGCACAGGCGCAGGCCGTCGCGGGCCGGCACGCCGGCCATGCCCATCGCCACCACGATGGGCGCCGCCTGGTACGGCAGGAGCGGCGTCGCGTAGCCGATCACCTGCGCCATGACGACGGTCGGGAGCGGCAGGCCGGTGCCATCCGCGAGCGCCCGGGCGAGCGGCGTGAACAGGGCCGGCGCGGCGCTGCCGGTGACCGCGAAGTTCAGGACCGAGACGACGCCGAGGATCGACGCGAAGCCGAGGGCCGGATGGGCCGGATCGCGCGGGAGGATCCAGAGCAGCAGCCGGCCGAGCGCATCGCCGAGGCCCGTGCGCGCCACCACTGCGGCGAGGCTGAGCACGCCCGCGATGTAGAGGCAGGTCCGGATGTTCACGCCGGACGAAAAATCCTCGCCCGACAGGAAGCCGATCCGCGGCAGCAGGCACAGGCAGGCGGCGGCAAGGCCGATCCAGGCCGGGGACACGCCATGGAGCGTGTCCGTGGCCCAGAGGAGCAGGGTCGCGAGGAGCAGGAGGGCGAGCCGCCGCTCCGCCCGGCCGAGGGGCTCGTCCGGCTCCGCCGGGACCGCGCGGGGGCGGTCCGGGAACAGCACACAGAGGCAGGCGGCCAGCACCAGCCCCTTGAGGAGGCCGAGAACGGGAGCGTGGAGGGCGAGGTAGGACAGGTAGCCGAAATGCAGCCCGTAGGCGCTCTCGGCCGCGCCCGCCATGACGAGGTTCGGCACGTTCGCGGGCAGGATGCTCGCCGACAATTGGAAGGTGCCGAAGCCGACCGCCAGGGCGAGCGCGATGCGCCCGCGCTCCTTGAGGCCGCAGCGCCGGCCGAGCGCCATGACGATCGGCATCAGGAGTGCGATGCGGCCCATGTTGGAGGGCATCACGAAGGCGAGCGCGTAGGTGAGTGCCACGGTGCCGCCGACGAGGCGCGGCCAGGAGCCGGAGAGATGCGGGGCGAGCCGGCGCGCCACCCGGTCGGCGAGGCCGACCTTGCGGATCGCCGCGCCGATCACGAAGCCGCTCAGCACCAGCCAGAAGGCGGCCGACTGGAAGCCGGCGAAGACCGCCTCCGCCGGGGCGGCCTGCAGCACCATGGCAGCGGCGAAGAACAGGAGCGCCGTGAGGTATTCGGGCAGCCGCGCCGTCGCCCAGAGCAGGATGGTCGCCCCGGCCACCAGCCCGGGCAGCAGCAGGCCCCCGGGGGCCACGGCGGATCCCATCGGCGTTTCCTCGTTCGCGGGCCGGGCGGACCTGCGCCCAGTCCGGCGGACTCCATCGCATGCCCCCCTCGCCGCCGACATGCGTGATTGCGCGAGGCGCGCTTCGCCGCCCGCGAAGGCCCGCGGCCCAAGCTTGCGCGGCGGATCCCACTCCCGACCTCATCCCGGGGTCGGGAGTGGGACGGGCGCTCCCATCGGCCGGATCCGCGAGCCGCTACAGCCCCGCCACCAGCCACCCGCCCTTCACCGCCCAGACGAAGGCCGTGAGCGTCAGGATCGACGCCAGGGTGCCGGCGAGGAGGCAGGCGGAGGCGCGCTCGGTGCCGAGCCCGTATTGCGAGGAGACCACGAAGATGTTGAGCGCCGGCGGCAGCGCCGCCATCAGCACCCCGGCGGCGATCCAGACCGGGGGCAGGCCGCCGACCAGCGTGAGCAAGCCGAGCGCGATCAGCGGGTGCACCAGGAGCTTGACCGTCACGAGGGCCGCCACCTCCGGCGGGGGCAGGCGCGCGGGGCGGAGCGCCACCGTGAGTCCAAGCATGAACAGGGCGGTCGGCGCGGCGGTCTGGGCGAGCGAGCCGGAGATGCGGTCGAGGACGATCGGCAGGCGCCATTGCAGGGCGCCCCAGACGACGCCCGCCGCCGCCGCGAGGTTGAACGGATGGGTGGCGACGCGCACCAGCACCGTGCCGAGCGCCGCCGCGAGGCTCCGGCGCTCGTGGCCCGAAAGGGCCATCAGCAGCGGCACGAGGGTGAACAGGAACAGGCTGTCGAACACGAAGACCAGCGCCACCGGCGCGCCCGAAGCGGGCCCGAGCGCCCCGAGCACGAGCGGCGGCCCCATATAGCCGATATTGGCGTAGGAGCCGGCCATGCCCTGGAGCGTCGCCTCCGCCAGAGCCCCGCGGCTCGCCCTGAGGCCGATGGCGAGGGACAGGGCGAAGGCGAGCCCGGTCGCCAGCGTGGTGCCGGCGACGAAGCGGCCGTTCATCACCTCGCCGAGGGGCTTGTCGGAGACGAGGCGGAAGAACAGGCAGGGCAGCGCCACATAGATGACGTAGAATTGCAGCCACGCGAAGCCCGCCGGCCCCTCGGGCCGCGGGACGAAGCGCCCCGCCGCCCAGCCCACGGCGATGAGCCCGAAGAAGGGCGCCAGAAGATCGAACAGCGCCTGGAAATCCACGTCCCGCCCCCGGCCGCCCGTCCGCACTCGACCATCGGCGGATCGCACGCGTCTTTACGCTGACGCAGCCCTTGCACTAACCCTCGGGTGTGAGCCAGGGCAGCGGACGCGCTTCCCCGCCCCGCGCGGCGCAGGGCTCACGCTACCCTTTCTCGGTCGGGAGACCTCCGTCATGAAACTGCCGCGCCGCTTCTTCCAGCCGCTCGCCACCGGTGCGCCCGCGCCGTTCCGCGAGCTGCCGGTGCGCCTGGAGCGCATGATCCACTTCGTGCCCCCGCACAATGAGAAGGTGCGCGCCCGGGTGCCGGAGCTCGCCACCCAGGTCGACGTGGTGCTGGGCAACCTGGAGGATGCGGTTCCGGCCGACCAGAAGCTCGCCGCCCGCAAGGGCTTCATCGCCATGGCGCAGGCGACCGACTTCGCCGCCGCCGGCACCGGCCTGTGGACGCGCATCAATGCGCTCAACAGCCCCTGGATCCTCGACGACCTGTTCGAGATCGTCACCGAGGTCGGCAACCGGCTCGACGTGGTGATGGTGCCCAAGGTCGAGGGGCCGTGGGACATCCACTACATCGACCAGCTCCTCGCCCAGCTCGAAGCCCGGGCCGGGGTGACGAAGCCGATCCTCGTCCATGCGATCCTGGAGACCGCCGAGGGCGTGGCGAATGTGGACGCCATCGCGAGCGCCTCCCCGCGCATGCACGGCATGAGCCTCGGCCCGGCGGATCTCGCGGCCTCCCGCGGCATGAAGACGACCCGGGTCGGCGGCGGCCATCCGGACTACCGGGTCATCGCCGATCCGGTCGAGGGCGTGGCCGAGCGCGCGAGCGTGCAGCAGGACCTCTGGCACTACACCATCGCCAAGATGGTCGATGCCTGCCAGGCGAACGGCATCAAGGCCTTCTACGGCCCGTTCGGCGACTTCTCCGACAGCGCCGCCTGCGAGGCGCAGTTCCGCAACGCCTTCCTGATGGGCTGCGCGGGCGCCTGGACGCTGCATCCGAGCCAAGTCGCCATCGCCAAGAAGGTCTTCGCGCCCGATCCGGCCGAGGTCGCCTTCGCCAAGCGGATCCTGGAGGCGATGCCGGACGGCACCGGCGCGGTCATGCTCGACGGCAAGATGCAGGACGACGCCACCTGGAAACAGGCGAGCGTGATCGTGAACCTCGCCAAGCTCGTCGCCAGCAAGGATCCCGACCTCGCCCGGACCTACGGCTTGGGCTGAGGGCTCTCGGGCCGGGGCTGTTGGGCTGAAGCTCCCGCCGGATCGGTTCCTGTGGCATGATGTGGCGTGGCGGCGCGGGTGCAATCCCGCGCCGCCGCACTTACCTGTGTCGGATGCGTTCCCGCTCGACCTCTCCCGCCGATCTGCCCGCCACCTCCCCGCTGCCAGCCATGTCCCCGCACCCCGATCCCGGCCCCGTCGCGATCCGCCGCGCCAAGTTCAACATCGGGGCGGTGGTGCGCCACCGGATCTATCCGTTCCGCGGCATCATCTTCGACGTCGACCCGGTGTTCAGCAACACCGAGGAATGGTGGCTGGCGATCCCCGAGGAGGTGCGGCCCTCCAAGGACCAGCCCTTCTACCATCTCCTGGCCGAGAACCAGGAGACCGAGTACGTGGCCTACGTGTCCGAGCAGAACCTCGTACCGGACACCTCCGGCGAGGCCCTGCGCCACGCCCGCATCCCCGAACTCTTCGTGCACGACGCCGCGACCGGGACCTACCGGATGCGCGGCGACGGCGCGAACTGAGCGCGCGCTCCTCGCGCCGATCGGCCAACGAGAAAGGGCCGGGTGTCGCCACCCGGCCCTTTCTCGTTGAATCGCGTCCTGGCGCTTACTTCGGCGCGGCGTTGGCGGCGGGAGCCTGGGGTGCCGCGGGGGCCGCAGCGCCGTTCTTCTGCGCTTCGAGCTGCTTGCGCATCTCCTCGCTGCGGCGCTCCAGCTCGGCCTGGAGCTTCTTCTGCTGCTCTTCGAGCACCTTCGGGTCGATCGGGGCGCCGTCGAAGGCCTTGCCGAAGCCGGCGAGCGGCACCGCGAAGGTGACCTCGCGCTGGGCCTGGTTCTGGACGCTCAGGTTCAGCGTGGTGCCCTTCTTGAGGGCCGCGATGATGTCGTCCTTCAGGCCCGGCACCTCGGCGAAGCAGCCGTTCGGGAAGCAGACGGCGTAGCGGCCGGGCAGCGCCTGGCCCTGATCCACCGAGAAGCGGATGCCGGGCTGCAGCAGGAGGCCGAGCGGCAGCAGGAAGCGCGCCACGCGCGCATTCCCCTGCGCGCCCTTGAGGTCGTAGATCGCGGCGGCGAGGACCGGCTGGCCCTGCTCGGAGACGAAGTCGCGGGTGGTGTAGCAAACCTCGGCGCCGCTCCCCTGGTCCTTGCCGCAGACCTTGGTCCATTCGGTCTGGGACGGCTCGGACTTCACCTGCACGACCTGCGGACCCGTCTGCTGCTGGGCGGCGCCTTGAGCCGGCTGGGCGGGGGCGGCCGGCTGCTGGGCGGGGGCGGCAGGCTTCTTGGGCTGGGCCAGGGCGGGGCCGGTCGCGAGGCCGAGCCCGAGCCCGGCCAGGGCGAGGAAGGCGGCGGCCTGGTGCGGGCGCGCGGAACGAGTCGCGAAGAACATCAGGTGGAAACCCCTCGAAACGGCTTGGTTCTCGAAGCCTTGAGCCGCGCCTGCGGCGGTTGGGCGTGTGCGGGAGCGCGGCCGGCGACCTCGCTCGACCTCCGGGTGCCTGCTTCCCCGCGGATTGAGGCGAAGACATGACCTCCCGGACGTCGCGCCTTACCGCATGCCCGTGTCCCTGGCGAGGGCGATCTTCAGGGTGTTTTAACCATGGCCGCAGAGAGTCGCGCCCTTGAGAGGACGAGGTGCGTGGTGGCGGCTCAACAGGCGGCGAGACGGGACGCGGGGGCCCTTCGCCCCGGGGCGGAGCCGGAGCCGGCGCGCGCGCCGGCCCGTCCCCTCGGCCTCGCGGCTTTGCTCGCCGCGACGGCGGACCGGCATCCCGACCGCATCGCCTTCGTGGACCAGCCCGACAAGCCGGCCTGGAGCGGGCGGCCGGCCATCACCTGGACCTTCGCGGCGGCGCGCGAGATCGCGGCGCGGCTCACCGCGGGCCTGCGGGCGCTGCGCCTGCCGCCGCGCAGCCCGGTGGGCCTGTGCATGGCCGGCGTGGCGGAGAGCCACCTCGCCCTGATGGCGATCGAGCAGGCCGGCCACCTGCCCTGCCTCATCCCCGTCACCTGGGACGAGGCGCGCCTGCTCCAGGCCGCCGAGGCGGCGCAGCTGCAGGCGGTGATCACCCACGGCCAGCTCGGCGCCGACCGGCCGGCCGAGCGCCTGTGCCGGGTCGCGGCGCGCTACTTCCCCTTGCGCTTCGTCGCGGCCTTCGGCCCCCACGTGCCGGACGGGGTGATCGGCCTCGACCGCGTCGTCCTCGACCACCGGGGCGATCCGGCGGCGTTCGGAAGCGCCGAGGCGGCGGGGCTCGTCACCTTCACGGGCGAGGAGACGCCCCGGCCCGTCCTGCGGGACGGCGACGCGCTCACCGCCGCGACGGCCCTGTGCCTCGCCCCCGCCCGGATCGAGCCCGGCGACCGGATCGTGAGCCTTCTCCCGCCCACCGACCTGCGCGGCCTCGTGCCTGGCCTCGCGGCCGCCCTCCTCAGCGGGGCGACGCTCGAGTCGCATCCGGTCTTCGACAGCGTCTCCCTGTCGGCCGCCCTGGCACGGGAGGGGCCCACCCATCTGGTGGCGCCGGGCTGGATGGAGCCCGGGCTCGCGCAGGCGGGCGTCGCCGCGCGCCTGCGCAGCATCCTCTTCGTGCACCGGGCGCCGGTGCGCCTGAGCGCGCGCACGCCCGGCCGGCCGGGCATCGTCGATATCGTGGTGTTCGACGAGACGGCGCTGGTGGCGGGCCGGCGCGACGCGAACGACGTCGCGCTCCTGCTCGCCTCGCCGGAGCGCGCCGCTTCGGGCGGCCTGCTCCGGATCCGCCGCGAGCCCGATGGGCGCCTTGCCTTCCGCGGGCCTGCGAGCGCCGCGCGCCTGTTGCACCGCGGTATCGCCCGCGACGAAACTGTGGATGATTGGCGGCCCTCGCGATTTTCGACGACGCTGCTCGCGGGCGTCGTCACGGCTGTCGCCGAGGCTTGAGACCGCCGCGCGATCTTTGGTTTTACTCCTTTATCGGCAGGATGTTGCGCCGCCGCGTCGTGGTGGCGATTAAGGCTTGCCACGCGGCATCTTGCCCGCCCCGCATGAACCTTTGGCGGCTACCGGAGTTGTTGCCGCGATGCCTTCCCGAAAGGCGCGCAACGGGTTAATGCTTGCATCATGGGTGCGCTGCAGAAAGTTCTCGTCGTCGACGATGGCCACCGCGCCGTCGATCGGGCTCTCTCCGCCGAACTCGCCGAGCTGGGCTATGCCAGCGTCACGGCGTCCCTCGATGCGGCGGACGACGTCCTGGCCATGATGCCCCGGCCCGCGGCGGTCCTCCTGCACCTTCCGTCCAGCGAGAAGGGGACCTTCCGCACCCGGGTCGAGCGCCTGCGCGAGCAGATGCGCAGCGCCGGCGTGCCCGTGATCGTGGTCGACGGGGCCGGCGGCCAGACCGGCGGACCGATCGATCTCCAGAGCCGGATCGGCACCCGGGTGTTCAACGAGCCGGAGCTTTGAGCGGGCGGGGCCGATGGCCCCGGGATCGGGATCCCGCAGACCCTACCCCGCCCCCAGCAGCTTCACGGCGGCATCGCGCTCGAACAGGTAGAGCAGCGTGCGGAGCGCCCGACCCCGCTCGCTCTTGAGCGCGGGATCGCGCTCCACGATCAGGCGCGCATCGTCGCGGGCCGCCAGCAGCAGGTCGCCGTCGGCCTCCGGCCTGGCGAGCCGGAAGGCGGCGAGGCCCGATTGGCGGGTGCCCAGCACCTCCCCCTCGCCGCGCAGGCGCAGATCCTCCTCGGCGATGCGGAAGCCGTCCTCGGTCTCGCGCATCATCTCCAGCCGCGCCCGCGCCACCTGCCCGAGGGGGCCGCGATAGAGGAGAAGGCAGGTCGAGGCCCCCGAGCCCCGCCCGACCCGGCCGCGGAGCTGGTGAAGCTGCGCGAGGCCGAAGCGCTCGGCGTGCTCGATCACCATGATGGTTGCCTCCGGCACGTCGACGCCCACCTCCACCACCGTGGTCGAGACCAGGATGCGGGTGGTGCCGGCGGCGAAGCGCTCCATCGCCTCGTCCTTCTCGCGACCCGGCATCTTGCCGTGCACGAGGCCCACCGCCTCCCCGAAATGCTGGCGCAGATCCGCGAAGCGCTCCTCGGCCGCCGCAAGGTCGGTGAACTCGGATTCGGCGACGAGCGGGCAGATCCAGTAGACCCGCTCGCCGCGGGCGAGCGCCCGTTCGAGCCCCGCCACGACCTCGTCGAGCCGCTCGGTCGAGACGAGGCGCGTGGCAATGGGCTGGCGCCCCGCCGGCTTCTCGTCGAGGATCGAGACCTCCATGTCGCCGAAACAGGTGAGCGCGAGGGTGCGCGGGATCGGGGTCGCGGTCATGACCAGGATGTCCACCGCCGCGCCCTTGGCGCCGAGCGCGAGGCGCTGGTGCACGCCGAAGCGGTGCTGCTCGTCGACCACGGCGAGGCCGAGATCGCGGAAAGCCACCTCCTCCTGGAACAGGGCGTGGGTGCCGATGGCGATCGGGATCGAGCCCTCCGCGAGGCCGGCCAGCGTCGCGCGCCGCTCCGCATTGCGGTCACGGCCGGTCATCAGCACGAGCGGGAGGCCGGCCGCCTCGGCGAGCGGGCGCAGGCGCTCCGCATGCTGGCGGGCCAGGATCTCGGTGGGCGCCATCAGGGCGGCCTGCCGCCCGGCCTCGATCGCCGAGGCCATGGCGAGCATCGCCACGGCGGTCTTTCCGGAGCCGACATCACCCTGAAGCAGCCGCAGCATGCGCCGGTCGGAGCGCATGTCGCCGCGGATCTCCGCGAGCGCCCGGACCTGCGCGCCAGTGAGGCGGAAGGGCAGCGCCGCCTCGATGCGCCGCGACAATTCCCCGTCGCCGGCATTGATCCGCCCCGGCGGGCGCCGCATCCGGCTGCGCACGAGGGCCAGCGCGAGCTGCGAGGCGAGAAGCTCGTCGTAGGCGAGGCGCCGCCGCGTGGCGGGGGCCGGCTCGCCCTCCGCGGGGGGCGGCTTGTCCGGCCGGTGCTCGGCCCGCAGGGCCTCCGCGAAGGAGGGCCAGCTTTGGCGGGCGAGCCAGGCCGGATCCTGCCATTCGGGCAGGTCGGGCAGACGCTCCAGCGCGCCCTGCGCGAGCTTGCCGATGACCCGCGAGGTCAGGCCCTCGGTCGCCCCGTAGAGCGGCTCGACGGAGGGCAACTCCGAAAAACCCTTCTCGTCGAGGATGCGGGCCGGATGCACCATCTGGCGAAAGCCGTCCCAGAGCTCGATGCGGCCCGAGACGTAGCGGCGCGCGCCCGCGGGCAGCATCTTCTCGATGCGCGCGCGGGGCATGTTGAAGAAGACGAGGCTGATGTCGCCCGTCGCATCCTCCACCAGCACCCGATAGGGCCGCCGCCCGCCGACCTGCTGCGGCGGCCGGTGGGCCACCACGGTCACGCAGAGCGTCACGGGCTCGCCGGTCGGCGCCGCGGCGATCGAGCCCTTCAGCTGGTGCGCCACGCCCCCGTGCGGCAGGTGGAACAGCAGGTCCACGACCCGGGCCGGGTGCTCGGGGGTGCCGAGCAGCTTGTCGACGAGCACCGCCATCTTGGGGCCCGCGCCGGGGAGCACCGTGGCCGGCGCGAACAGGGGATCGAGCAGGGAGGGACGCAACGACATGCCGGGTCGGGGGCGGAATCGAACCGGGGCGGTATACACGAGCCCGGCCGGGTTGGGCTGCTCTCGCGACGATCCGGGATGACGCGGAGGGCCGCTTCCCCATATAGGACGCGGGACCATGCGGATCCGCGGGGGCTTTTCGCCCCACGCGGGCCCGCTCCCGTTGTCTCTCGGGAACCAGCGTGATGACCGGCACCACCCGCAGCAGCGCCGACCTCGATCCGCGCCGCCGCCGCACCCTCTTCCGCTCCTGGCATCGGGGCATCCGCGAGATGGACCTGATCATGGGCCGCTTCGCCGATGCGGAGATCGGCACCCTGACCGATGCGGAGCTGGACGAGTTCGAGCGCCTGATCGAGGTGCCGGACCGCGACCTCTTCCGCTGGATCTGCGGCGAGGAGGAGGCTCCCGCCAACTACGACACCCCCGTCTTCCGCCGCCTGAAGGGCTTCCATCAGCACGGCGCCCCCATCCACAGCTAAAGGGAGTCCAGAGGGCCTTTCGGCCCTCTGGCGCGGGTGCGGGGGCGCGAAGCCCCCGCCGCGGGGCTTTGCCCCGAACCCCACGGGGCTCCGCCCTCGACCCGCCGGGGCCTGAGGCCCCGGACCCCCCGGATTTTCCTCAATGGCCAAAGCCAATCCCAAGCCGCCGGTCGCCCGGTTCGCGCTCCCCAAATCCGCCGCCCTCACCCGGGCCGTCGAGGCGCTTCGACGCGGCGACAGCCCCACCCTCGCCCGGGTGCCGGACGGGTTCGACGCCCTGGTGGTGGCCGACCTTGCCCGGGCGCTCGGCCAGACGGCGCAGGGCCCGGCGGTGCTGGTCCACGTCGCCCGCGACGGCACCCGCTCGGCGGCCTTCGCGAGCGCGCTCGCCTTCGTGGCGCCCGAGATCGAGGTGCTGAGCGTCCCCGCCTGGGACTGCCAGCCCTACGACCGGGTCTCTCCGAACCCGGCCATCGCCGCGGAGCGCATGACGGCCCTGTCGCGGCTCGCCCGCTCGCGCTCGTCCGAGGAGCGGCCGCGCATCGTCGCCACCACGGTCAACGCGCTCGTGCAGCGGGTGCCCGCGCGCGACCGCATCGCGGTCGAGACCTTCTCGGCTGCGGTCGGCAACGCGCTCGACACCGACAAGATCGTGGCGTGGCTCGAAGCCAACGGCTTCCTGCGCACCGGCACCGTGCGCGACACCGGCGAATACGCCGTGCGGGGCGGCATCATCGACCTCTCGCCGCCCGGCCTGCCGAACCCGGTGCGCCTCGATTTCTTCGGCGACACGCTCGAATCCATCCGCAGCTTCGATCCCGAGACCCAGCGCACCATCGGGCAGCTGCGCTCCCTCGACCTCGTGCCGATGAGCGAGGTGCAGCTCACCACCGAGAGCATCCGCCGCTTCCGCCAGGGCTACGTCTCGACCTTCGGGGCCGCCACCCGCGACGACCGGCTCTACGAGGCGGTGAGCGAGGGGCGCCGCGCGGCCGGGATCGAGCACTGGCTGCCGCTCTTCGCCGACCGGCTCGATACCCTGTTCGACTATCTTGCGGGCGTGCCCCTGATCTTCGACCGGGACGTGGACGACGCGGCGGGCGAGCGGCTCGGCCAGGTCCAGGACTACTACGACGCCCGTTGCGAGGGCTTACGGACGCCGCAGCCCGGCGTCGCCCCCTACAAGCCGCTCAAGCCCGATGCGCTCTACCTCTCGCCGGCCGAGTGGGCGAAGCGGGTCGAGGGCGCGACGGTCGCGCGCCTCACCCCCTTCGCGGTGCCGGAGGCCGCGGGGCGCAGCGTGATCGACTGCGAGGCCGTGCCCGCCCGCAGCTTCGCGCCCGAGCGGGCGCAGGAGGGCGTCAACGTCTTCGACGCGGCGATCCAGCACCTCCGCGACCTGCAGGGCACCGGCCACCACGTGATCCTGGCGGCGTGGTCCGAGGGCTCCCGCGACCGGCTCTGCGGCGTGCTCGCCGACCACGGCCTCGGCAAGCCGAAGACCATCACGCGGTTCTCCGATGTCCTGGCGCTCAAGCGCGGGCAGGACGTGGCGGTGGCGGTCTGGGGCCTCGAATCCGGCTTCACCATCGAGCGCCTCGCGGTGATCGCCGAGACCGACATCCTGGGCGACCGCCTCGTGCGGCCCACGCGCAAGGTCAAGCGGCCCCAGGACGTGATCCTGGAGGTGCAGGCGCTCGAGGCCGGCGACCTCGTCGTGCATGCCGACCACGGCATCGGCCGCTTCACCGGCCTCAAGACCGTGACGGCGGCGGGCGCGCCGCATGACTGCCTGGAGATCCAGTACAGCGGCGGCCTGCTGCTCCTGCCGGTCGAGAACATCGAGCTCCTCACCCGCTACGGCTCGGAGGAGGCCGATGTCCCTCTCGACAAGCTCGGTGGTGGGGCGTGGCAGGCCCGCAAGGCGAAGCTCAAGCGGCGCATCCTCGAGATGGCGGGCGCCCTCATCAAGGTCGCGGCCGAGCGCTTCCTCAGGTCCGCGCCCAGGATGGAGCCGCCGGAGGGCACCTATGGCGAGTTCGCGGCCCGCTTCCCCTACGAGGAGACCGAGGACCAGGAGGCGGCCATCGCCGCGACGCTGGGCGACCTCACGGCCGGGCGGCCGATGGACCGGCTGATCTGCGGCGATGTCGGCTTCGGCAAGACCGAGGTGGCGCTGCGCGCCGCCTTCGTCACGGCGATCTCGGGCAAGCAGGTGGCCGTGGTGGTGCCGACGACACTGCTCGCCCGCCAGCACTACCGCACTTTCGCGGAGCGCTTCAAAGCGCTGCCGGTCAACATCGCGCAGGCCTCCCGCTTCGTGTCGAATACCGAGCTGAAGAAGGTCCGGGAGGGCTTGGCCAACGGCACGGTCGACATCGTGGTCGGCACCCACGCGCTGCTGGCCAAGACTGTCGCCTTCAGGGATCTCGGCCTCATCATCATCGACGAGGAGCAGCATTTCGGCGTCGCCCACAAGGAGCGGCTGAAGGCGCTGCGCTCCGAGGTGCACGTGCTGACGCTCTCGGCGACGCCGATCCCGCGCACCCTGCAGCTCGCCATGACGGGCGTGCGCGAATTGTCGATCATCGCCACGCCCCCGGTGGACCGGCTGGCGGTGCGCACCTTCGTGACGCCCTTCGACCCGCTGCTGATCCGCGAGGCGCTGCTGCGCGAGCGCTACCGGGGGGGCCAGGCCTTCTACGTGGTGCCCCGCATCGACCATCTCGACGAGGTCAAGCGCTTCCTCGACCGGGAGATGCCGGAGGCCAAGGTCGGCATCGCGCACGGGCAGATGGCGGCGGGCCAGCTCGAGGACGTGATGACGGCCTTCTACGAGGGCAGGTTCGACATCCTGCTCTCGACCACGATCGTGGAATCGGGCCTCGACATCCCGACCGCCAACACCCTGATCGTGCACCGGGCCGACATGTTCGGGCTCGCCCAGCTCTACCAGCTGCGCGGGCGCGTCGGCCGCTCGAAGGCGCGCGCCTACGCGCTGTTCACGACGCCGGAGAACAAGACGCTCACGGTCCAGGCCGAGCGGCGCCTCAAGGTGCTGCAATCCCTCGACACGCTGGGGGCGGGCTTCCAGCTCGCGAGCCACGACCTCGACATCCGCGGCGCCGGCAACCTGCTCGGCGAGGAGCAGTCCGGCCACATCAAGGAGGTCGGCTACGAGCTCTACCAGCAGATGCTGGAGGATGCGGTCGCGGCCCTCAAGGCCGGCCAGGAGGTGCCCGCCGACGAGCAATGGTCGCCCACCATCGCGCTCGGCGCGCCCGTCACCATGCCGGAGGACTACGTCTCCGATCTCTCGGTGCGGCTCGGCCTCTACCGGCGCCTCGCGACGCTGGAGAACGACGCGGAGCTCGAGAGCTTCGGGGCCGAGCTCATCGACCGCTTCGGCCCCCTGCCCCCCGAGGTGGAGCAGCTCCTCAAGATCGTGACCATCAAGATCCTGTGCCGGGAGACGAATGTCGAGAAGGTCGAGGCCGGGCCGAAGGGCATCGTGATGCATTTTCGCGATCGCGCCTTCGCCAATCCGGCCAAGCTCGCCGCCTACATCGCCGAGCAGCGCTCCTTCGCCAAGGTGCGCCCCGACATGAGCGTGGTCTTCATCCGCGACCTCGGCACGGTGGCCGAGCGGCTGAAGGAGACCACCGCGATCCTGCGCGACCTCGCCAAGCTCGCCACGCGCAAGAAGGCGGCCTGAGCAGGTTTCGAAAAAAGTGCCCTGCGGTTTTCCGTCGAAAACCTGCGGCACAGCAAAAACCGGGAATCTGTCAGGCGCTTTGAGAAGTGCCTGACAGATTCTAAGCGCACAGGTTGCGCTCCTCGCCGGCATCGGCGAGAGTTCCCCATCCTTCCCGGCGGATGGGGAGCAGGCGGTGATGAGCGCGGCGAGAATCCTGGTGGCCGGCAGCTTCCTGCTGGTGCCCGCGGCGGCGCAGGCCCAGGCGGAGGCCGACCGGACCGGCACCGGCGGGGGCCCCGGCACGACGATCACGGCGCCCTACACGCGGTCCACCGGCCAGACGGTGCCGCAGCCCGGCCCGGCGGACCGGGCGCTGGAGCGCAGGATCGACGATCGCACCCGCGAGGAGAGGCGCGACGACGCGATCGACAGCAGCATCTGCGCAGGCTGCAAGTAGTCGGGCCGGATCTGGAACCCTTGTGCCACCGCCCCATTTCGCGGGCAGATACGCCGCGCGGATCCCGGCATCGGCGCCGTGACCCGGCCGGCGAAGGGCCTCTTCGCGCATGCTTCCCGTCTCGCTCCTCCGCCTGTCCCCCGCCGCGGCGGCTTTGCTCGCCCTCCTGCCCCTCGCCGAGGCGCAGGCCGGCTGTACGCGCCGCATCGTCAACCGGTCGGCGCTGACGCTGGTGGGGAGCCAGAATGGCGGCCCGGCCTTCGTGCTGCCGCCGGGCCGGTCGCGCTCCGTGCGGCTGTCGGCGCCGGGACAGTTCGATCTCGCCGCCACCTGCGGGCGCTCCGGCGCCGTCGTCGCGGAGGCGCATCTTCCCTACGAGGCGCTGCTGGACCGCTGCTACATCGAGCTCGGCACGAACATCCTCGCCTCGACCTTCGGCCGTGGGCATCTCGGCCTCCAGGGCACGGGGCCCTTCGCGGCCAATGCGCCGCGCCAGGGCGACATCGTGCTCGGCCCTGGTGCGAACGACGCCTGCCTGGTCCGGTAGCGCCGTAGGAGCGTCGGCCGACGAGGGAGATGCCGGCTCGTCGCAGGAAACGCTGTCAAATCCAGGATCGAGAGCAGGATCCGGTACGGCCGGGAGGATCCCTCAGGGCAGGACGACGACGGGCGCCGGGGCGGTCATCCGCCGCGACGCCTGCACGACGAGCCGGGCGAAGGCCGTCGCTGCTGCCGAAGCCTGGACCTGGCTTCCGTAGGTTTCATCCGAGCGCAGCAGAGTCACGCCGCGCGGTCCGAGAAGACGCCAACCCCATTGGCCCGGCTGTTCCTGTTCTACCCGAAACTCCATGGCTGCCTCGCAAGGTTCCGCCTCGCATGTGCAGGGCAGACAACTGACAAGAATCTGCATGTGAACGGCATGCGACAGGCGCGCCAAGTGGCGCCGAGCGGGTGTGAGTCGGGCGACTTGTCCCCAGTATCAACATGAGTCGCGACCCTGGGCGGTATCGCGGCGGCGGATTCGCGCGACGAACGAGCGCCCGGCGCGACGGGCTGGGTCGCGGCCGCGAATCGCGGTCCGACGGCGCGCATCCCCGCCCGGGTCGAGGCGGATCCGGGCTCGCGCGGCACGGTCACACGCGAACGAGCCGGTGCCGCGGGCGGGCACCGGCTTCGGCAGGGCGGCGTCCCGCCACCGGCAGGACGCCGCCATGGGTCCCGTCAACGGCCGGGCATCAGAAGATGCGGATGCCGATGCCGTGGGGCCGGTAGCCGTAGCCCCAGGCCGGGCGGTAGTAGCCGTAGGGACGATAGCCGTAGCCATATCCGTAATACGGCCGATAGATCGGACGGCAATGACCCCACGCGTTCGGCGCCCAGCCCGGGCCGCAGCCGTAGGCGACGGTTTCGACCTGCGTGTCCCCCGCGATCACGCCGGCCGGCGCGACGGCGCCCGGAGCGGCGCTCGCCGCCGAGGCGAAACCGAGACCGCCCGCGACTGCAGCCAGCGCCAGAAGCTTCGTATTGATCATGATATCTGCTCCTCTCGACTGTCCATGCGCGCTGTCGCGAAGCAGGGACAAGAGAAGAGGTAGTCTTTTCGGTGTACGTTGAATGTGCCGAATGTCACGAAGACACTGGGCCGGCCAGGCTCCGGACAGCCCGGCAGAGCGGGCGCGGAGGCTCTGCCGGCGAGGACGAAGGGTTGCGCTGGAGATAAAGCGGGCCGGGCTTGAAGGTCCCCCCGGTCCGGCAAGGCCCGGCCCGCCGTCGTCTGCTCGCAATCATGCCGCAGCAGGGCGACGTCCCATCCTCGTCCGGCGGCCCGGAGGCTGCGTTGATCCAGATCAACCGGCCGAGATCAATGGCCTATGGTAAAACCCGGCATCCGGTCTTTACAAACCGCTGGGAATGGCCCTGTGTGAGCGCGGGTCGTGTGCCCTGTGAGGGAAGGTCATCATGAAATTTCGGGTCGAGGTCGACTGTACTCCGCTGGAAGCGCGTCAGTTCGTCGGCCTCCCGAACGTCGAACCCATGCAGGCGGCCGTTATGGCTGAGGTCGAGCGGCGGATGCTCGCCGATATGGAGCGGTTCTCGCCTGATACGATCATGCGCAGCTGGTTCTCGCTGTTTCCCCAGAATGCCGAGCAGATGCAGTCCCTGTTCCTGAAGATGTTCCAGCAGGGATTCGGCGGGGCGTCGCCCCCGGCCAAGGGCGAGTGAGGGCGCGAGATCCGGTTGTCCGCGAGGGCGCCCGTCGGACAGGCGCGCCGGCGGCTGCCGGGTGCGGCTCCGTCGTCCGGGAGTCGCTCCGGTCCTGATCCTGCATCACGCCAATACAGGGTTGCCGGATCCCGGCCCCGGGCGGCCGCGGCGATGCGGCGTGTCCGAACTTCCAGACCGTCGTGGTTCCACATTCCGGAATACCGGAACCGGAATTGCGCCGTGCCGCCGTCAAGCCCTTGCACTTCCTCGCAGGTCCAATAGCGTGAGCCCTGGCATGGCCTGTGCTCGGCGCAGGCCCAGACCAGCTCCGCCGGCCGCATGGTCCGGCCGCAGGGCAGACGAGGGAGGACTAGAGTGGAACGCAGCCGCGATCTCGACACGCGCGATCCCGATCCGATCGAAACCCGCGAATGGCTCGACTCCCTCGACGGCGTGCTGGAGGTGGAGGGTCCCGACCGGGCGCATTTCCTCATCGAGCAGGTCATTGAGGAGGCCCGCAAGAAGGGCGCGCCGGTCCCCTATTCCGCCAACACCGCCTATCTCAACACCATCCCCGTCGAGGCCCAGCCCCGCCACCCGGGCGACCGGGCGATCGAGCACCGCATCCGCTCCGCCATCCGCTGGAACGCCATCGCGCTCATCCTGCGGGCCAACAAGGAATCCTCCGAGCTCGGCGGCCACATCGCCAGCTTCCAGTCGGCCGCCACCCTCTACGACACCGGCTTCATGCATTTCTGGCGCGCCGCCAGCGAGACCCACGGCGGCGACCTGATCTACATCCAGGGCCATTCCTCGCCGGGCATCTATGCCCGCGCCTATCTGGAGGGGCGGCTCACCGAGGAGCAGCTGCTCAACTTCCGCCAGGAGGTCGGGGGCCAGGGTCTCTCCTCCTATCCGCATCCCTGGCTGATGCCGGACTTCTGGCAGTTCCCCACCGTCTCGATGGGGCTCGGGCCCCTGATGGCGATCTATCAGGCCCGCTACCTGCGCTACCTGCACCACCGGGGCCTCGCCGACACCGACGGCCGCAAGGTCTGGGCCTTCATGGGCGACGGCGAGATGGACGAGCCCGAGTCCCTCGGCGCCATCTCCCTCGCCTCGCGGGAAAAACTCGACAACCTGATCTTCGTGGTGAACTGCAACCTGCAGCGCCTCGACGGGCCGGTGCGCGGCAACGGCAAGATCATCCAGGAGCTCGAGGCCAATTTCCGCGGCGCGGGCTGGAACGTCATCAAGGTGCTGTGGGGCTCGGGCTGGGACCAGCTTCTGGCCCGCGACACCTCCGGCATGCTGGCCCGCCTGATGGCGGAGTGCGTCGACGGCGAGTACCAGGACTTCAAGTCCAAGAACGGCGCCTATATCCGCGAGCACTTCTTCGGCCGCTACCCTGAGACCAAGGCGCTGGTCGCCGACTGGAGCGACGAGGACATCTGGCGGCTGACCCGCGGCGGCCACGATCCGAGCAAGGTCTATGCGGCCTACGACGCGGCCGTGAAGCACAAGGGCCAGCCCACCGTCATCCTTGCCAAGACCGTGAAGGGCTACGGCATGGGCGAGGCGGGCGAGGGCCAGAACATCACCCACCAGCAGAAGAAGATGGGCGAGGCGGTCCTCAAGCAGTTCCGCGACCGCTTCCAGATCGACCTCTCGGACGAGCAGATCGGCGGCATCCCGTTCATCCGCTTCCCCGAAGGCAGCCCCGAGCACCGCTACCTGATGGCCCGCCGCCAGGCGCTCGGCGGCCCGCTGCCGGCCCGGCGGCAGAAATCGCAGAGCCTCGCTGTCCCGCCGCTCTCGGCCTTCGAGGCGCAGCTCAAGGAGACGGCGGGCCGCGAGATCTCCACCACCATGGCCTTCGTGCGGGTGCTCAACACGCTCCTGCGCGACAAGGAGATCGGCAAGCGCATCGTGCCGATCGTGCCCGACGAGAGTCGCACCTTCGGCATGGAGGGCATGTTCCGCCAGTTCGGCATCTTCAGCCAGGTCGGCCAGCTCTACCGGCCCGAGGACGCCAACCAGCTGATGTACTACAAGGAGGACAAGACCGGTCAGATGCTCCAGGAGGGCATCAACGAGGCCGGCGCCATGTCGTCCTGGATCGCGGCGGCGACCGCCTATTCGCATTCCGACGCGCCGACGATCCCGTTCTACATCTACTACTCGATGTTCGGGTTCCAGCGGGTCGGCGACCTCGCCTGGGCGGCGGGCGACCTCAGGGCGCGGGGCTTCCTGATCGGCGGCACGGCCGGGCGCACCACGCTCAACGGCGAGGGTCTGCAGCACGAGGACGGCCACAGCCACCTGATCTCGGCCACCATCCCCAACTGCATCTCCTACGACCCGACCTTCTCGTACGAGGTCGCGGTGATCGTGCAGGACGGCCTGCGGCGGATGTATGCCGAGCAGGAGGACGTCTTCTACTACATCACCCTGATGAACGAGAACTACGCCCATCCGGGCATGCCGGAGGGGGCGGAAGCGGGCATCCTCAAAGGGATGTACCTGTTCCGCGAAGGGCAGGGTTCGGGGCCGCGGGTGCAGCTCCTCGGCTCGGGCACCATCCTGCGCGAGGTGATCGCCGGGGCGGAGCTGCTGCAGCAGGATTTCGGGATCGCGGCGGATATCTGGTCCTGCCCGAGCTTCACCGAGCTGAGGCGCGAGGCGATGGCCGTGGAGCGCTGGAACCTGCTGCACCCGACCGAGACGCCGAAGAAGTCCTATGTCGAGACCTGCCTGTCGGGCCGCTCCGGCCCGGTGATCGCGGCCACCGACTACATGCGGCTCTTCGCCGACCAGATCCGTCCCTTCGTGCCCGGCCGCTACCGGGTGCTGGGCACGGACGGGTTCGGCCGCTCCGACTACCGGGTGCGCCTGCGCGACTTCTTCGAGGTCGACCGGCGCTGGGTGGCGGTGGCGGCGCTGAAGAGCCTCGCCGAGGACGGCAAGGTGCCGGCGGCCAAGGTGGCGGAGGCGATCGCCAAGTACGGCATCGATCCGGCCAAGCCCGCCCCCTGGACGGTGTGAGGCCGGCCGGTTTTGCCCGAGGCGCGGGCAGCGCGACGGAACCCCTCTCCCGCACGGGAGAGGGGATCCCGCGCTTCCTGGCGCAACTGCCTATTCCAATGATGTGACGCAACGGGAGAGACGTCGTGGCGACCGAGGTCAAGGTTCCGGATATCGGTGATTTCAAGGATGTCCCGATCATCGAGGTGCATGTGAAGGAGGGCGACAGCATCGGGCCGGACGACCCGCTGATCTCGCTCGAATCCGACAAGGCCACCATGGAGGTGCCCTCGCCCTCCGCCGGCGTGGTCGAGAAGCTCCTGATCAAGATCGGCGACAAGGTGAGCGAGGGGCACCCGATCCTGCTCCTCAAGGGCGAGGGCGAGGCCAGGGGCGAGGCCAAAGGCAACGGCGCGGCCGCCGCGGCCGATACCGCGGCCCTGATGTCCCGGCAGGAGCCCCCACCCGCCCCGAGCGCCCCCGCGCCGCAGGCGCCAGCCCCGCAGGCCCCGGCCCCGGCTCCGGCTCCGGCCCCCTCGGCGATCCCGGACTTCTCGCAGGTCCATGCGAGCCCGGCCGTGCGGCGGCTGGCCCGCGAGCTCGGCGTCGACCTCACCGCCATCAAGGGCACCGGCGAGAAGGGCCGCGTCACCAAGGAGGACGTGAAGGGCCACCTGACGCGCGCGGTCGCTCCGGCGGCCGCCGGCGGCGTGGTCTTCCCGGGCGGCGGCATGGGCATCCCGGAGATCCCGGCCGTCGACTTCGAGAAGTTCGGGCCCATCGAGACCAGGCCGCTCGCCCGGATCAAGAAGATCTCGGGGCCGCACCTGCACCGGGCGTGGCTCAACGTGCCGCTCGTCACCCATCAGGACGAGGCCGACATCACCGAGACCGACGCCTACCGCAAGGACCTCGACACGACCGCCAAGGAGAAGGGCTACCGCGTCACGCTGCTCGCCTTCCTGATCAAGGCCGCGGTCTCGGCGCTGCGCCAACACCCCGAGTTCAACGCCTCGCTGTCGCCCGACAAGGAATCTCTGATCCTCAAGCGCTACTACAATATCGGCGTTGCGGTCGACACGCCGGACGGGCTGGTGGTGCCGGTGGTCAAGGATGCCGAGCGCAAGGGCATCACCGAGATCAGCCAGGAGCTCGGCGCGCTCTCGAAGAAGGCCCGCGACGGCAAGCTGTCGAGCGGCGACATGCAGGGGGCGAGCTTCACGATCTCGTCGCTCGGCGGCATCGGCGGCACCGCCTTCACACCGCTCGTCAACGCGCCCGAGGTGGCGATCCTGGGCGTCGTGCGCTCCAGGATGGCGCCGGTCTGGGACGGGTCCGAGTTCAAGCCGCGGCTGATGCTGCCGCTCTCGGTCTCCTACGACCACCGGGTCATCGACGGGGCGCTCGCCGCCCGCTTCACCCGCCACCTCGCCCACGTCCTGGAGGACGTGCGGCGGCTCGTGATCTGAGGAGGCGCAGCGCATGAGCAGCACCGAGGTCCGCCTGCCCGACATCGGCGACTTCAAGGATGTCCCGATCATCGAGGTGATCGTGAAGCCCGGCGACACGATCGGCGTCGACGACACGCTGATCGTGCTCGAATCCGACAAGGCGACGATGGATGTCCCCTCGCCCGTCTCCGGCACGGTGGCGGAGGTGAAGGTCAAGCCCGGCGACAAGGTCTCGGAGGGCGACCTGATCCTGATGATGACGGAGGCGGCCGGGGCCGGCCAGCCGAAGCCCGGCATCACCGAGAAGGCGGCCCCCGCCGCGCCGGCGGGCGCGCCAGCGGGCGCGCGGGCCGCCAGCGGCCTTCCGAGCCATGCCCCCGGCGAGGGGCAGGCGGGCTACGGCTCGTCCGCGGTGGGCGGTGGGGACGGCGCGACGCCGCCCGCGCCGCAGGCCGCGGCCCCGGTCTCCGGCGAGGAGATGCGGGCCGAGGTGCTAGTGCTCGGCGCCGGCCCCGGCGGCTACACGGCCGCCTTCCGGGCCGCCGATCTCGGCAAGTCGGTGGTCCTGGTCGAGCGCTGGGCGAGCCTGGGGGGCGTGTGCCTCAATGTCGGCTGCATCCCCTCGAAGGCGCTCCTCCACGCCGCCAAGGTGATCGACGAGAGCCACGCCATGGCGGCGCACGGCATCAGCTTCTCAAGCCCCGCGATCGATGTCGACAAGCTCCGGGGCTGGAAGGACGGCGTCGTCAAGCGCCTCACGGGCGGCCTCGGGGGCTTGGCCAAGCAGCGCAAGGTGACGGTGGTGACCGGCACCGGCCGCTTCGTCAGCCCGCATCAGGTCGCGGTCGAGCACGAGGGCCGGACCCGCATCATCGGCTTCGAGCAGGCGATCATCGCGGCCGGCTCGGAGCCGATCCAGATGCCGTTCATCCCGCACGACGACAAGCGGGTGATCGACTCGACCGGGGCGCTCGAACTCGACGGCATCCCCAAGCGCCTGCTCGTCATCGGCGGCGGCATCATCGGGCTCGAGATGGCCACGGTCTATCACGCGCTGGGCGCCAAGGTGACCATCGTCGAGCTGATGGACCAGATCATCCCGGGCGCCGACAAGGACATCATCACGCCGCTGATGAAGCGGATCAGCAAGCAGTATGAGGCGATCCACCTCAAGACCAAGGTCACCGGCGTCGAGGCCCTGCCCGAGGGCCTGAAGGTGAGCTTCGAGGGGGGATCCGCACCCGCCACCGACACTTTCGACAAGGTGCTGGTATCGGTGGGGCGGCGGCCGAACGGCAAGCTGATCGCAGCGGAGGCCGCGGGCGTGATCGTGGACGAGCGCGGCTTCATCCCGGTCGACAAGCAGATGCGCACCAACGTGCCGCACATCTTCGCCATCGGCGACGTGGTCGGGCAGCCGATGCTGGCCCACAAGGCGACGCACGAGGGCAAGGTCGCGGCCGAGACCGCGGCGGGGAAGAACGCGTTCTTCGACGCCAAGGTGATCCCGTCGGTGGCCTACACGGACCCGGAGGTGGCCTGGGTCGGGCTGACCGAGAACGAGGCCAAGGCCAAGGGGATCAAGGTGGGCAAGGGGGTGTTTCCCTGGGCGGCGAGCGGGCGCTCGCTGTCGCTGGGGCGCGACGAGGGGCTGACCAAGGTGCTGTTCGACGAGGCGAGCGACCGGATCCTCGGCTGCGGCATCGTCGGGCCGTCCGCCGGCGACCTGATCGCGGAGGCGGCGCTCGCCATCGAGATGGGGGCGGATGCGAGCGACATCGGGCTCACCATCCACCCGCACCCGACCCTCTCCGAGACGATCGGCATGGCGGCGGAGGCCTTCGAGGGCACGATCACCGACCTCTACATGCCCAAGCGCCCGGCCCACTGAATCGAACCCGAGGTGCGTGGAAGCGACCGCGCTCCTCATGCAAGATGGCCGGCGGCAGCCGGCCATCCTGCATGAGGGCCGGTTGGGGCTGCCACATCAGGGAGCGCTCGGTCAGCCGTATCATCCGTCAGGGGGGCGGGCCGATGTGAACCGATACCGACGGACCGATGCGTCGGCTTCTCGGGCCGTCGACATGGGCATCGCTGGCGGGCGGTCCTTCGGGTCCGCCCGCCACCTGTCTCAGCCCTTTCGGGGCGCGCGGTTCTTGCGCTGCTGGCCGAGGCCGATGCTCTTGGCGAGTTCGGAGCGCTGGGCCGCGTAGTTCGCCGCCACCATCGGGTAGTCCGGCGGCAGGCCCCATTTCTCGCGGTACTGCTCGGGCGTCAGGCCGCGCGTCGTCAGGTGCCGCTTGAGCGACTTGTAGGGCTTGCCGTCCTCCAGGCTGATGATGGCGTCCGGCGTCACCGTCTTCTTGACCGGGATCGGCGGCACCGGCTTCTCCGGCGCCGCCGGCGGCGGCGACACGAGCGCCTGCAGGGTGCCGTGGATGGACGTCAGCAGCCCGGGCAACTCCGACGCCGGCACCGAATTCTTCGAAACATAGGCCGACACGATATCGGCCGTCAGCGTGACGAGCTCCTCGGCGTCCGCGTCCCGACCATCCACGTCTGTCATCATCGGATTTCCGTTCCGTAAGGGGTGGTAATGCCGGGCCGCGCCCGCGCATGCATTCACGGTCGGCCCTCGTGTTCTCGTAAGGCGAGCTCCGGACTGTGCCGAGGCACTACTCCGGAATCCGCAGCAGAGGTGTTGGCGCTTCTTGCTCCTGCCCGCAAGATGGAGAAAGCAGGAACATCGTTCTCCATACGTAGTTCTTGTGGATGCGCCTCGGGAATGCACAGGTATTACCTACCACCGGTTGCGTTTTGATGCATTGGTTGTGGCGGTATTTGTATCAAATTCGATCCGATTTTGTGGATGATCAGAGTTTGATAAAGCTCAGTGAAAAGCACTGCCGCCGCTCCCGCCGCCTAGAGAAGCGACGAAGGACCGGCGTGGCATGCGTGCCGAGGGAAGTTGGCGCTACCGTGAGGTGCAGTGCACGACATCTCGCGCGTGCTCATGATGCGCGGATCGGGCAGAATTGATGATGAAGGCGAATGTGAAATATTGATAGGAGGGAATTCATACGATTTGAATTGTCCTCGGACGTCGCGTGGACGGCAGGGCCTGGATGGGATGTTCCCGTCCGGCAGGCACCGTCGCGCAGGCCGTCTGAGCTGGGCAGAGCTGATCCGGGCCGGGCGGACGTGAGGGCGCCGCGGCTTGCGTCGCGCCCGCCTGGAGCCGTGCCCGACCGGTCGGGCCGGATCACGGCTCGAAGCTCCCGATGTCACGCGCTCCCTTGTGCCGAACCGGTGTCCACTTCGACGGGGAGCGCGCTAAACGTGGTCGAAGTCGATCACCACCCGGTCGGTCGTGGGCTTCGCCTGGCAGGCGAGCGCGAATCCCGCCGCGATCTCCCAGGGTTCGAGGGAGTAGTTGAGATCCATCGCGACCGCGCCCTCGGCCACCTTGGCCCGGCAGGTGCAGCACATGCCGCCCCGGCACGAATAGGGCAGGTCGAGGCCGGCCCGGATCGCCGCCTCGAGCACGGTCTCCCCGGGCGCCACAGGGATCGCGGTCGCGACGCCGTTGGCGATGATGGTGGCGCGGGCCGCGGGAGTCTCCGGAGCCGAAGCCGGTACGGGCGCGCGCGCCGGCCGTTCCGGCCCCTCCGGCGTGAAGCGCTCGACATGGATGCGTGCCGCGTCGAGCCCCGCCTCGCGCAGGGCCGCCACGACGCAATCCAGCATGCCGGAGGGGCCGCACACGAAGGCATGGTCGATCGTGGCCGCCGGCACGAGGGTCCGCAGGAGGAGCGCGACCTTGGGACCGTCGAGGCGCCCGTTGAGGGCTGCGACGTCCTGCGCCTCCCGCGACAGGACGTGGAACACGCCGAGCCGGTCGAGGAAGCGGTCCTTCAGGTCCTCCAGTTCCTCGCGGAACAGGATCGAGCCCGTGCTGCGGTTGCCGTAGACCAGGAAGAATCGGCTCTCCGGCTCCCGGGCGAGCAGGGTGCGCAGGATCGACAGGATCGGCGTGATGCCGGAGCCCGCCGCGAAGGCCGCGTAGGTGCGCGCCCGTCCGGGCTCCGGCGCGATGCCGAAGCGGCCCATCGGCGGCATCACGTCGATCGCGTCGCCGGCCGCGAGCGCCTCGGTGGCGAAGGCCGAGAACAGGCCGCCCTCCACGCGCTTGACCGCGATGCGCAATTCCCCGTCGTCGAGCCCGGAACAGATCGAGTAGGAGCGCCGCACCTCCTCGCCGCCGAGCGTGGTGCGCAGGGTCAGGTACTGGCCGCAGGAGAAGGCGAAGGTCTCGCGGAGCGCCTCGGGGACCGCGAAGGCGATGGAGACCGCCTCCGGCGTCTCGCGGCGGATCTCGCTGATGCGCAGGCGGTGGAAGCGGGCGCTCATCGCGGCCTCGTCTAGATGCACTTGAAGGCGTCGAAGGGCTCGCGGCAGGCGAGGCAGCGCCACAGCGCCTTGCAGGGGGTCGAGCCGAACTCGGACAGGCGCTCGGTGCGTCCGGACCCGCAATGCGGGCAGGTGACCGCCTCCTCGCCGAACAGGGCGCGGCGGGAGGCCTTCGCGGCGGGCGGCGCAATGCCGAAGGCCCTGAGCTTGGCCCGGCCCTCCTCCGTCATCCAGTCGGTGGTCCAGGCGGGCGCGCGCACGAGGCGCAGGCGGACCTGCGGGAAGCCGGCGGCGGCGAGCGCCACCTGCACGTCGAGGCCGATCGCATCCATGGCCGGGCAGCCCGAATAGGTCGGGGTGAGGGCGACCTCGACGATGCCGTCCCGGACCGTCACCTCGCGCAGCACGCCGAGATCCGCGATGGTGAGCACCGGGATCTCCGGATCGCGGACGCTCGCCGCCGCCGCATAGGCCCGGGCCGCCGCGTCGCTCACCACACGGCTCCCGGATGGGCGCGCTGCAGGTATTGCAGATCGGCCAGGATGAAGCCGAGATGCTCGCTGTGGCGTCCCGCCCGCCCTCCGCTCTGGGCGAAGCGGCCGGAGGGGCGCTCCAGCGTCGCCTCGCCGAGGAGCGCCTCAAGGGCCGCGTCGAAGGCCGGGCGCAGGGCGGCCGGATCGACTGCGATGCTCTCGGCTGGGAGGCCGGGCGGGTCCGGCTCGAACAGCTCCGCCGCATAGGGCCAGAGATCGTCGAGCGCGGCCTGCGCCCGTGCGTGGCTCTCCTGCGTGCCGTCGCCGAGGCGGATCAGCCACTCGCCCGCGTGGCGCAGGTGATAGGCGGTCTCCTTCTCGGTCTTGGCGGCGATGGCCGCGAGGGTCGGATCGGCCGAGCCCGTCATGGCCCGCCAGTAGGGGTCGGCGAAGGCCGAGAACAGCACCTGCCGCACGATCGTCGCGGCGAAGTCGCCGTTCGGCTGCTCGACGAGAAGGCAGTTCCGGTACTGGTGCGCCTCGCGCCGGTAGGCGAGATCGTCCTCGGTGAGCCCCCTTCCGTCGAGCGCGGCGGCGTAGTCGTAGAGCGCCCGGGCCTGGCCCACGCAGTCGAGGGCGAGGTTGGCGAGCGCGATGTCCTCCTCGAGCATCGGCGCGTGCCCGCACCATTCCGAGAGGCGATGGCCCAGGATCAGCGCGTCGTCGGCTCGCCGCAGCACCAGGGCGAGGAGCGGCGTCTCGGCAACCGCGATGGAGGTGGTGGGCATGTCCCGATCCCCGGATCCGGCGCTCATACCAACGGTCATTTTCAATGACTGTTGGTTCCGCTCTCGGATTGTCGCCAAGCCAAAGGCTTGGTGTCGACACTTCGAGATGGGTCGACGGCCCGATGCGTGAGCATGCGCGGCAGCACCTGCTGCCTCGGCAGCCTGGGCCGTTGGTAATCACATGTGCCCCACCTCGTCCGGCACCTCGTAGAAGGTCGGGTGCCGGTAGATCTTCGAGGCGGTGGGCTCGAACAGCATGGTCTTGTCTGCGGGGTCCGAGGCCACGATGGCACTGGAGGGCACGACCCAGATCGACAGCCCCTCCCCGCGCCGCGTGTAGACGTCCCGCGCCGCCTGCAGGGCCATCGCCGCGTCCGCCGCGTGCAGCGAGCCCACATGCTTGTGCGCGAGACCGTTGCGCGAGCGGAGGAACACCTCCCAGAGCGGCATCTTCGCCTCGGCCATGGGCTCCTCCTCAGGCGGCCGCAGAGGCCGGGCCGGCCTCTGCGGAAGCGCGGCGCGCGCGCTTCCCGGCATGGGCCAGCGCCGCCTCGCGCACCCAGGCCCCGGCGGCATGCGCGTCCCGGCGCTGCCTCATCCGCTGGCGGTTGCAGGGGCCGTTCCCGGCCAGCACCTGCCGGAACTCCTCCCAGTCGATCGCCCCGAAGCGCCAATGGCCGGTTTCGGCATCGTAGGCGAGTTCGGGGTCCGGGAATGCGAGGCCGAGATGATGACCCTGCGGCACCGTCGCGTCCACGAACTTCTGGCGCAGCTCGTCGTTCGAGAAGCGCTTGATCTTCCAGCGCGCCGATTGCTCGGAATGCTGGCTCTCGGAATCGGGCGGGCCGAACATCATCAGGCAGGGCCACCACCAGCGGTTCAGGGCGTCCTGCGCCATCGCCTTCTGCTCGGGCGTGCCGCGGCAGAGGGTGAGCATGATCTCGTAGCCCTGGCGCTGGTGGAAGCTCTCCTCCTTGCAGATGCGGATCATCGCCCGTGCGTAGGGGCCGTAGGAGCAGCGGCAGAGCGGGATCTGGTTCATGATTGCCGCTCCGTCGACGAGCCAGCCGATCGCCCCGATATCGGCCCAGGTCAGGGTCGGGTAGTTGAAGATCGACGAATACTTGGCCCGGCCGTCGAGGAGCTGGTCGACGAGGTCCTCGCGGGCGACGCCGAGCGTCTCGGCCGCCGCGTAGAGGTAGAGCCCGTGGCCGGCCTCGTCCTGGACCTTGGCGAGCAGAGCCGCCTTGCGCTTGAGCGAGGGCGCCCGGGTGATCCAGTTGCCCTCCGGCAGCATCCCGACGATCTCCGAATGGGCGTGCTGCGAGATCTGCCGGACCAGGGTGCGCCGGTAGGCCTCGGGCATCCAGTCGTTCGGCTCGATGCGCTCCTCGGCCTCGATCCGCGCCTGGAAGCGGGCATGACGCCCCGCCTCCTCCGGGCCAGCCTCCGCCACGGCGTCCCGGGCGTTCAGCGCCTGCGTGTACATGAGGCGATCCCTCCCTGGGATTCGCCTCTCAATATGTCACGAAAAATGCATACTGCAAGATTTCATGTAACATGTGAGGCCGCCGCGAAGCGCTCCGCGAAGGCAGGGCCGGGCGGCGGCAGCGGGCCCTCGTCCGTGCGGGCATGGGCGGAGAGCCAGCGTTCCGAGGCCGGAAGCAGGCTGCGGTAGAGCCGCCCGCACAGGTCGCGGGCGGCCTCGCCCGGCCAGTCCTCCGGCAACAGGCAGGCGGGCAGGCCCGGATCCCGCAGGACCACCCGGCGGTATTCGTGGATGAGGAGGAGCCGCAGCACGAGGGCATGGAGGTCGTCCGGCCGCTCGCCCTCGGCGAGGGACGCGGCGGCGGGACCAAAGGCGGCGACGAAGCGGGCATAGCGCGCCCCGACCGCATCGAGGGGCCAGGCCCGGGCCGCGAGGCGCCGCGCGGTCTCGGGATCCTCCGGCGTCGCCGCGAGCCGCAGGAAGGCCCCCTCGCCCGCCTGCGCGACCGCACCGATCATCAGGTCGGGGCCGAGCGCACCGTAGCCCGCCGCGGCGAGGTCCGCCCGCAGGCCCGGCCGGTCCTCGGCCCCGTCGAGAAGGAGGAGGTCGAACCGGCCCGACCACGGCTGAGGGGCGCTGTCGTAGATCCGCCGGGTCGCCTGCGCGAAGGGCTCGGCGCCTTCCGGCGTGAGGCGGTAGAAGCTGTTGCGGCCGACCTTCCGGCGCGCGAACCATCCGTCGGCCACGAGGCGCGAGAGCGCCGTGCGCACCACCCCGTCCCCGATCCGCAGGGCGCGGGTGATTGCGAGCAGGGATTCGAGCGACAGCACCCCGCCGCGGGGCACCACCGCGTCGCCGAACACCGTCACCACCAGCGATCCGGCACGGATCGGCGTCCGGCGGTGGAACTGATCGATCAGCACCTGGACGTAGGCGGCCATCCGGCGGGAATCCTCGGGTCTGTCCACGAGCGGGAGAGTCCGGTTCTCGATCCGGACATCCGATCGATCAACCATTTGGGGACTCCCGATCGGGGCGCACCGCCTTGGGCCGGCTGCTTGACCAACCGTCCGGTCGGTCAATAATGCGCATCAACGAGTCCGGGGAGGATGCGCCATGCAGCTGGAGAGCTACGTCCAGGGGCGCTGAACCGCGCCCGGCCAGGATTGCGTGCTGGTGCGCAGCGCCGTCACGGGCGAGCCGGTCGCCGAGGTGGCGAGCGGCGGGATCGCCATGCAGGCGGTGCTCGATCATGCCCGCCGTGTCGGTGGCCCGGCCCTGCGCCGCCTCACCTTCCACGAGCGCGCCGCGATGCTGAAGGCGCTCGCCAATCGCGGCGAGGGCGGCCTCGTCGCCTCCCTCTACACGCATGATCCGGGCGTCGCCTCCGACCTCGTCTTCGGCCTGTCCGCCTTCCACGGCCGGCTGCTGGTGGTCGACCGGGACTGCGCGTCGGAGCAGACGGGCCACGGCGCGCCCCTGCCTCACCTCGTCCATGGCGGGCCGGGCCGGGCGGGCGGCGGCGAGGAACTCGGCGGGATGCGCAGCCTGCGCCCCTACCTGCAGCGCACGGCCCTCCAGGGCTCCCCCGCCCTCCTCTCCCGCCTCACCGGCCAGTGGATCCGGGGGGCGCCGCTCGTCGAGAGCGACACCCATCCGTTCCGGCTCGCCTTTGAGGATCTGGAGATCGGCCGCAGCTTCCGCTCGCGCGAGCGCATCGTCACGGTCGAGGACATCGAGCATTTCGCGCATTTCACCGGCGACATCTTCTACGCCCATATGAGCGACGGAGCGGTGCGCGGGCATCCGTTCTTCCCCGGCCGGGTCGCCCACGGCTACCTCTGCTCGCTTTCGCGGCGGGGCTGTTCGTCGATCCCGATCCGGGTCCTGTGCTGGCGAATTACGGCCTCGACTCCCTGCGCTTCCTCAAGCCGCTGCAACCCGGCGAGGCGATCCGCGTGCGGCTCACCGCCAAGGCGAAATCCCCCCGCAATGCGCAGTATGGCGAGGTGCGCTGGGACGTGGAGATCCTGACCGGCGCGGGCGAGACGGCGGCGACCTACGAGCTCCTGACCTTGAACGCGCGGCGGTCCGCCTGAAGGTCGGATCAAACGGATCAAACAGATGGGGTGATTGGGGTCTTAGCCGAGGGTGGCTGCTCCGTTCGGGATGTTGGAACGTGGTCCGTGTTGAGCGGCCACAAGCATCGGGAAGGAGCAGCCGTGAAGTATTATGCCGGACTGGACGTTTCGCTGGAAGAGACCGCGATCTGCGTTGTCGACGATACGGGTCGGATCGTGCGGGAGGCGCGGGCGGCGAGTGAGCCTGGCGCGCTGGTGCAGGCGCTGAACCAGATCGGCCTGCCCCTGGAGCGCATCGGCCTGGAAGCGTGCTCGCTGACGGCCTGGCTGCACGACGGCCTGCGCGAGGCGGGCTTGCCGGCGATCTGCATCGAGACGCGCCAGGCCAATGCCGCGATGAAGACGATGCCCAACAAGACCGACCGCAACGACGCACGCGCCCTGGCGCAGATCATGCGGACGGGCTGGTTCCGGCAGGTCCATGTCAAGAGCCGTCAGTGCCGGCTGTGGCGTTCGCTGCTGGTGGCGCGCCGCACGGTGCTCAACGAGATGCGTTCGATCGAGAACGTGGTGCGGGGGATCCTGCGCGAAGCCGGGCTCAAGCTCGGCACGCCTGGCCGTGCAGCCTTCGCCGGCCGCGTACGCGAACTGGCCGAGGGCGTGCCCCTGATGACGCAGCTCGTCGAACCGCTCCTGGAGGTGCTGGCCAGCATGCTGACCGCACTCGCCGGCTTGACGAAGCAGGTCATGGATCTCGTCAAGAAAGAGGCGGTCTGCCAGCGGCTGATGAGCGTGCCGGGCGTCGGCCCCATCACCGCGCTTGCCTTCCGGGCGACGATCGACCGGCCCGACCGGTTCAGGCGCTCGCGCGACGTCGGCGCCCATCTCGGTCTGACGCCGGCGCGCTACCAGTCCGGCGAGACCGACATCCAGGGCAAGATCAGCCGTTGCGGCGACGAACTCGCGCGCACCGCGCTCTACGAGGCGGCGCATACGCTGCTGGTGCGGAGCCAGAAATGGTCGAGCCTGCGCGCCTGGGGGATGAAGATCGCCAGGCGTCGCGGCATGGCCCGCGCCCGCGTCGCGGTCGCCCGCAAGCTCGCCGTCATCCTCCATCGCATGTGGAGCGACGGCACCGCGTTCCGCTGGGGTAAGGAGCCCGCAGAGGGTGCCACGCTCGCAGGATGACGCCGTCACCGCGAAACAGGAGGGCAAAACACCACGCATGAACCCGAAAGGGTGAACCGGATCGTTCCCGTGGGGACGATGGGCCTGGCGATCTCGTTGAGAGTCCAGAACCTGCGGGTGCAAACCCGCAAGGTCGTGAAACAGATTGAGACGCCTCGCCCTCCTGACCCCATCATGCGGCGGCCAAGCGCCGACCGCGAAGAGAAGCGTGTGACCCACGGGGCGACACAAGCCGGAGAAACCACAACGAGCAGCTTGACCTAAACGACCCCAATCAGAGAGGACTCTAAGCCGCGATCCGCAGGCGGTCCTGCCCGTAGCTCTCGATGAGGGCGGCGGGGATCGAGTCGAGCACGGCGGCGACCGCGGCCTCGCTGGCGATGGTCCGGGCGAGGAGCCGGGCCTCCTCGCGGGCGGCCTCCGCGTCGAACCGGTTGAGGAGCGCGACGAGGGCGTGGCTCTCGGCGAAGGGCAGACGCTCGCAGGCCGTCACCGCCCGCTCGATCATCCGGCGCGAGAGCGCGGGGCCGGATTCCTCGGTGAAGCCGCTCGCCTCCTCGCGCCAGGCGGACATCGCGGCCGCGAAGGCGGGTTCGAGGGGGCCCGGCAGGCCCGCCCGGCGATAGAGGGCCGCGAAGCCCTGGCCGTGGGACTCGTGCAGGAGGCCAGAGACCCGCTCGACCGGCAGGCCGGAGAGGTCGGCGAGGGCCGCTTCCGTGAAGGCCATGCGCCGCGACAGCATCGCCCGCAGGATCAGGCCGGCGGTGAGCTGGCCGTTGCGGCGCAGATAGGTCACGAGGCGACGCAGATCCTCCCGCGCCGCGCCCTCGGCGAGGCCGAGCGTCGTGCGGTCGCGCGCCTCGCGGGCAACGCGCTCGCCCCGCTCAGGCGGCAGCCAGCCGCAGGCGATCACGAAGTCCGAGAGGGATCGGGCAAGGCTAGCCGCCACGGCCTGGCGCACCTCGAGCGGCAGGTCCGGCCGCGCGAGCAGCGCCTCGCGCAAGGCTCCGTCGTCGCCGTGGCGCTCCACCATCCGCAGCAGGCTGCCCGGCGTGATCGCGGCGCCCGGATTGGCGGCGAGCCGGCCCAGGGAGGCGGGGCCGGCGATCTCGGCCAGCGCGCCGCAGACCATGGGCGACAGGCTCGGACGCGCGGCGATGGCGGCGCGGCCCGTCTCCTCGCCGATCGCCGCGCAATCGACGAGGTCGGCATCCGACAGGACCGGCGAGCGCGCCAGCACGAGGGCGGCGATCTCCGGCACGTCCTGGGCCAGCGCCACCACCACCGGGCGGGGCGCCTCCGGGGCATTGGCGCAGGCTTCGGCCAGGGCCCGGCGCACCAGCGGCGAGGGATCGTCGAGGAGGGCCGTGATCGCGGTCTTCGCCTCCCAGCGCGCCTCCGGGTCGAGCCGGGCGTACAGATAGGCCCGCGCCAGCGACGAGGCGGCCTCGGCCCGCCTGCCGGCGGATTCGTGCTGCGTCCAGAGCAGGAACTGGCGGATCATCATCGAGGCGAATCCGGGAGGGGCATCAGGGGCGTCCGGTCGAGCGGTAGAGGCTCGCGAGCGGCCGGCCGGCGGCGGCGAACTCGGGCGGGCGGGCAGGCGGCAGCGGGGCGGCGGTGAGAGTCGGCGCGTTCATCGGCGCCGCGGCCGCCGGCGCCGCCACAGCGGCCGTCTGTGTCGCCGCCTCGTCGGAGCGCGGGAAGTAGCTCGGGGCCGCGGGCGCGTCGCTCGCGCGCGTCTGCCAGAGGCGCGCGACGCTCTCGGAGACGGGCCCGCGGCGCGCATCGGTCTGGAACAGCGCGCGCAGGCCGGTCCCGGGTTCCAGCGTGGCGGCGGATTCGCCCGAGGTCGCTGCCGGTGCGGCGCCGGACTGGCTCGCCGAGAGGAGCGCGTAGAGCTCGGCCGCGCCGCGGGGGCGCCCCGTCCGGTCGTAGAACAGGCTGCGATTGGCGCTCGCGGCCTCGGGCAGGTCGGTGGCGGCGGCCCGGGCCGGCGTGAACTGCGCCGAGCGGATCAGCATCGCGGCGCCCCGGGGGCCGAGCATATGGGCGGCGTAGAGGTCGCCACTTGTCGGCTCGCGGCCGAGCTCCGCCGCGAGGGCGTCATGGTTGCGCCGCGTCAGCGCCCCCGCCATGGCGGAGGCCACCTCCGGGTCCTGGCGCAGATCGAGGATCGCCTGCCGGGCGGCCGGGTCGCTCACCGTATAGCCACCTTGGGGCTTCGCCGTGATCGCGTCCGCGTAGGCGCTCAGGCCCAAAGCCGGCCCGTCCTGCTTGAGCACGCCGAGCCAGGTCTGTTCGATGAACTGGAACAGCCCGCTCGCCGACGAGGTCGCGGCCCTGGCGGTCGGATCGAGGCTCGATTCCCGCTGCGCCGTGGCCAGGAGGTAGTCGAAGCCGGTGCCGGTCTTCTCCGCGCCCTGGCGGATCGCCTCGACCACCGGGCCCGATGCGCTCAAGTTCCGGCTCTGCGCCGTGTCCCGGGACGGGGGTGAGGACGTGGTGAAGAGGAACATGGCGCCCCGGCGGGGCGGCACCGCTGTCCGGGTGCCGTCTCCCGAAGGTCACCATGCCGGGATCATGGTAAACGAAGGTTGAAGCTGCCGGGTCCGGCCCTGTCCCGGCGGTGGCGGTCACCGGCGCGGCGCGTCGCCGCCGCCGCCCGCCGGCCGGCGCATCTCGAAACGGGTCTGCCCGTCGACCGAGAAATAGTCGAAATAGCCGCCGCGCATCAGCGGCTGCATGGCGCCCGTGTCCACCCGGCCGTCCGGCGTGACGAAGCGGTCGTCGATGTAGATCGACACCACCTGTCCGATCGCCATGAAGTAGCGCGCCTCGCCTCCCTCCAGCGGCACGAGCGGGATGGTCTTGAGCCACTTGCACTCGATGGCGGCGGGCGCCTCCGCCACCCGGGGCGGGCGCACCTTGCGCGACGGCGCCGGCGTGAGCCCCGCGAAGGTGAACTCGCTCTCACCCCGCGGCAGCGGCGCCGAGGTCTTGTTCATCGCCTCCTTGAGTTCGAGGCTCGCGAAGCTGCAGACGAACTCGCCCCCATCCTCCGCGAAGCTCAGCGCGTCCTTGCGGCCGAAGGACGAGAACATGACCATCTCGGGATTGTCCGCGACGCCGTTGAAGAACGAGTAGGGCGACAGGTTGAGCCGCCCGTCGCGGTCGAGCGCGCTGATCCATCCGATCGGCCGCGGCGCGACGAGCGCCTTGAACGGGTTGTGCGGCAGGCTGCGGGTCTCGGCGTCATAATGCATGGGGGAGTCCGTTCGTCCCGGGAGAAGCCGGACCCTAGCACCCTTCCGCCGCCTGGACAGGGGCCGCGGCGGGGCTCGCGCCGTCGCCTCTGCCTTCGCCACGCGGATTTCGGCTTCGCTCGGGCCGGCTCGGTCCGTGGCGAGTTCAGAACCGCGTCACGATCGCCGACAGCTCCGGCCGCGGCCGGTCGGAGGGCACCTGCGTGGCGCGGCCGATATGGACGAAGCCCGCGAGCCGCTCCTCGGGCGCGAGCCCGAGCGCGTCGAGGATGCGCCGGTCGTAGGCGATCCACTCGGTGAGCCAGGAGGTGGAAAAGCCCAGCGCGTTGGCGGCGATCACGAGGTTCATGGCCGCCGCCCCTGCCGAGAGCACCTGCTCCCAGTCGGGGATCTTCATGTGCGGGCCCGCCCGCGACACCACCGCGACGACCACGGGCGCCTGGGCGAGGCGCCGCCGCTCGGCGGCGAGCCGCGCCGCGTCGGCCTCCGGATGGTCGGCGGCGAAGGCCGCCTCGATCACCGCGCCGATGCGCTCGGCGCCCTCCCCCTCGATCACGACGAAGCGCCAGGGCGCGAGCTTGCCGTGGTCGGGCACCCGGGAGGCGACGGTCAGGATCGCGGCGAGATCCTCCGCCGTCGGCCCCGGGCCGGTCAGCATCGCGGGCGGCACCGAGCGCCGGGTGCGCAGGAGATCGAGAGTCGCGTTCATCGGGCCTTCAGTGCAGGAGTGTAGAAGAACAGGCACGGCCCGGCGGGCCGCCGCGCGTGCGGCCTCAGATAGGCGCCGTGCGGCGGGCTTTGCAATCCGGCCCGAAAACCGTCACGGGAGCTTGGCACAAGGCCCGCCGCACCGCCGGATCCCGCCAGAAGAGACGCTGCCGGAACGCCCGACCATGAGCCGCCTCCTCGCCCCGCCGCGCGCCCAGGCCTGGACGCCGCGCGCCTTTCTCCTGGCGCTTGCCGCCGTGCTGACCTTCTGGGCCGCCGCCGCCGCGGTCTGGCCGCTCACCGGCACGGTCGTGCCCTGGGATTCGAAGAACCACTTCTACCCGATGCTGCGCTATCTCGGCGCCGCGCTGGCGAATGGGGAACTGCCGCTCTGGAACCCCTACCACTTCGCCGGCCATCCGTCGGTGGCCGATCCGCAATCGCTGCTGTTCACGCCGACGATGCTGCTCTTCGCCTGGGCGGTGCCCTCGCCCTCGATGGAGCTGTTCGACGCGGTCGTCTTCGCCCATCTCATCCCGGGCGCCGTGGCGATGCTGCCGCTGTTCCGCCGCCGGGGCTGGCATCCGGCGGGGGCGGTGGTGGCCGCCATGATCTTCGTGCTCGGCGGCTCGGCCTCGGCCCGGCTCCAGCACACGGGGATGATCCTCTCCTACGGCTACTTTCCCCTCGCCCTCTGGCTGCTCGAAGAGGCGCTCGACCGGCGCTCCTACGCCTTCGGCCTCGCCTTCGCGGTGATCGCCGCGCTGATGACGGTCGGGCGCGACCAGGTCGCGTTCCTGTGCGGCGGCGTGCTGATCGCCCGGGCGCTCTATTCCGTCCTGGAGGCCGGGCGTCCTCTCGCGTATCTCCGCACGCGGCTCAGCCTCTTCGCCGTCATGGCGGTGGTCGGCGGGGCGCTGCTCGCGGTGCCCTCCCTTCTCACCATGCAGCTCCTGATGACCTCGACCCGCCCGGCCTTCGGCTACGGGGTCGCCGCCATGGGCTCGCTGCCGCCCGAGAGCCTCGCCACGGGCCTGTTCGCGGACGTGTTCGGCTCCCTGCGCTGGACCTACGACTACTGGGGGCCGGACTGGTCGTCGCTCATCGGCGGCACCTGGACCGACCGGGCGATCAACTACCTGTTCGCCGGCACGATCCCGGCGCTGCTGATCCTCTGGCACGGGATCGCGGGCGGGCGGCTTCTCGCGCGGGAGATCCGCTTCCCGGCCCTGGTGCTCGCCGGCGCGCTCCTCTACGCGCTCGGCCGCTACACGCCGCTCTTCGCGCTGCTGTTCGACCACGTCCCGGGCATCGACCTCTACCGCCGGCCCGCCGACGCCACCTTCGTGATCAATATCGGCCTCGCGCTCACGGCGGGCTACCTCGTGCACCGCTTCGTTCAGGACGGCGCCCCGGCCCTGCCCTGCGGCTGGCAGCGCGCCCTGCCGGTCCTGGCGCTGGCGCTGCTCGTCGCTGCGCTGGCCGCCGCGCTGGCCTTCGCGCTGCCGGCCGGCCACCTCGCGGATGCGCTGCGCGATGTCGCGATCGGCGCAAGCCTGGCGCTTGCGGCCGTGGCGGCGCTGCGCCGCGCGCAAAGGCGCGCCCTCGTGGCGACTGCCCTCGTCGCCGTGACGGGCGCCGAGCTGATCTGGCGCAATGCCGGCTCCTCCCTCAACGCGGAGCCCGCCGAGCGCTACGCTGTGTTCCGGCAGCTGCCCCCCGAGCAGCTCCAGGGCCTCAATCTGCTCAAGGCGGAGCTCGCGGCGCGCCACGCCAAGGGCGAGCATCCCCGCGTCGAGATCCTGGGGCTCGGCGGCGCCTGGCAGAACGCCTCGATGGTGCTCGGGTTCGAGGACACGATCGGCTACAACCCGCTGCGGCTCTCGGATTACGAACGGGCGGTCGGCCCCGGCGAGAATGCCGCCGACCCGAACCTGCGCCAGTTCCCGGCCCTGTTCCGCGGCTATTGCTCGCGGCTCGCGAGCCTGCTCGGCCTCGAATACCTCGTGCTCGACCGGCCGGCCGGGCGCCTGCCGCGCCACTTCCCGCAGCTCACCGGGGCGAAGCTCCTCTACGGCTCGGGCCAGATGTGGATCTACCGCCTCGATCCCGCGCGGCCCCGCGCCTATCTGGCGACCCGTCTCGTGCCGGTCGATTCCGAGGACGTGCTGTCCCAGGACGAATTGCCCGAATTCGAGGGCAACGCCACCGCCCTCGTCGACCAGGAGAGCCTGCCGAAGGTCAAGGGCGCCTACGGGCAGGCCGACCCGGCCGCGCCGGTGACCCCCGCCGCCGGCTCGGCCTCGATCCTTTCCTACCGCCGCACTCTCGTCACGGTGGAGGTCGACACCGACCGCGACGCCGTGCTGGTGCTGCACGATCTCTACTACCCGGGCTGGGAGGCGCGGGTGGACGGCGCGCGCCGCCCGATCCTGCGCACCAACCTGCTGTTCCGCGGCGTCGAGGTGCCCAAGGGGCGCCATGTGGTGGAGTTCCGGTTCCGGCCCCTCTCGGTCGGCAACCTGATGGCGGCGGCGAGCGAGTTGCTGGCGAGGGATGGGGATGAGGCGGGCGAGACGGCTCTTCGGTAAGGCGGCACTCGCGCTTCTCTGCGCGGGGCCGGCCGTGGCGCAGGACGCGCCGGCGCGCCCGCCGGCCCCCTCCGTCACGCAAGGGCCCCCGCCCCTCGCCACGCCCGCAGTGCCGGAGGCCGCCCTTTCCTTACGCGCCGTGCTGACGAGCGAGGGCAAGCCGATCCGGGGTGGCCTCACCTGGCGCATCTACGAGGATCGCAGCGATGCCGGCCGGCCCGCCATCCTCGCCCGCTCCGAGGAGGCACAGCCGACCTTCCGGCTGCCGCCCGGCAGCTATCTCGCCAACGTCACCTACGGCTTCGTAAGCACCTCGAAGCGCGTCACCCTCGCGCCCGCGGGTCTGACCGACCAGATCACCGTCAATGCCGGGGCGCTCCGCCTCGCGGGCGCCGTCGGCGACGCCCGCATTCCTGGCAGCCAGCTCGCCTTCGCGATCTTCGTGCCGATCGGCAACAACCCGGAGGGCCGCCTCGTGCGTGACGGCGTCAAGGCCGGGGAGCTGATCCGCCTGCCGGAGGGCACCTATCACGTGGTCTCGACCTGGGGCGATTCGAACGCCATCCAGCGCGCGGACCTCAAGGTCGAGAACGGCCGCATCACCGACGCGACCCTCAATCACCGGGCCGCGACCGTGACCCTGAAGCTCGTCGCGGCGCCCGGCACCGAAGCCTTCGCGGGCACGGCCTTCAGCGTGCTCACCCCCGGCGGCGACACGATCCGCGAGGCGATCGGGGCGTTCCCGCAGGTGACGCTGGCCGAGGGCGAGTACCAGCTCATCGCCCGCCATGACGGCAGGGTCTACACCCAGGACTTCAAGGTCGAGAGCGGCGTCGACCGGGATATTGAGGCCATTGCTAAAGATCCGTGAGGGGATATGCGGGGCGCTGCCCCGCACCCCGCCAGGGCCGAGGCGGCCCTGGACCCGCCGGGAATCAGGCGTAGCGCTTGGCCCCCGCGACCGTCGCGACCACCGCCGCGCAGGCGAGGACGAGTCCGGTCTCGACCTGTTCGCCCAGGACGAGTGCGGCGAGGACGAGGCTGGCGAAGGGCTGGAGCAATTGCACCTGCCCCACCGCCGCGATACCGCCCCGCGCCAGCCCGCGATACCAGAATACGAAGCCGATCAGCATGCTGAACAGCGACACGTAGGCGAGGCTCGCGAGCGCCGGCAAGCCGACCCCTGACCAGGAGGCCGGTCGCAGCAGCCACGACGCGGGCAAGGAGGCGGGCAGCGACAGCACGAGGGCCCAGGCCACCACCTGCCAGCCGCCGAGCCGGCGCGCCAGCCGCGCCCCCTCGGCGTAGCCGAGCGCACACAGCACCATCCCGAGGAAGAGCCACGCATCGCCCGCACCGAGCCGCCCGCCGCCCTGGCGCAGCGCGAAGGCGGCGACGATCGCGCTGCCGAGGCCCGAGAACAGCCAGAAGGCCGGCTTCGGCCGCTCGCCCCCGCGCCACACTGCGAAGAGCGCCGTCGCCAGCGGCAGGCAGGCCACCGTCACCGTGCCGTGCGCGGCCGTGACGGTCTCGAGCGCGAGCGCCGTGCAGAGCGGCCAGCCGATCACGACGCCGAGCGCCACCAGCGCCAGGGCGCCGAGATCCCGCCGCTCCGGTGCGGGCTGGCGCAATCCCACGAGCAGCGCCAGCGCGGCGAGGCCCGCCACGCCCGCCCGGACGGCGGTGACGAAGAACGGGTCGAGATCCATGACCGCGAGCCGCGTCGCCGGCAGCGAGCCGGAGAAGATCAGGACCCCGATCAGCCCGTCGGCGAAGGCCCGCCGCGCCGGTCCCCCGTCCGTCCCCGCCACCACTGCTATCCCGCCGCGCATGCCCGTCCTCCCGTGATGCGGGAGGGACCATCGCGTCCGGAGCCCTGTCGCGACAGGCACGAACCCGGTACGGTTCGGGCGAACTGTCCGGATCCGGAGACCAGTACGGATGCAGGTGTCGCAGGATCTGACCCGGGTTGCGGCAGTGGCCGCGGCGATCCGCCAGCGCATCGCCGGCCGCACCCTCGCGCCGGGGGCCCGGATCCCCTCCGTGCGGGGCTTCGCCGCCGCGATGGGCGTGTCGAAATCGACGGTGGTCGAGGCCTATGACCGGCTCGTCGCGGAGGGCGCCATCGTCTCGCGGCCCGGCTCGGGCTTCTACGTGGCCGGGGCGGCGCGGCCCCTCACGCTCGCGGCGATCGGCCCGCGCCTCGACCGGGCGGTCGACCCGCTCTGGGTCTCGCGCCAGACTCTCGAGGCGGGCGCGGGCGTGCTCAAGCCCGGCTGCGGCTGGCTGCCGCCCGCCTGGCTGCCCGACGAGGCTTTGCGCCGCGCCCTGCGCGGCCTCGCGCGCGGCGAGGCCGCCGACCTGCTCGACTACGACGAGCCGCTGGGCCATGCGCCCCTGCGCGGGCTCCTCGCCCGGCGCCTGCACGACCAGGGCATCCCGGCCGGGCCGGACCGGATCGTGCTCACCGCCTCGGCCACCCAGGCCCTCGACCTGATCGCTCGCCTGCTCCTGGAGCCCGGCGACACGGTGCTGGTGGACGATCCCTGCTACTTCAACTTCCGCGCCCTGCTGCAGGCGCATCGGGCGAAGGTGGTCGGCGTGCCCTGGACGCCGGCGGGGCCGGATCTCGACGCCTTCGCGGCGTCCCTGCGGGCGCATGGCCCGCGCTTCTACCTGACCAACTCGGCGCTCCAGAACCCGACCGGCGCCACCATGAGCGCCGCGACCGCGCACCGGGTGCTGCGCCTCGCCGAGGCCCATGACGCGCTCATCGTCGAGGATGCCCTGTTCGACGATCTCGAACCCGACCCCTCGCCCCGGCTCGCCGCCCTGGACGGGCTCGACCGCGTCATCCACATCGGCAGCTTCTCCAAGACCCTCTCGGCGGCTGTCCGCTGCGGGCACGTGGCCCTGCGGGCCGAGTGGGTGGACCGCTTGGTCGACCTCAAGCTCGCCACGTCCTTCGGCAGCGGGCGGCTCTCGGCGAACCTCGTCCACCGCTTCCTCGCCGACGGCAGCTACCGGCGCTACCTCGACGGCCTGCGCGCGCGGCTCGCCGATGCCATGGGGCTGACCGCCCGCCGCCTCGGCGCCCTCGGCCTTCGGCCCTGGCTGATGCCCCGCGGCGGCCTCTTCCTCTGGGCTGCCCTCCCGGCGGGGCTCGACGCCGCCGTGGTCGCCCGCCGGGCGCTCGCCGAATCCGTGGTGCTCGCCCCCGGCAACGTCTTCAGCCTGTCGCAGAGCGCCGGACGGTTCCTGCGCTTCAATGTGGCCCAAAGCGCCGATCCGCAGGTCTTCGCGGTGCTGGAGCGGGCGATGGAGGGGGAGATGCACGCGACGGCCCGTGAGCGCGCCCCGGCGCAGGTCCGCTCATGAGGCCGCCCGCATCCGTCTCTCGTACCAACGGTCGTTGAAAATGACCGTTGGTTCCGCTCTCGAATTTTCGCCAAGCCTCTGACGAAGCCTTTGGCTTGGTGTCGAAAATTCGAGACAGGTCACCGGCCCGATGCGCGAGCATGCGCGGCAGCACTTGGCTTACGTCAGCAGCCTGGGCCGTTGGGATCAGTTCGCCACCGGCCCGGGCTGACCCCGACGGATGAAACCGCGGCTGAATGAGCGCTCCCGTTCATGGCAGCCCCACCGGCCCTCATGCTGAGGCGCGGGCGATCGCAGATCGCACTGGCGATCGAAGATCGCGCAGGCTGCCTCGAAGCACCCCTGAACGTTCGTCCAAATCAGGGTGGGCAGGAGCACCGGTCCGGGGTGCTTCGAGGCTACGCGATCTTCGATCGCCAGCACCTCAGCATGAGGAGCGGGGCGGGTGCCATGCACGTCAGGTTCGATTTAGGTGCCCCGCCGCGCCACTGCCTCCTCCATCAGCGAGCGGATCGCCGCGCGCACCGGTTCGGGCGTGTCGTCGCGGGCGAACTTGGCCTCGATCGCCTCGCGGATCAGCGCACCGTCGTCGCTGCGGGCGAGGTCCGTGGCGGTCTCGGCGCGCAGGAGCGACACGAAGGCGCTCTCGACAGGCGCCTCGGGCCGCGCGGGCGCGACCTGCCGGCCCGTGAGGTCGAACACCTCGGTCTGGTGCGGCAGGGGTTCGGCCACGGGCGCGAGGTCCGCCCCCAGGATCCAGGCCGCCGGCTCATGCGCGATGAGGTCGACCGAGCCCCGGGTGATGGTGCCGGGATTGAACCAGACCGTGCCACCGACCGTGACCGGCGCGTGGCGCCTGTGCACATGGCCGTTCACCGCCAGCGCGCAGCCGAGAATCGCATGCGGCGGCACCGCCCCCGGATAGCCCGCCCCGAAGGCGAGGTCGTGGTGGGTGAGCCAGAGGACGCGGTCCGCCTCCGGCATCAGGCCGCGCACATCGGCCGGGATCGCCTGCCCGTAGGGCGTCACTCCGACGCCGAGCCGCCTGCCCCCGAGGGCGAACTGCGCCACGGGGCCGGATTCGGGGGCGACGTCGAGGACGTCGCTCACCGCCAGCACCGCGAGGCTGTCCCCGTCCGAGAGGCGCGTGTGGCGGATGTCGTGGTTGCCGACATTGGCGAGCGGCCGGTGGCGAAACCCTTTCAGGATGCGGATGAGGCGGGCCTTCAGGCTCTCGTCGGGTTCGACCGGATGCTCGAACAGGTCGCCGAGCAGCACCGGCGCGAGGTCGCGGGCATTCGCCACCGCCACGCAATGGTCGAGCTTGGCGAGCACCGGCCCGGGCCAGTCCGGATCCTTGCGGCGGCCGGGCCGCCGGGAGGCCAAGTGCGGATCCCCGATGAGGAGGAGGCCCGCGCAGGGCACAGGCGGGGCGTCGAGACGCTCGCGGCCGAGGATCATGCGGCCTCCGGGCGGAGCGGCGCGTGCCGGTGGCCGTCGAGCAGGGTGCCGGGGGCGGCGGGGCCGCCGCAGGCCGGGCAGCGCCCGCCCGTCGCGGCGAGCAGAGCCGCCGTCTCGGCCTCGATGGCGGCGAGGCCCGCCTCGGCCTCGGCCACCCGCGCCGTCGCGGCGGCGAGCGTGGCGGCCAGGTCCTGCAGGCGGGCGGCGGCGCTTAAGGACGGCGCGTTCTGCGCCAGGGCGGGGGCGGCCGGCGGCAGCGCGCCGAGCGCCTGCGCGCGGGCTTGGGCTCGGGCGAGATCGCGGGTCAGGCGCGCGAGCACCGTCGCATGCCGCTCGGCCGCGGCGCTCGCCCGCGGCACCGGCAGGCCGGCGGGCAGCGCAGCCAGGACGGCCGCCTGCGCGGTCGCGCGGGCGAGCCCGCCGGAGGCGGCAAGCAGGCGCTGGCCTACGCCCTCGCGATGACGCGCCTCGGCGAGCAGGCGGCCGAGATCCGCCACCCCCTCGGGGGCGGGCAGCGCGATCAGGGCCGCGCTCCGCGCCGCGGCGGCTGCGCGCGCCCGGGAGAGCCGCGCGAGTTCGGCGGCCCGGCCCTCGACCGCGCGCAGCCGCGCCGCGCCCGCGGCGATGCGGCCCGCCTCCTCGCGCAGATCCGCCACGGCGGCGCTTAAGGTGTCGAGTTCCGCGAAGGGCTCCAGGAGGTCGCGCAGGGCGGTGATGCGCCGCTCGCCCTCGCGCACGATGCGCTGGTCATCGACGATGCGCTCGCGTTGGAGCGCCTGCATGTCGCGGATGTAGCCGGCCTCGCGGCCGATCGACAGCACGGCGGAGCGCTTGGGCGCCTTCTCGCCGAGCAGGAAGACCGGGAACTTCTGGTGCGCGACATGCACCTCCAGCTCCTCGACCCGGGTGATGCCGAAGAGCCGGTCGACCCAGTCCGGCACGTCCCGCCCGCCGGTCTCGAGATGCGCGCCGTTCTCGACGACGAGGGAGCCGTCCGGCTCGTGCAGCGACCAGAGATTGACGGGCGTGCGCTTCGGCTGGCGCACGAAGCGTAAGGTGCGCCCGCCCGCGACCCCGATCTCGATGCGGGCCGCGGGCTTGCCGGCCCGCACTAGTCCGTCGCGGGCCTCGCCGTAGAAGACGGCCCGCAGCGCCCGGATCACCGTGGACTTGCCGCGGTTGTTCGGGCCGACGAGCGCGTTGACCCCGGGGCCGAGAGGCAGCGTGGCGTCGGCGAAGCCCTGGACGTCGGTGAGGCGGATGAAGCGGAAGCCCGTCGCATCCGGCGCCCATTCGGCGGCGCAGACCTCGGCCGGCCCGTCGATCAGCACGCCGCTCGCCGGGTGGCCGCCGATGCGGCTCACCCGCGTGGCGGGGCCGAAGCCCGCGGTGTCGTGGTGCGAGATGGCGAGGCATTGCAGCCCGAGCCGCGCCGCCCCGTCCTCCAGCACTCGGTAGAAGGCCGGCACGCGGTCCGGCGCGATCCAGCAATCGGCCTCGTCGAGCGCGATGAAGCGCCCGACCCCGGCCTTCACCACCGCGATCAGCCGCAGCGCCATGCCGACCACGTTGGTCATGGCGCCGCCATTGTCCTCCAGGACGTCCTCGCGGCCCCCGTCCGGGCGCAGGAGCCCGATATCGAGGGCCGGCAGGCCGCGCTCGGTGGTGAGTTCGAGGGAGACCGGCTTCTCGCCCGGCAGCACCTCCTGCACCAGGGCCGAGAGCAGCGTCTCGAAGCTCGCGAGGCTGCGCTGATGCGTCTCCTGCTGCAATTCGCGCAGGCAGAGGTCCACCGCATCGCGCAGGTCGAGCCGCCCCTTGGCGGCGGCCACCGCCCGGACGCGCTCGTCCCTCTCGTCGATGAGCGCGGCGCGGCGGGCCTCGGCCCGGGCGAGCGCGCGGCCGAGCCGCTCGACGGCGCGGGCCGCCTCGTCGGGAGCCATCTCAGCGTCTCTCGGTCAGGCCGTCGAGCCGGTCCTGCACCGCCCGCAGCGCCTCCGCGAAGGCCTCGACCCGGCGGGCATTCTCGGCGCGCATCTCCTCGATCATCGCCCGGATCGCCGCCTCGTCGTCCGTGCCGAGCTCCTCCCGGGCTTGGGCGCGGGCGGCCTCCAGCTCGGCGGTCAGGCGCTCGACGTCGCTCTCGGCCCGGATCCGGTCGGCGCGCAGGCGCTCATAGGCGGGACGCAGCGCCTCCAGGCGCTTGAGCGCCTCGGTCTCCTGGCTCGTCCGGCTCCGCTCCATGCTGCTCCCCGTCTTGTCCGTCCCTGAAGTGGCATCCCGCGCCCCGGCGCGCCAGGGGCCCGGCCGGCTTCCGGGTTGTTCCAGGAATGTTCGCGCGGGCCCATTGACGCCTGTCTCAAATCAGCCCAGTGTTCCTCATCTGTTCCATAGATCGGGTGCCGGCGCCAGCGCGGCACGGGCCCGCACCGGAGCCGGGAGTCCTGACGATGGCGGCGACCTGCCTCGACGACGCGGTGCTGTTCGAGAACCGGGATTGGGTCCTGTCCGAGGAGGGGCTGGAGCATCGCGGCACCGGCTACTTCATCGCCCGCGGCACGGTGGCGGCCAAGCGCCCGGACGGCTACTGGGACTGGCCGCTGCACCTCTCCGAGAAGGCGTGGTGCGGCGTGCGCAGCTTCCGGGAGGCCTTTCTGGCGGCGCTCGCCGCCTACGGCATCGTGCCGGATTCGAAGCTCACCCTGTCCTTCGCGCTGGGCTTCGGCACGCGGCTTCCCGGCCCGGAGACGGACGGCTTCGTGCCGCTCGCCGACCTCGTGCGCCTGACGCCGCCCGCACCGCGGAAGGTGGCGGTGCGCGCCCCCCGGGCGCTCGCCGTGGGCGCGTGAGGCGTCAGGACTTCACCACCGCGGTGACCGCGAACATCAGCGTGCATCCGTTACCGCGTCGATGCGGTCCGCAAGCTCCTCACCTTTTAGAGTGATCTGCGAACCGATGGATTGAACGCGATTCTGCAGCTCTTGCTCGGTCACTTTGAGGCGTTCGAGTTCCGCCTGAGCTGCGGGCTTGCCACTCACCAGGACAGGATCCGGATCGACGGAGATGAGGATTTCTCCTCGCTTCACGCCCTGTCCTTCACGTACGGCGATGCGCTGTATCCGGCCTGGTCGAGGAGCGTCAATCCTTACAATCTGTGGGTCGGCAGTTAAAAAACTGCTGACTTGTTCACGGCGAGAAAAGCTGGCTGACAAAGGGAAAATCGCCAAGCCCATGGCGGCGAAAATAAACACCCAACAAACATTGGCCCAGGCCTGACCTGGGCCAATGTCAATCTTATTCTTGATCGTAAGAGCCACTCAATATGTGCCCTATCTATGCCGTAGAGCTCGCTGGATGAAGAAAACGACGCAAAATACCGCGAACATTGGTAGTCCAACAGAGGTCTGGCTGACCCCGAAGACTTTCTCTCCCAAGCTTCCAATGCCAATTGCGGCTGCTGCGAGCATTAACGCGAAAAGAAGGTCATCGATCACACGAACTGGAATTGATGGCATCATTTCTCTCCCTTAGCCGTGTGCGATTTTATTCTCAATCCAGAGAGATTTCCAATCTTGTTCAGGATCGCCGATGAGCCGCGTGAGCCGATACTCGGTCTTCTCGCCGGTCTCGACCAGGGTGATCTCGATCATCCAGTCGCCGCTCTCCAGCGGGTAAAGCGCACGGCCGACCTGGTACTTCGGCCCAAGCGGGCCGAAGCTCTTGATCGCGCCGACTGGAATCGGCGGCTGGCTGCATGTCACTCACCCGACGGGAGAGCGCCATCCTATCCTACTCCGCCGCCTTCTGCTCCCGGCTCGCCAGGAAGGCCGCATGCTCCTCGACGAGCGCACCCGACAGCGCCCGGGCGATCAGCGCCCGGGTCTCGGCGACGCCGTAGAGGGCGACGAAGGAGCCGAAGCGGGGGCCGCGGGCCTCGCCGAGCAGCGTGCCGTAGAGCGTGGTGAACCAGGTCTGCGCCACGCCCGGGCGCCCGTCCGGGCTCTTGGCCTTGCCGGAGAGGTCCGGGTAGTGCCGCCGGCCGACCTCGTAGACGACGGCCTGCAATTCCTCCGGATCGGTCGAGCCCTCGTGTGCGGCGAGCGTCGCCGACAGGTCGGCGAGGGCCGCGATCGCCGCGGCGTCGGGCGCCCGGTACTGCTTGGCCGGCCGCACGAAGTCCCGGTAGTAGCGCACCGCGTGGTGCACCAGCCGGTCGAGGCGCGGCTGCGTCTGCGGCGAGACCTCCGGCGCGTAGCGGCGGATGAAGCCCCAGAGCACGGCCGGATCCTCGGTATTCGCCACCGCCACCAGGTTGAGCAGCATCGCGAAGCTGATGGCGCTGCCGCCCGCCACCAGCTCCGGCGCCGGCGGCGAGCCCGCATGGATGTGCCAGACCGGGTTGCCGAGCTTCAGCTTCGGCTCCTGGCCCGGGAATTTTTCCAGGAACGACAGGTAGTCGTCGACGTGGCGCGGGATCACGTCGAAGTGCAGACGCTTGGCCTCGCGCGGCCTGTTGTACATGAACAGCGCGAGGCTCTCGGGCGTGCCATAGGCCAGCCACTCGTCGATGGTGAGGCCGTTGCCCTTGGACTTCGAGATCTTCTGGCCCTTCTCGTCAAGGAAGAGCTCGTAGTTGAAGCCCTCGGGCGGCTCGGCGCCGAGCGCGCGGGCGATCTGGCCCGACAGCTTGACCGAGTCGATCAGGTCCTTGCCGGCCATCTCGTAATCGACGCCGAGCGCCACCCAGCGCATGGCCCAGTCGGGCTTCCACTGCAGCTTGGTGTGGCCGCCGGTCACCGGGGTCTCGTAGCGCTCGCCCGTGGCCGGGTCGCGCCAGACGATGGTGCCGGCGCCCACCCTCACCTCGTCGATCGGCACCTGCATGACGTGGCCGGTGACGGGATGAAGCGGCAGGAAGGGCGAGTAGGAGGCCGAGCGCTCGGCCCGCAGCGAGGGCAGCATCACCGCCATCACGGCGTCGTAGCGCTCCAGCACCCGCAGCAGCGTCGCGTCGAACAGGCCGGCCCGATAGCAGTCGGTGGCCGAGCGGAACTCGTAGTCGAAGCCGAAGGAATCGAGGAAGCGGCGCAGCTCCGCGTTGTTGTGCGCGCCGAAGCTGTCATGCGTGCCGAACGGATCGGGCACGGCGGTGAGCGGCTTGTTGAGATTCTCGGCGAGGAGCGCCCGGTTCGGCACGTTGTCCGGCACCTTGCGTAAGCCGTCCATGTCGTCCGAGAAGGCGATCAGCCGGGTCGGCACGGCGTCGTTGGTGAGCACCCGGAAGGCGTGGCGCACCATCGAGGTGCGGGCGACCTCCCCGAAGGTGCCGATATGCGGCAGCCCCGAGGGTCCGTAGCCGGTCTCGAACAGCACCTCCGCCTTCGGCGACCGCTCGAGCCGTGCGACGAGTTTGCGCGCCTCCTCGAAGGGCCATGCCGCGGAGGTCGCAGCGGCGTCGAGGAGGGCGGGGTCGATGCGGAGCGGGGCGGACATGGTTTCTCGATGACCCGGATGCGGGCGCTAGGCTTGAAAGAGGTTCAGGCCGCGCACCCTATGGAGTGCGTCCCCCCGGGTCAACGAAGCTCGGTCAGGCGAGTGTCGGCTCGGGCGCCCGCGCCCCCTGGAGCCCGGCCAGGATCTCGTAGGAGCGCAGCCGGGCCCGGTGGTCGTAGATCGCCGCCGCCACCATGATCTCGTCGGCCTGCGTGCGGGCGACGAACGCCTCCAGGCCCTGGCGCACGGTCTCCCTGGCGCCGACGAACGAGCAGGCGAGCATGCGCGAGGCCTGCACCTTCTCCTCGGGCGACCAATAGGCGTCGATGTCGTCGATCGGCGGCAGGAGCTGGCCGCGGGTGCCGCGGAACAGGTTGGTGAAGGATTGCTGGGGTGAGGTGAACAGGTGGCGCGCCTCTGCGTCGGTCTCCGCCGCGATCACGTTGACGCCGACCATGGCGTAGGGGCGGTCGAGCTGGGCGGAGGGCTCGAAGCGGGAGCGGTAGACGTCGAGGGCCTGCATCAGGGCGTCGGGCGCGAAATGGGACGCGAAGGCGAAGGGCAGGCCCAGCATCGCGGCGAGCTGCGCCCCGAACAGGCTGGAGCCGAGGATCCAGAGGGGCACCTGCGTGCCGGCTCCGGGCACCGCCTGGACCACCTGCCCGGGCTGCACGGGCCCAAGCAGCGCCTGGAGTTCGAGCACGTCCTGCGGGAAGGTGTCGGCGGCGGAGGGGTCGCGCCGCAGCGCCCGGAGCGTGCGCCCGTCGGTGCCGGGGGCGCGGCCGAGCCCGAGATCGATGCGGCCCGGATGCAGGGAGGCGAGCGTGCCGAACTGCTCGGCGATCACCAGGGGCGCATGGTTCGGCAGCATGATGCCCCCGGCCCCAACCCGGATGCGCTGCGTCCCCGCCGCCACATGGGCGATCACCACGGCGGTCGCGGCGCTGGCGATGCCGACCATGTTGTGGTGCTCGGCGAGCCAGTAGCGGGTGTAGCCGAGCGCCTCCGCGCGGCGCGCGAGGTCGAGGGTGTTGGCCAGCGCGTCGGCGGGCGTGGCGCCGAGCGGGATCGGCGCGAGGTCGAGGACGGAGAAGGGCGGCATCCCGGGCTCCCGTGGTTGGCATGACCCCCGGGGGAGAGTTCTGGCTCGGATCGACGCGATGCAAGCCCGCCCGGGGCGGGCGTGGCATGCACGGGTCGCGCAGGACGGATGGGCGGGCGGCTCCCGAGGAAGCCGCCCGCCCTGTCTCAGCGGAGGAAGTCCGCGATCAGCGCCGGGGCCGCGGTGTCGAACCCGACGACGTCGAGCATGCCGGCGTCGTTCGGGTCGGCGATGCTGAAGCCGTTGGAGACGAGCCCCACGACCACGAGCTTCGCGGCGATCCCGGTGCGCTCCCGGTAGGTCCGCAGGGCCTGGACCGGATGCACCTCTCCCGCCCACGTCTCCGAGTCCGTGTAGACCACGAAGGCGTCGGCCGGGATGCCGCGCTCCAGCGCCCACAGCATCGGCAGGGCGCAGTCGGTGCCGCCGAAGGGCAGGCCTTCGGTAGCCGCCACCGCCGCGTCGAGCCGCATCGACGGCCCGAACGGCAGGGGCGTCAGCGCCGTGCCGCGTCCGCGGGCGCCGGCCGTGAAGCCGACCACCTGCCAGCTCTCCTCGGTCGCCGCGGTGACGAGCGCCATGGCGGCGGCCGCCTCCCGGGGCGTGAGGCTCGACCCGGCGACCGAGCCCGAACCCATCGAGCCCGACACGTCGAGCGCGAGGACGAGCCGGCGGCCCGTGGGCTCCACCGCCCGGAACGCCGTGTAGAAGGCGGCGTTCAGCGCCTCCACGATCGCCCCGACCGGCTCCCAGGCGAGGCGGCCCCGCTCGCCGCGCCCCGACGCATAGGTCTTGAGCGCGACGAGGAGCGCCATCGGGTGCAGGCGCGCCTTGAGCAGGCGCTCCCGGTCCGACAGCGCGGCGACGACCCGCGCGGTCCCGGCGGAGAACGGCGCCAGCACCCCGGCCGCCGTCAGGCGCCCGAGCTGGCGCACCATCGCGCCGACCGGCATGCCGTCGAGCAGCGCCTCGTTCACCGCCCGGCTCGCGAGGAGCTCGGTCGGCAGCGCCTCCCAGGGCAGGCCGTGCGAGCGGACGAGCGCCGCTGCCGTCGCCCCGTTCACGCCCTCCCGCTGCACCGCCGCGAAGGCGTGCACGAGGGGCGGCAGGGCCTCGCCGAGCGTGCCGCGGCAGATCCAGTCGAACAGCGCCGCCCGCTCCGCCTCCCCGGTCTCCGGGTGGGCGAGCCGCAGGAGGTCGCGGTGCGTCCAGCCATACCGCGCGCGGTACTTCACCGCCTGGTAGGCGAGCGCCTCGACGGAGCGCTCGCCGTACCAGCGCCCGACCGCCCGGCGCAGGCCCCGGCCCCAGCCGCGCGTGGCGTCAACAGCCCCGGCGAACCGAAACAGGTGCGTGCCGGTGCGGCAGACCCGCGGCAGGGCAGCCAGCGCCGCGCGGCGCACCGCCAGATCCGCCGCGCCCGCGGCGAGCGCGAGGGCGAAGATCGCCGGGTCCTGCTTGGGCGCGCGGCCGCCCTCGCTCACCGCGACGATGGCCTCGACCGCCCGCACCCCATCCGCCGCGAGGCAGCGCAGCACGGCGCCCGCATTCTCGCGGGTGAGCGCCCGCTCGCCCGCGTAGTAGGAGCCGCCCTCGGACCCGAGCACGAGGAAGCGATCGAGCTGCGTCCAGTCGTCGACCGGGAAGGCGTGGCCCCCAGCCGTGTTCGGCACGGTTCCGGGGATGGACTCCGACTGCGGGGTGCGCCGGAGCGAGAACAGCTTCGCGTAGTCGACCATCGCTCGGTCCTCTCCTGGCTCGGTCCTCTTTTGGCGAGGCCTCGGGAGCCTGCTCCGTCGGCCTGGCTTCGGTGGGTGGCGGCGCTGGTGCGCCGCGGGGGACGGCCGCGCGCGCTCTGCCCGCGCGGCCGATCGTGTTGCGTCTCGCTCCGCCGGCCTTGAAGCCGCACGGTCATGAATGTCGGTGAAGGATCTTCTGGTGCTCTATTTGAGCTACGGACCTTTCGGCTCGGCGGGACTCGCACCCGCACCCCCCAGATCCTGCGATAACCTTCTCCGTCCGGCCCGTGCGGGCCGCGCGGTCGTGGTGTGAGGAACGGTGTCGTGGTGCTCTACCGGCTGAGCTACGGAACTTTCGGCCCGGCGGGGTTCGAACCCGCGACCTCCCCATTCGCAGTGGTAACCGTCCCTCCTCGGCCCGCGCGGCCGACGAGACGCAGATCCGGCCGTGCGTGGGCCGTGCAGGCGTGGGGATCGGGGACGGTGCGATTGAGCTACGGATCTCGCGACCCGGCGGGCTTCGAACCCGCACCCTCCGCAGGGCGGACCCTGCGGCGCTCTACCAGATAACCGTCTCCGTTCGGCCCGCACGGGCAACGATCGGACAGGATGGATGATGTGAGGAATGTTGCGCCGCAGCCGGCGCCGGGTCAGGCTCCGAGCGAGGCTCGGCCTTGAATCCTGCCGCCGTGACCGCTGGTTTCGCCCCGTGGACAGGCGAAGGCGGCGATCAGATCGCACTCTTTCATGCCGTTCTCCGTCCGCGAGGGACCCCAGGGTGGCGCGGGCATGCACTGACGCTCGGTGGTTTCGCGTGGAAGGCGGTAACCGAGCGTCTCCGGCCCGCGCCGGCGACGGGGCCTGCCGGACATGTCTGACCAAGGTGGACTGGGCGTTCCGCCCCCGCGGCTCGCGACCGCGGACGTCCGGATGGTGCGATGAACCTCGATCACCGGCCCGGCAGGCCGATGGCGGGGTGAGTAGCGGGGGCGGTCGGGGGTGTCAACGGGAAACTTGAAGAATCTTTCAGTTCGCCCCATCTCCCCGACATGGATTCCGTCCCGATCAATCCGGCGCAGATCCGCGCCGGACGTGGCCTTCTGAAATGGACGCAGGCGGTGCTCGCCGCCCGCGCGGCCGTCTCGGTGGTGACCCTCAACATGATCGAGAGCGAGCAGGTCACGCCTCGCGCCCGCACGCTGTCGGCGATCCGCTCCGCGCTGGAGCGCGAGGGCGTCCGCTTCGTCGGCGACGAGTCGGAGGGATTCGGGGTTCTGTTGCGCCGGCCCGCGGCCTGACCGGGAGCGATACTGCCGCCCCGGCCGCCGACGAGCTCCGGGCGGAGGGGGCGGCCGCGCCCTTGCCGTGCCGGTCCAAACGCCAAGATCTCCTTAGTCTCTCCGGACCGGAGAGCCATCCCCTCAGCCGTCCCGGAGACCCGCGATGCCGCTGCCCCACGCCCCTCTCGCGCTGGCCTGTCTCGCCGGCCTCGCGCTCCTCGCCGGCACTGCCGCCCAGGCGGGCGATGCCGCGGCGGGCCGGAAGAAGGCCGTGGCGTGCCAGGCCTGCCACGGCCTCGACGGCATCTCGAAGCTTCCCGACGCGCCGAACCTCGCCGGCCAGGTCGAGCCCTACCTGATCAAGGCGCTGGGCGAGTTCCGCAGCGGAACCCGCAGGAACGAGGTCATGTCGGTGGCCGCCAAAGACCTCACGGACGCCGACATCGCGGATCTCGCGGCCTATTACAGCGCGATTGAGGTCGAGGTCGTGCCCCCGTCCTGAATGCGGCGGTGCAACAGTCCGGGCCGTAATCCTCCGGGGCGGGTAGCCGCGCGGGGTGCGGATGCGGTAGGACAGTGACGCTCCGTTCCGGGAGGTCCGTCGCAGGATGCCGTTGTTTCCGAGCCGCTCCCGGTCGCCGGTTCCGCTGTGCGCCGTCGGCATCCGGGCATCCTGATGGCGCAGCCCGGATCCGTTCCCGGCGGCGCCCCGCAGCGGGTGCTGATCTATTCGCACGACACGTTCGGTCTCGGGCACCTGCGTCGGGCGCGCGCCATCGCGCATGCCCTCGTGGCGGAGGCGCCGGAGCGCCGGGTGCTGATCCTGTCCGGCTCGCCGGTGAGCCATGCCTTCCGGTTCGCGCCGGGGGTCGCCTGCCGCCGCCTGCCGGGCGTGGTGAAGCTCGGCAGCGGCGCCTATCGCAGCCATGGGGCGGCGCACGACCTCGAGGCCGTGGTGGCGACCCGCGCGGCGCTGATCCGCCACGTCGCCCGGCGCTTCGACCCGGATCTCTTCCTCGTCGACAAGGAGCCGACCGGCTTCCACGGCGAGGTGCTGCCGGTGCTGGCTCCCCTCAAGGCCCGGGGCTGCCGCCTCGTGCTGGGCCTGCGCGACGTGCTCGACGATCCCGCGCTGCTCGTGCCCGAATGGGAGCGCAAGGGCGCGCTCGGCGTGCTGCCCCTCTACGACGCGATCTGGATCTACGGCCTTAAGGAGATCTATGCGCCGCTCGCCGGCCTGGCGCTGCCGGCGGGCGTCGCCGAGCGCCTGACCTATACGGGCTATCTCCGCCGCGAGGCGCCGGAGGCCGGGGCCGCGCAGGCCGAGGAGGAGCCCTTCCTCCTCGTCACGCCTGGCGGCGGTGGGGATGGCGTCGAGCTCGTGGAGGCGGTGGTGCGGGCCTACGAGGCGCGAGGCCTGCCCCATCGGGCGCTCGTCGTGTTCGGGCCCTTCTTCCCGCCCCGGGCGCGCGACGCCCTCCAGGCGCGGATCGACGCCCATCCGCGCCTCTCTGCCCTCGATTTCGATGCGCGGCTGGAGCGGCTGATGCGCCGCGCCGCGGGCGTCGTGGCCATGGGCGGCTACAACACCTTCTGCGAGATCCTGTCCTTCGACCGGCCGGCGCTGATTCTGCCGCGGATGCGCCCGCGCCGGGAGCAGCTGATCCGCGCCGAGGCCGCCGCCCGGCTCGGCCTCGTCGAGACGCTGACGCCGGACCGGGCGGAGCCGGAGCGCATGGCGGCGGCGCTCGCCGCGCTGCCCGATCGCCCGCGTCCCTCCGCCCGGCCGATCCCCGGCCTTCTCGGCGGCCTGCCGGCGATCTGCCGGCTCGTCCAGGGGCCGGCCGGCGCGCCTCGCGTGGCCGCGGAGTAGTGCTTTTAGTCCCATGCCCGCTCGCATCGCCGTCCTGGTCAAGGGCTATCCGCGCCTGTCCGAGACCTTCATCGCCCAGGAGCTGCTGGGCCTGGAGGCGCGGGGGATCCCGCTCGCGATCTGGTCCCTGCGCCGGCCCCATGACGGGGCCGTGCATCCCATGCACCGGCAGATCGACGCGCCCGTTTCCTACCTGCCCGAATACCTGTACGAGGCGCCCTGGCGGGTCCTGCGCGGGCTCGTCGCCGCCCTCCGGCGCCCGGGCCTGCGGCCGCTCCTCGCCCTGGTCTGGCGCGACCTGCGGCGCGACCTCACGCCCAACCGCCTGCGGCGCCTTGGCCAGGCGCTGGTGCTCGCCCGCGAGCTCCCGGCGGAGATCGCCCATATCCACGTCCATTACCTGCACACGCCCGCCTCGGTCGGCCGCTACGCCGCTCTCCTCACGGGCCGCTCCTGGAGCGTCTCGGCCCATGCCAAGGACATCTGGACGACGCCGGACTGGGAACTCGCCGAGAAGCTCGACGATAAGCGCCTGACCTTCGCGGTGACCTGCACGGCGGCGGGAGCGGCCCGGCTCCGGGCGCTCGCCGCCCGCCCGGAGCATGTCTCCCTCGTCTACCACGGCCTCGATCTCGGGCGCTTCCCGGAGCCGCCGGCCGCCCGGCCGCCCCGCGACGGCAGCGATCCGGCCGATCCGCTGCGCATCGTCACGGTGGGGCGGGCGGTCGCCAAGAAGGGCTTCGGCGATCTCCTCGATGCGCTGGCCGCGCTGCCGCCGGGCCTGCACTGGCGCCTCGCCCATGTGGGGAGCGGCGAGGCGCTGCCGGCCCTGAAGGCCAAGGCCGCCTCGCTCGGGCTCGGCCCGCGCGTGGCGTTCCTCGGCGCGCGGCCGCAGCCCGACGTGGTGGCGCTCCTGCGCGAGGCCGACCTGTTCGCGCTGCCGGCCAAGCGCGCCCCCTCGGGCGACCGGGACGGCCTGCCGAACGTGCTGCTGGAGGCGGCCTCGCAGCGGCTCGCCATCGTCGCCACCGACTTCGCGGGCATTCCGGAATTCCTGCGCGACGGGATCGAGGGCCGGCTGGTGCCGCCCGGCGACTGGGCGGCCTTGTCGAACGCCATCAACCTCCTGGGGCGCGATCCGGGCGAGCGCGCGCGGCTCGGCGCGGCGGCGCTGTCGCGGCTGCGGGCGGAGTTCGGGGCGCAGGCCGGGATCGACCGGATCGCGGAACTCCTTCATGGGGACCGGGGTCGGTGACCCCGGCGGATCCAAGGCGGAACCTTGGTGGGCTCGGGCGAAGCCCGATGCAGGGGCATCCTGCCCCTGCACCCCGGCCAGAGGGCCGAGGGCCCTCTGGACACCCCGCAATCGCCTTCTACGCGCCGATGAAGCCGCCCGACCACCCGGTTCCCTCGGGTGAGCGCACCATGGCGCGGCTCCTCCTCAGGGCCCTGGCGGCGGCCGGCTTCGAACCCGTGACGGCGAGCGGGCTGCGCACCCACGATGCCACCGGGGAGCGGCATCCCACCTTACGCGAGGCGGCCGCGGCCGAGGCGGCCCGGCTCGTCGAAGCGTGGCGCGCGGCGCCGCCCCGCCTCTGGTTCACCTACCACGTCTACTACAAGGCGCCGGACTGGATCGGTCCCGCGGTGGCCGCCGCCCTCGGCATCCCCTACGTGATCGCGGAGGGCTCGCGGGCGCCCAAACGTGCAGCCGGCCCGCACGCCGTCGGGCATGCGGGCGCGGAGGCCGCCCTCGATGCCGCCGACCTGATCCTGGTGATGAACCGCCGCGACCGGCCGGCCGTTGAGGCGGCCCGCCCGGCCCGGCAGATCATCGCCGAGCTGCCGCCCTTCCTCGATCCGCAGGACTGGCCGCTGCCGCCGGCAGCCCCGCGGGCCGGAGGGCCCCTGCGGCTCCTCACCGTCGCGATGATGCGGGAGGGGGACAAGCTCGCCTCCTACCGCCTCCTCGCCGACACCCTGACGCGCTGCGGCGACATCGCCTGGACCCTCGACGTTGTTGGTGACGGGCCCGCGGCGGCGAAGGTCTCCGCCCTCCTCGCCCCGTTCGGCGACCGGGTGCGCCGCCACGGCAGGCTTAGCGCCTCCGCCCTCTCGCTCCTCTACGCGGGGGCCGATCTCCTGGTCTGGCCGGCGGTCAACGAGGCCTACGGCATGGTGCTGCTGGAGGCGCAGGCCCATGGCTGCCCGGTCGCGGCGGGCGGCTTCGGCGGCGTGCCGGACGTGGTGCGCGACGGCGTCACCGGCCTCGTGACGGCGCCGGGCGATGCCGCGGCGCTCTCCGGCGCGATCCGGCGGCTCGCCGCCGATCCGGCGGCGCGGGCCGCCCTCGGCCGGGCAGCGCTCGCCTTCGCGCGCGAGGAGCGGGGCCTCGCCGCCGCGGCGGGGCGCCTGCGGGCAGCCCTCGCCTCCCTGCCGGGACGCGCCGCATGAGCCGCATCCTGATCGCGGTCACGCATCTCCTCGGGGCCGGGCACCTGACCCGGGCGGCGGCGCTCGCCCGCGCCTTCGCGGGGGCCGGTCATGCGGTCACGCTGGTCTCCGGGGGCATGCCGGCCGCCCTGCCCCGCCTCGACGGAATCCGGTTGCGGCAACTGCCGCCGGTGCGGATCGCCGGCACGGCCTTCACGGCGCTGCTCGATCCGGACGGGGCGCCGGTCGGGCCGGACCATCTCGCGGCCCGGCGGGCGGCTTTGCTCGCGGCCCTGGCGGAGGCCGAGGCCGACGCGGTGATCACCGAGCTCTTCCCCTTCGGCCGCCGGGTGCTCGCCGAAGAGTTCGAGGCGCTGGTGGCGGCGGCCCGCGCCGCGGCGCCACGCCCGCTCCTCCTCGCCTCCGTGCGCGACGTCCTGGCGCGGCCGAGCCGCCCGGACCGCATCGCCGCGACGCATGCGCGCCTGTCGGCCTATGACGCGGTGCTGGTCCATGCCGACCCGGCGCTGCTGCCGCTCGACGCCTCCTGGCCGGTCGACGGGGCGATCCGGCCGCTGCTGCGCTATACGGGTTATGTCGACGAGGCGCCGGCCGCGGTGCTGCCGGTGCCGGAGATCCGGGCCGGCATCGTGGTCTCGGGCGGGTCGAGCGCGGCCGGCCTGCCGCTGCAGCAGGCGGCGCTCGGCGCCGCGCGGCTCGTGCCGGAGGTCTCCTGGCGGGTGCTGGTCGGCCGGGCGGTTCCGGAGGCCGATCTCGCCGCGCTGCGGGAGACGGCGCCCGGCAACGTCACGGTGGAGCGGGCGCGGCCCGATTTCCGGGCGCTGCTCGCCGGGGCGGCGCTCTCGGTGAGCCAGGCGGGCTACAACACCGTCCTGGATCTCCTGCGCAGCGGCTGCCCGGCGCTGCTCGTGCCCTTCGAGGCCGGGCACGAGACCGAGCAGCGGCTGCGGGCCGAGACGCTGGCGGCCCGCGGTCTCGCCCGGGTGCTGCCGGAGGCGGAGCTGACGGCGGAGCGGCTGGCCGAGGCCGTGGCGGCGCTGCTCGCCGCGCCCGCGGGAGCGCCCGGCCTCGATCGCCCGCCCGTTGCCCTCGACGGCGCCGCCCGCTCCGTGGCGATCGTGGAGGCCATGCTGGCGGAGCGGACGGCCGCCCTTCCCTCCATCCTCCCCGCCCTCGACTGGTCCCCGCTCGATGAGGCCCTCGCGCGCCTCGCCGGTGCGGGCCGCACCCTCACCCTGTGGTGGCGCGACGACGATGCTTGCGCCCATACGCCCGCCCTCGACCGGCTTCTGGCCCTGAGCCGGCGGACTGGTGTCCCGGTGGCGCTCGCGGCGATCCCGGGCCGCGCCGCGCCGTCCCTCGCCGCGCGGCTCGCGGCGGAGGACGAGATCGACTGCCTCGTCCACGGGCTGATCCACGAAAACCACGCGCCCGCGGGCAAGAAGGCGGAACTCGGGCCCCACCGGCCGCCCGCGCTCCTCGAAGACGAGGCGCGCCGGGCGCTCGCGCTGGCGCGGGCGCGGTTCGGGCGCCCGCCCCTGCCCGTGCTGGTGCCGCCCTGGAACCGGATCGCTCCCGAGCTTCCGCCGGCCCTGCCGGGGCTCGGCTACCGGGGATTCTCCGCCTTCGGCCTGCGCGGGCCGGCTTTGCCCGGCCTGATCCAGGTCAACACCCATATCGATCCGGTCGCATGGCACGCGCCCGGGCGGGGCCTCGTCGATCCGGCCGTCCTGCTCCCCCGGGCGGCGGAGACGATTGGGCAAGCGGCGGAGCGGGACGAGCCGGTCGGCCTCCTCACGCATCATCTCGTGCAGGACGCCGCAACCTGGGCCTTCTGCGCAGCCTTGCTCGAGCGTCTGACCCGACATCCGATCGTCGGCATCGCGCGGGCCGCGGCTCTGTTTGCGCCGAAGGCATCGCCCGTGTCACAAACTCACGTTAGGGTCGCCGGGACGCCGCGGGACCCGCCCTCGGCCGAGGACGACCCGAAGGGACGAAAAGCACCAGGATGACGGCACCACTCCTGTCGATCCGCGATCTCACGGTCGACTTCTCGGCCGATACCGGAGCCTTCCGGGCGGTCGACGGGCTGTCTCTCGACGTGCCGGCCGGCCGCACCGTCGCCCTCGTGGGCGAATCCGGCTCGGGCAAGTCGGTGACCGCGCAGGCCATCCTGCGCATCCTGCCGAAGGCCGCCCGCATCACCGGCGGCGCCATCCGGTTCGACGATCTCGCATCCCCGAAGCCCGTCGAAATCGCCCGGCTCGGGACCGATTCGGCGGAGATGCGCAGCCTGCGCGGCGGGCGCATCGCGATGATCTTCCAGGAGCCGATGACCTCGCTGTCGCCCCTCCACACGGTGGGCGACCAGGTCACGGAGGCGCTGCGGCTCCACGCCGACGTCTCGGGCGAGGAGGCGCGCCAGCGCGCCATGCAGGTCTTCGAGCGTGTCGGCTTCCCCGATCCGAAGCGGGCGCTCGTCACCTATCCGTTCGAGCTCTCGGGCGGCCTGCGCCAGCGCGCCATGATCGCCATGGCGCTCATCACCAGGCCCGCCCTGCTCATCGCGGACGAGCCGACCACGGCCCTCGACGTCACCACCCAGGCCCAGATCCTCGACCTCCTGCGGGAACTGCAGGCCGAGACCGGCATGGCGATGCTCCTCATCACCCACGACCTCGGGGTCGTCGCCAATATGGCGGACGAGGTGGTGGTGCTCTACCGGGGCCGCGTGATGGAGGCGGGCTCGCGCGAGGACATCTTCCGCCGGCCAGGCCATCCCTACCTCCAGGCGCTGATGCGGGCGGTGCCGCGCTTCCACATGGCGGAGGGCGAGCGGCTGACCCCGATCCGCGAGGTGAAGAGCGCGGTGCTTGCCCGCAAGGCCGGCGAGCCGCACCGACCCGATCCGGACGGGCCGCTCCTCTCGATCGCCGATATCCGCAAGTCCTACACCCTGCGGTCGGGCTGGTTCAGCGGCAAGGTCCGGCGCATCGACGCGGTCCGGGGCGTGAGCCTCGACCTGTGGCCGTGCCGGACGCTGGGCCTCGTCGGCGAGTCGGGCTGCGGCAAGACCACCCTGTCGAAGATCGTCATGCGGGCGATCAGTCCCGATGCCGGCACGGTGCGCTTCGACGACGGCTCCGGGCGCGGCCCGCGGGACGTCTTCGCCCTCAAGGACAAGGAGCTGAAGGATTTCCGCCGCGCGGTGCAGTTCGTCTTCCAGGATCCGTTCTCCTCGCTCAACCCGCGGATGACGGTCTACGAGATCCTGACCGAGCCCCTGCGCATCCACGGCGTCGGCACGCCGGACGAGCGCTACGAGCGGGCGAAGGAACTGCTCGACATGGTCGGGCTCGACCCGCGCTCCCTGCGCCGCTACCCGCACGCCTTCTCGGGCGGGCAGCGCCAGCGCCTCGGCATCGCGCGGGCGCTCGCGCTCAAGCCCCGGGTGCTGCTCTGCGACGAGCCGGTCTCGGCCCTCGACGTGTCGGTCCAGGCGCAGGTGCTCAACCTGCTCAAGGACCTGCAGGCGAGCCTCGGCATCGCCTACATGTTCGTCTCCCACAACCTCGCGGTGGTCGACTACATCGCCGACACCATCGCGGTGATGTGCCGGGGCTTCATCGTGGAGGAGGCCCCCAAGGCGGCCCTGTTCCGCAACCCGGTCCATCCCTACACGCGGGCGCTCCTCGCCGCCGTGCCGGAGCCCGACCTCGACCATCCCCTCGACCTCAAGCTCCTGATGAGCGATCGCTTCTCCGACCCGGCCCTCTGGCCCGAGCCCTTCCGGCTCGCCGGGCCCGAGACCGGCATCATGCAGGAAGTGTCGCCCGGCCATTGCGTGCGCGTCGCCGGGCCGGCCCTGCGGCGGGCCGCCTGATGCCCCCCGCCTCGGCCCTCCGCCCGCATCCTCTGCTGGAGCGCCTGCGGCGCCGGCTGCTCGGCCCCCTGTTCGACCGGCTCGGCTACGACCTGGTCCCGGCGGTGCCGGACTGGACGCACCGGCCCCTGTCCCGGCGCGAGACCGAGGCGCTGATCGGTTCCGCCGCGGTGCGGCTCGACGCGGATCTGGCGGCCTGCGGCCTCGCCCTGCCGGGCGGGGCGTGGCCGGAAGTGGCAGCCTTCTGGGACCTGATCGGGACCGCGCCCGTGGCGCAGCGCCGGGGCGGCAACGGCTTCAACGGCGCGCTCCAGCTCTACGTCCTGATGCGGGCGCTGCGGCCCCGCATCGTGATCGAATCGGGCGTGTTCCGCGGCCTCACCACCTGGATCGCCCGGCAGGCCTGCCCGGAGGCCGAGATCCTCTGCTTCGACCCGGACCTCTCGGGCCTGCGCTACCGCGATCCCGGAGCGCGCTACCACGCCCGCGACTGGTCGGCCTGCGACCTCGCGGGGCTCGACCTCGCGCAGGCGGTCGGCTTCTTCGACGACCACATCAGCCAGGCGCGCCGGGTGGTGGAGGCGCGGGCGCGGGGCATCACCCGGCTGATCTTCGACGACGACGCGGCCGCCCACCGCCTGCATGCCCATGGCGGCCCCGCCTTCCCGACCATCGCGATGCTGATGGACGCGGCGGCCGGGCCGGAGCCGGTGCGCTGGCGGCGCAACGGGCGGGAATTCGTCTATCGGCCCGACGATCCGGAGGCCCGCGCGGCCCGCGCGGTGATCGCCGCTTCCCATGCCTTCGACGACCTGCACGCCGCCACCGGCTACTCCCCGGCGCGGATCACCTACGTGGCGCTGGCGCCACCCGGTTCGGGAGACTCGACATGAGGCTGTGGCGCAGGAGCCCGTTTCTCCTGCCGCGGGATCGAGCGCGGGACGGGCCGGCTCATCCGGACACCGGCAGGCTCGACCCACCTCGGCACGAGAAGCACGGAGGCTTCCGGGTGCGGAGCTGCATTCCGATCGTGGCCGCCGCGCTCCTCGCCCTCCTCCCCGCCCTCGCCCGTGCCGCCGACGAGCCTCCTGCCGCCGAGCGTCTTCCCTCGGAGCCCCTCGTCGTCGATCTCGCGGCCGAAGGCCGGCAGGTGGGCAAGCCCGGGGGCGAGATCGTCACCCTGGTCGCCAAGCCGCGGGACATCCGCTACATCTCGGCCTACGCCTATACGCGCCTCGTCGGCTACGACGCCAAGCTCACGCTGCGGCCCGATCTGCTGGCGCGGTTCGAGGCCCAGGACGATAAGGTCTTCACCTTCACGCTGCGGGCCGGCCATCGCTGGTCGGACGGGCAGCCCTTCACGGCGGAAGACTTCCGCTACTGGTGGGAGGACGTGGCCCTCAACAAGGATCTGAGCCCGTCCGGCCCGCCGGAATTCATGCTCGTCGACGGGCAGCCGCCCCGCTTCGAGGTGCTCGATCCGCTGCATGTCCGCTACACCTGGGAGAAGCCCAACCCGCGCTTCCTGCCCGAACTCGCCTCGCCGCGGGATCCCTTCATCTACCGGCCGGCGCATTACCTGAAGCAGTTCCACGCCCGCTACGCCCCCAAGAAGGACCTTGATGCCGCGGTCAAGCAGCAGAAGGTCAAGGGCTGGGCCGCCCTGCACAACCGGCTCGACGGGATGTTCGAGCAGACGAACCCGGACCTGCCCACGCTCCAGCCCTGGCGCGTCACCAACACGGCGCCCGCCGCCAGGTTCGTGTTCGTGCGCAACCCCTACTACCACCGGGTCGACAGCCAGGGGCAGCAGCTTCCCTATCTCGACCGGGTGCTGATGGACGTCGCGGCGGGCGGCCTCTTCGCCGCCAAGGCCAATGCGGGCGAGGCCGACCTGCTGTTCCGCGGCCTCACCATGGAGGACATCCCGATCCTGCGGGAGGGCGAGCAGGCCAAGGGCTACCGCACCCACCTGTGGCCCACCGCCCGCGGCTCCGAGATCGCCCTCTACCCCAACCTCACCACCGCCGACCCGGTCTGGCGCAAGCTCAACCGCGACGTGCGCTTCCGCCGCGCCCTGTCGCTCGCCATCGACCGGCGCACCCTCAACAACGCGCTCCTGTTCGGTCTCGGCACCGAGGGCAACGACACCGTCGTGGAGGGCAGCCCCCTCTACAAGCCGGAATACCGGACCCTCTATGCCGGCTACGACCCCGACGAGGCCTCCCGCCTCCTCGATGCGGTCGGCCTCACGCAGCGCAACGGCGCCGGCATCCGGCTGCTGCCGGACGGGCGGGAGCTCGAGATCGTCGTCGAGACCGACGGCGAGAGCCTGCTCCTCACCGATGGGCTGACCCTGATCGCCGAGTTCTGGCGCGAGGTCGGGGTCAAGCTCTTCGTCAAGCCGCAGGACCGCACGGTGCTGCGCAACCGCGCCTATGCGGGGCTGACCACGATGGCGGCGGCCCAGGGGCTCGACCTCGCGATCCCCACCGCCGAGATGCCGCCGGACGAACTCGCCCCCGTCCACCAGGACTCCTATGCGTGGCCCAAATGGGGGCAGTTCGCGGAGACGAAGGGGCGCGAGGGCGAACCCTGCGACCTGCCCGAGGCGAAGGCCCTCATCGATCTCAACGCCCAGTGGATGGAGACGGGCGATGCCGCCCTGCAGGCCCGGATCTGGGGCGAGATGCTGCAAAACCGGGCCGAGAACCAATGGGTGATCGGCACCGTCTCGGGGGCGCTGCAGCCCGTCGTCGCCAAGACCCGCCTCCTCAACCTGCCCGACAAGGCGACCTACAGCTGGAAGCCGACCGCGATGATCGGGGTCTACCGCATGGACGAGTTCTTCTGGGGGCCGGACCGCAAGGAGGCTGCGCGGTGATCCGTTACCTGCTGCGGCGCATCCTCACCATGGCGCTGACGCTGCTCGTCATCTCGGCCCTGGTCTTCTTCATCATCAAGCTGCCGCCGGGCGACTTCCTGACGAACCAGATCGCCGAGCTGCGCTCGCAGGGCGAGGCCGCCTCGGTCGCCAAGGCGCAGTTCCTGATGCAGCAATACGGGCTCGACCGGCCGGTCTGGGAACAGTACCTGCGCTGGATCGGGGTCTGGCCGAACCCGGACGGCGCCTTCAACGGCCTCATCCAGGGCAATTGGGGCTGGTCCTTCGAGTATGACCGGCCGGTGCGCGAGGTGGTGGGGGACGCCCTCTGGCTGACCCTGGTGGTCAACCTCGCGGTGGTGATCTTCGTCCACCTCGTCTCGATCCCGATCGCGATCTACTCGGCGACCCGGCAATATTCGCTCGGCGACTACATCGCGACCTTCATCGGCTATCTCGGGCTGGCGACGCCCTCCTTCCTGCTCGCCCTGATCATGCTGTTCTACGCCAATCGCTGGCTCGGGATCTCGATCGGCGGGCTCTACGACAGCACCTATGCGGGCCAGCCCTGGACCTGGGAGAAGGTGCAGTCGCTCCTCGCCCATCTGGTCGTGCCGACGCTGGTGATCGGTCTCGGGGGCACCGCCGCCATGATCCGGCGCATGCGGGCCAACCTCCTCGACGAACTCGCCAAGCAGTACGTCATCACCGCCAAGGCCAAGGGCCTGCCCCCGACCCGGGCGCTGCTCAAGTACCCGTTCCGGATGTCCCTCAACCCCTTCATCGCCGATATCGGCAACCTGCTGCCGCACCTCGTCTCGGGCTCGGTGCTGGTCTCGCTGGTCCTGAGCCTGCCGACGGTCGGGCCGATCCTGCTCGCGGCGCTCAAGAGCCAGGACCAGTTCCTGGCGGGCTTCATCCTGATGTTCGTGGCCGTTCTCACCGTGATCGGGATGCTGATCTCCGATCTGCTGCTCGCCTGGCTCGATCCACGCATCCGCCTCGGAGGCTCGGGCCGATGAACCTGGAAGTCCGCCCGCGCCACTTCGTCGATCCGGCGCCCTTCGATCCGGGCCGCACCGAGCCGCTGGGGGCGGAGAGCGAGGTCTTCGACCGCGCCTCCTCCTGGCGGCTCACCTGGTGGAAGTTCCGCAAGCACAAGGTGGCGGTGGCGGCCGGCCTCGTGCTGCTCCTGTTCTACGGGCTCATCCCCTTCGTGGAGGTGCTGGCCCCCTACAACCCGGCCAAGCGCCACGGCGACTTCCTCTATGCGCCGCCGCAGAAAGTGTATCTGTTCCACGAGGGCCGCTTCGTCGGCCCCTATACCCATCCCTACACGTTCACCTTCAACCTTGAGAGCTTCCACCGGGAGTACACTATCGACCGCACGGTGGTGCAGAAGCTGCGCTTTCTCTGCCGGGGCGAAGCTTACGAGTTCTGGGGGCTGTGGAAGACGGATTGGCATGTGGTCTGCCCGCCCGAGGGCGGCACGCTGTTCCTCGCCGGCACCGACCGGCTCGGGCGCGATCTGTTCTCGCGCATCGTGTCGGGCGCGCGCATCTCGCTCACCGTCGGCATCGTGGGCATCGCGGTGTCCTTCGCGCTCGGGCTCTTCTTCGGGGGACTCGCGGGCTATCTCGGCGGCTGGGTCGACAACCTCGTGCAGCGGCTGATCGAGATCCTGCGCTCGCTGCCGGAGCTGCCCCTCTGGCTCGCCCTCTCGGCGGCCCTGCCGCCGAACTGGAGCCCGATCCTGGTCTTCTTCGGCATCACGCTGATCCTCGGCCTCCTCGACTGGCCGGGGCTCGCCCGCGCCGTGCGCTCGAAGCTCCTGGCCCTGCGCGAGGAGGATTACGTGCGGGCCGCCGAGCTGATGGGCGCCTCGAAGGCGCGGATCATCGGCCGGCACCTGATCCCGAACTTCATGAGCCACCTGATCGCTTCGGCGACCCTGTCCATCCCCTCGATGATCTTAGGGGAGACCGCCCTGTCCTTCCTGGGGCTCGGCCTGCGGCCCCCGGTGACGAGCTGGGGCGTGCTGCTCAACGAGGCGCAGAACCTCGCGGCGGTGCAGCTCCATCCCTGGCTGCTGCTGCCGATCCTGCCGGTGGTGTTGGTGGTGCTCGCCTTCAACTTCCTGGGCGACGGCCTGCGCGACGCCGCAGATCCCTACCACTGAGCCCCTTTCGGCCCCGCGAACCTCATCCCCCGCGGGGCCGGGGTGACTGCGCCTTAGTTCTGGGCCTGCGCGGCGTCGAGGGACGCCAGTTCGCTGCGCGCCTGGGCGATCAGGCGGGCGTGCTGGAGCTGCAGGGCGCGGCTGTTGGCGCCCTGGCCGGCGGAGCTGCGGATCTCGGCGAGCGCCCGTTCGTAGTCCTGAAGCTGAGCTTCGATGCGACGGCGACGTTCCGCGATGCTGTACGGCATTCCGGTTTCCCCTTGATTGGTCGAGGCGCGGCCGCCGGAACGGCCGAGCTCGTCCAACCATGGCCATCAGTGGGGCGGGAATGCGGCAGGCCGCTCCGGCGCAGCCACGAATGGGGCGAAGGCCACCGGGAAGGGCCGGCGCGGCGCCGGCCCCGGGAACGGCTCAGTAGCGGTAGAAGCCGCGGCGGTGGGGATGGCCGTAGAAGCCGTGATGATGGCGGCGGTACCCGTAGGCGCGGCCGTAGGGCGGCCCGAAGCGGCGATAGCCGTAGGGGCGGCCCCAATGGTGGTGGTGCCGGCGATAGTAGCCGTACTGCGCCCAGGCGGTGGGACCCGGCGCGGCTGCGGGAGCGGAGAGGGGCGCGGCGGTCGCGGCTTGCGGCGCGAGAGCGGCACCGCCCAGCACCAGGCCGGCGGCCAGGATCACGGTCTTCAGCACGTGGGAGAACTCCTGCGTGAGGGGTGACGCGCTCCAGGGGAGCGCGAGTGCCCACAACGCGCGAGGCGGGCTTCGGTTCACTGCGCCTCAGGCGATCTTCAACGTCATGTCGATGACGGGTGCCTGTGCCGCCCCCTTCACGAGGGCGATGCCGTGCTCGCAATCCTCGCGGCGGATGTAGCCCTCCGCCGAATCGGCGATCACCTCGCCGTTCGTGGCCCGCAGCCGCCAGCGCCAGTGCCCGCCCGCGTCCCGGAACAGTTCGAAGCGCATCGTGCCCTCCTGTGATGGATGATCCGCCCGGAGAGATGGGGGCTTCCGAAAGCGCGGCAATGCGGGTCGCGCCAGGAACCGGCGCCGCCGCAAGACTTGTTTCGATAAGACTTGCCTCGATAAGACTTGCCTCGACCCCAAAACGGGAGCGGCCCGCACTCAGCCTGTGAGGCGCGGGCCGCTCGTTGCAATGCCGGGGGTGATGGCCCGGACCGGTGCTGCGCCTTAGCGCGGCGCGCGGTCGAGCCAGCCGATGGCGCGGCCGTCCTGGCCGCCTTGGGCGGGGGCCCGGCCGCGGTCGCGGTGCGGCTGCCCCTGCGGCCGGCCATGGCCCTTCGGGCCCTCGGCCCGGTGCGCCGCCGGGCGCCCATCCTGCGCCGGACGGCCGGGACGCGCCTCCTGGGCCGGGCGGCCGCCGTCGCGGGGCCGTCCCTCGCCGGGGCGTCCGCCCTGGCCATGCTGGCGCCCGCCCTGCGGGCGACCGCCGGGCCCGCCCTGCGGACGCGCGCCGTGCGACCGGCCGGGGCGCTGGCCCCGCGGCCCGGGCTGGCGCCGGTCGCGCTCGGCCTCCGCTACCGCCTCGGCGGCCTCCTGGCGGCTCGGGGGCACGAAGCCCACGGGGATCGCCATCTCGGGCACCTTCTGGCGGGTCAGGCGCTCGATGTCGCGGAGATACGCGCGCTCCTCCTCGTTGCAGAACGAGATGGCGAGCCCGTCCGCGCCTGCGCGGGCCGTGCGGCCGATGCGGTGGACATAGGCCTCCGGCACGTTCGGCAGGTCGAAATTCACCACATGGGTGACGCCCTCGACGTCGATGCCGCGGGCGGCGATGTCGGTGGCGACGAGCACCCGGCAGGTCCCGGCCCGGAAGGCGGCGAGCGCCCGCTCGCGCTGGGGCTGGGACTTGTTGCCGTGGATCGCCGCCGAGCCGATGCCGACCTTCTCCAGACCTCGCACGACGCGGTCGGCGCCGTGCTTGGTGCGGGTGAAGACCAGCACCCGGTCGATCGATTCGTCGCGCAGGATCGTGCCGAGCAGCGCCTGCTTGGCGCCGGTCGAGACGTGGATGACCCGCTGCTCGACGCGCTCGGCCGTGGTGGCGACGGGCGTCACCGCCACCTGGACCGGGTCGCGCAGGTACTGCGCCGCGAGGGTCGCGATGTTCTTCGGCATGGTGGCCGAGAAGAACAGGCTCTGGCGCGCCTTCGGCAGCAGGGTGACGATGCGCTTGAGCGCGTGGATGAAGCCGAGGTCGAGCATCTGGTCGGCCTCGTCGAGGACGAGGTACTCGACGGAGTCGAGGCTCAGCGACCGGCGGTCGACGAGGTCGAGGAGCCGGCCCGGGGTCGCGACCAGGACGTCGATGCCGTTCGCCAGCGCCCGCTCCTGGCGGCCGATGGTGACGCCGCCGAACACCACGGTGGTGCTGAAGGGCAGGAACTTGCCGTAATCGCGAAAACTGTCGGCGATCTGGCTGGCGAGCTCGCGGGTCGGCGAGAGGACGAGGACCCGGCAGCCGCGGCGCGGGGCGCGCTTGGCCGGGGTCTCGCTGGCGAGGCGGTGCAGGATCGGCAGCGCGAAGGCGGCGGTCTTGCCGGTGCCGGTCTGGGCGATGCCGCAGAGATCGCGGCCGGTCATGGCGGGCGGCACCGCCTGCGCCTGGATCGGGGTCGGCGTGACGTAGCCGGTCTCGGCGAGCGCCTTCATGATCGGCGCCGCGAGGCCGAAATCAACGAACTGGGTCAAGGTGAATCTGTCTCTCGGGAAGCAGCGGGATCGCCCGGACGGGTGCGCGCAGCACCGCGATCGCGATCCGTCGTTCTGGGGAGGGCCGCCCGCGTGATGGGGCTGCCCGGAGGGGTCAAGCGATCGAAGAGAGGGGCCGGGCCTGCCGCGCGGGAAAGCGGGCCAATCCGTCACGCAGCCCCCTCACGCGGGCCGGAGAGGCCGCTGACGCTGCAGGTGCGATATGGCGGTGTGCGGGTGCGAAGTCAATGCGGGAGGGCCGGCGGTCGGACCTCCCCGGATGGCGGCGGTGTCGGGCGGCTGCCCTGGGGCCGGCTCTGGCGCCCACCTCGCACCTCAGCATGAGGAGCGGTGGGCCTGCCAGGTTGCTCCGAGCCACGTCATCCCCTGCCGTACGGCTCTCCCGAGGGCCTTCGTCCCCGAGGGCCTTCGTCGGCGAGCCTGCCCGACCTGTAAGTTCCCGCTTGCGGTCGCGCTGCGGCGGGAGTTCAAATCCCCCCATGTCCGACCTGCACCCTGCCCTCGCCCGCGCCGAGGCTTTCTGCACGCGCTACGGCCTGCGCCTCCCGATCCTGCTCGCGCCGATGGCCGGCGCCTGCCCGCCCTCCCTGTCGATCGCGGTGGCCGAGGCCGGCGGGCTCGGGGCCTGCGGCGCGCTGCTCATGCCTCCGCCCGCGATCCTCGCCTGGGCCGCCGAGATGCGGGCGGGGAGCGCCGGGCCGTTCCAGCTCAACCTCTGGATCCCCGATCCGGCGCCCGTGCGCGACCCGGACCACGAGGCGCGCCTCAGGACCTTCCTCGGGACTTTCGGTCCGGCGGTGCCGCCGGAGGCCGGCGACGCGACGCCGCCGGACTTCTCGGCCCAGTGCGAGGCCCTCCTCGAAGCGGCGCCGCCGATCGTCTCCTCGGTCATGGGGCTCTACCCGCCCGCCTTCGTCGAGCGGCTGAAGGCGCGCGGCATCGCCTGGTGGGCGAATGTCTCGACGGTGGCAGAAGCCCTCGCCGCCGAGGCGGCCGGCGCGGATGCGGTCGTGGCCCAGGGCGCGGAGGCCGGCGGCCATCGCGGCTGTTTCGATGCGGGACGAGCCGAGGCCGAGATGGTCGGCACCCTGGCGCTGGTGCCGGCGGTGGTGGATGCGGTGCGGATTCCGGTCGTCGCGACGGGCGGCATCGCGGAGGCGCGGGGCGCGGCCGCCGCCCTTCTCCTCGGCGCGAGCGCGGTCCAGATCGGCACCGGGTTCCTGCGCTGCCCGGAGGCGAAGCTCGCCCCCGCCTGGGCGGCGGCGCTCGGCCGGGCGCGGCCCGAGGATACGCGGGTCGCCCGGGTGTTCAGCGGCCGGGCGGGGCGCAGCCTCGCAACCGCCTATGTGGCGGCGGCGACGGCGCCCGAGGCGCCTCCCCCAGCACCCTACCCCGTCCAGCGCGGCCTGACGCAGGCGATGCGCGACGCCGCGACCCGCGCAGGCGATGTGGAGCGGATGCAGGCCTGGGCCGGTCAGGCCGCCGGTTTCGCCCGGGCCGAGCCCGCGGGCGAGGTCGTGGCCGACCTGTGGGAGGGCATGCGGGCGCTGCTGCGCTGATCGCCCCGCCGGATCACTCCGCCGCGGCGAGCGGCGTGGCGACCTCCTCCAGCGCGCGCCGCTCGGCCGCGACGCCCCAGATTCCCGCCACGATCCCGGCCGCGATCATCAAGCCGGAGGCGACCAGATAGCCGCCGAGGATCGCCTCGCGGGACTGCCCCTCGATCAGGAGCCCGAACAGGGCCGGCCCCGCCGCCCCGATCCCCGTGCCGATCGCGTAGAACACCGCGATCGCGAGCGCCCGGATCTCCAGCGGGAAGACTTCGCTCACCGTCAGGTAGGCCGAGCTCGCCGCCGCGGAGGCGAAGAAGAATACCGTCATCCAGCTCAGCGTGAGCGTCGTGGCGGTCAGCACTTGCTGCTGGAACAGCAGCCCGCTCAGGGCCAAGAGCAGCCCCGAGATCCCGTAGGTCAGCGCGATCATCGGCTTGCGGCCGAGCGTGTCGAACAGGCGCCCGAGCACCACCGGGCCGAAGAAGTTGCCGGCCGCGAAGGGCAGGATGTACCAGCCGATCGCCCCCGCCGGCACCTTGTAGAAATCGATCAGGATCAGCCCGTAGGTGAAGAAGATCGCGTTGTAGAAGAAGGCCTGGGCCGCCATCAGGGAGAGCCCGACGAGGGCGCGCTGCCGGTAGCGGGCGAGCGTCGAAAACACCTCGGCGAGCGGGGTGTGGCGGCGCTGGCGCAGGCGCGCCATCCGGAACGGGCCTCGGGAGAGGATGTGCCCCTCGCGCCGGAACCGCTCCTCGATCCCTGCCACCACGGCTTCGGCCTCCCCGGCGCGGCCGTGGGTCATCAGCCAGCGCGGGCTCTCGGGGATCCAGGTGCGCAGGAGGAGGATGACGAGGCCGAGGAACGCGCCGAGCAGGAAGGCCGCGCGCCAGCCGTGGTCGGGGCCGAACAGGGCAGGATCGAGCACGATGAGCGAGGCACCCGCGCCCAGCACCGCGCCGAGCCAGAACGAGCCGTTGATGACGAGGTCGGTCCAGCCGCGGGCGCGGGCCGGGATCAGCTCCTGGATCGTCGAGTTGATCGCCGTGTACTCGCCGCCGATTCCGGCCCCGGTGAGGAACCGGAACAGGCAGAAGCTCCACAGATTCCAGGAGAAGCCGGTGGCGGCGGTGGCCGCGAGGTAGACGGCGAGCGTGACGAAGAACAGCTTCTTGCGCCCGAGCCGGTCGGTGAGCCAGCCGAACCAGATCGCCCCCAGCACCGCCCCGGCGAGATAGCTCGAAGTGGCGAGCCCGATCTCCGCATTGGTGAAGCGCAGGGTCGGGCTCTCGCGGAGCGCCCCCGCGAGCGCCCCCGCCAGCGTGACTTCCAGCCCGTCGAGGATCCAGGTGATGCCGAGCGCCAGCACCACCAGGGTGTGGAACCGCCCCCAGGGCAGCCGGTCGAGGCGGGCCGAGACATCGGTCTCGATGATGCCCTCATCGGGGCGGGTCGGGGCGGGGGCGAGCGACGACATCGGCACCTGGCGGCTGGGAGCGGGTCACGGGGAAGATAGGGCGGCGGGTGCATCCCGCCCCCTGCATCCGGCTTACGGCCGCCATGCATCGATCCGCGATGCGCTCAAGCCCGAAGCCGTGCCACAAGCAGAGCCGGACAGGGAGGCGGCCCGGCATGGCGGCGATTCCGGATGGGGCGATGATCGTGCGGCCCTGCGGACCGGAGGACATTCCGGCCGTGCAGGCGATCTACGCCCAGGCGGTCCTGACCGGCCGCGCCTCGTTCGAGCTCGATCCGCCGGACATCCCCGAGATGCTGCGCCGCCACGCGGGCCTCGTCGGCGCGGGCTTCCCCTTCCTCGCGGCCATGCGGGGCGAGACCCTGCTCGGCTATGCCTATGCGGGGCCCTACCGGGCGCGGCCGGCCTACCGGAGCACGGTCGAGAACTCGGTCTATGTCGATCCGGCCCGGCACGGGCAGGGCATCGGCCGGCGCCTGCTCGGCGATCTGATCGCGGCCGCAACCGAGCGGGGCTTCCGCCAGATGGTCGCGGTGATCGGGGATTCGGCGAACACCGCCTCGATCCGCCTGCATGCGGCTCTGGGCTTCGCCCAGGTGGGCGTGCTGCGCGCGGTCGGATGGAAGCACGGACAATGGCTCGACACGGTGCTGATGCAGCGGGCGCTGGGGCAAGGCGACGCGGTGCCGCCGGATCCGCGGTGATCCGCGCCGGCCTCGTGCTGCGGCTCGGCCTCTCGCAGCTCGTGCTCTGGGGCATCAGCTACTACCTCGTCGGCGTGTTCGGCCCTGAGATCGGGGCCGATCTCGGGATCTCCCCGAGCCTGACCTATGGCGGGTTCTCGGTCGGCCTCCTCGCCATGGGCTTCGCCTCTCCGGCGGTCGGGCGCGCCATCGACGCGCGGGGCGGCCGGGCGGTGATGAGCCTCGGCTCCCTCGTGGTGGCGGCCGGGCTCGTCGGGCTCGCGTCCTGCCGCGGCCTCGCGGGCTACGGCCTGTCCTGGCTGGTGCTCGGGCTCGGCATGCGCATGACGCTCTACGAGGCGGCCTTCGCCGCGCTGGCGCGCATCGGCGGCCCGGAGGCCCGCGGGCCGATCGCCCAGGTGACGCTGTTCGGCGGGCTGGCCTCGAGCGTGCTCTGGCCGGTCGGCCATGCGCTCGCCGAGGCGTATGGCTGGCGCATGGCGCTCCTCGCCTATGCGGGGCTGGCGGTCGCGACCCTGCCGCTCCACCTCGCCATCCCGGACCGGCGCCACGCGGCGGAGACCTCCGGCGAACGGGTGTGCGCCAGGCCGCCGCTCGCGCGCACGCCGGCCGAGGCGCGTCTCGCCGGACGGCTCTACGCCCTCACCGCGGCCCTCGCGAGCGTCCTCAACGCAGCCATGTCCGCCCACATGATCCCGATCCTGATCGGGCTCGGGATCGGCCCCGCCGCGGCGGTCTGGATCGGCACCGTGCGGGGCATCGGCCAGACCGGCTCGCGCCTCGGCGAGGTGCTGTTCGGGCGGCACCTCAGCCCGCTTGCCCTCGGGCTCGCCGCGGCGCTGCTCCTGCCCGCGGGCTTCGCGGCGGGTTTCGCGAGCGGGGCCGCCACCGCCGCGGCGCTGGCCTTCGCGCTCCTCTACGGGGCCGGGAACGGGCTGCTCACCATCGTCCGCGGGACGGTGCCGCTCGTCCTGTTCGCGCCGCAGGCCTACGGGACTCTGGTCGGGCGCCTGCTCGCCCCGAGCTTCGTCGTCTCGGCCCTCGCCCCGCTCGCCTTCGCGGCGGTGATCGAGCGCTTCGGCGAGACGGCGGCGCTCGCTCTCTCCCTGGCGCTCTCGGGAGTCGTGGTCGGCGCCTCGGCGTGGCTGTGGTGGCGCTTCGGCCGCGGCGCGCCGGATCTCGCGGAGCTCGGCGGCTGATCCTGCCGAAGCGTCAGTTACGTGCCCTTAACCATGCCGATTGTAGCGCTCTTAACCATGATGGTCCGGTGCCCTGCTGGCGGCAGGTCCGGTGCAGGCGGAGCGGCCGGTGGTGGCAGAGCGGCCGAGGGTCAGGTTGCGGCGGGGCGCGGCGCGGCGCCGGGGCGCCTCCGGGCTCGCGCTCGCGGCGCTCGCCCTGCTTTCGGGGGCCGCTTCCGCCCAGACCCTGCCGAGCCTCGGATCCGATCCCGGGCTGGGGACTTCCCTCGACCGTGACGGGTCCACCGGCGGCCGGCCCGCGCCGCCGGGCGCTGCAGGCCTGCGGGGCTCCTCGGATCCGACCCTGCGGGCAGCGGGCATCCGCGGGGCCGGCGCGGGTGAGCGGTCCCGCACCCCGCCGCGCCGACGCTCCCGGCCGCCGACGGCAGCGAGCATCCGGCAGGCGACCCAGTTGCCGGTCCCCGATGCGCGCCTGCGCCCGGCCGTGCAGGAGCCCGTGACCGTCCTGCCCGACCCGGTCCTCGCCGGGCCGCTGCTGCGTCGGCGCCCGATCGACCCGACCGATCCCTACGCGCCCCTCGGCCTGAGGGTCGGCGGCCTCACGCTCTTCCCTGCCCTTCAGCAGAGCATCGGCTACGACACCAATCCGGACCGCACCGCGCGGGGCAAGGGATCGCTCGCCCTGCGCACCGACGGCGAACTCGGATTCCAGAGCGACTGGTCGGCCCATTCGCTCACCGGCGCGCTGCGCGGCGGCTACAGCGACTATCCGGACAACCGGGCCGCCAGCCGTCCCGACGGCGACGGGGCCTTCCTTTTGCGCCTCGACGCGTCCCGCGACACCCGGTTCGAGGTCGAGGGCCGCTACGCGATCACGACCCAGCGCGCGGGCAGCCCGGACCTGAACGCGCAGCTGCGCGAGCGCCCGATCGTGGCCGCCTATGGCGGCTCGGTCGGCGTGGTGCAGGACTTCAACCGCCTGCAGGTGGCGCTGCGCGGCGTCGTCGCCCGCGAGACCTACGACGACGCGCAACTCGCCAATGGCGGCGTCCAGCGCCAGGCCGACCGCAACGCCAATACCTACGGCCTGCGCCTGCGCACGGGCTACGAGATCCGGCCCGGCTTCACGCCCTTCGTGGACGTGCTCGTCGATACCCGCATCCACGACTATGCGGTGGACTTCTCCGGCTACCGCCGCAACTCGGACGGGCTGACGCTCCGGGCCGGCAGCACCTTCGAGCTGAGCCGGATCCTCACCGGCGAGGTGTCGGGCGGGTATCTGCGCCGCAGCTACGCGGACAGCCGGCTGCGCGACGTCACGGGTCCGGTCTTCGACGGCGCGCTCGCCTGGGCGGCGACGCCACTCACTACCCTGCGCCTCACCGCCAGCACCGGCGTGATCGAGACCGTGGTGCCGAATGCGAGCGGCGTGCTGACGCAAGCCATCGGTGCCGAGCTCATCCACGACCTGCGGCGCAACCTGCGCCTGACGCTGATCGGCACGCTCTACAGCAACGACTATCAGGGCGTGGGCATCCGCGAGGACGGCTACCTCGCCGGCCTCAAGATCGATTACCGGCTCAACCGCTGGCTCGGCATCCGGGTGAGCTACGCGCACGAGAACCTGCACAGCACCTCGGCCGGGTCGAGCTACGCCGCCGACACCGTCCTGGTGGGCCTGCGCGTCAACCCGTGAGCCGTGCAGCGCGGGTCGGCCCTTGAGCCGCGGACGCGCGGATCAGCCCGTCAGGCCGCGGGCCGCGACCGGGATCTCGCCGATGATGCGCCCGCCCCGGGTGGTCACCAGCCGGTCGACCATGTTGACGACGACGCAGACATGGTTGGGCACCACGCGCACTACCGCGCCGACGGGCAGCGCGTCCGGGCAGGCCGCGAGGTCGAGGAAGCCGTGCTCCTCGGCGAGCTTGTGGATGCGGGCCTGCGGCACCTCGCGGATCAGCCCGTAGCCGTCGAGGCCGCCGCCTGGATCCGCCGTGAGCGTCTTCGAGCCCGCATCGAGGACGCCCCGCTCCGGCGTCGCCCGGCTCACCACCGTCGCCACCACATCGAGGGCGCAATCCGCCAGGGTCGCGGCGCCGCAGGCCATCATCATGCGATCGTTGAAGATGAAGGTGCCGGCCCGGTGCTCGGTGGCGCCCCGGATCGCCCCGAGATGCTTCAGGTTCGGGGTGCCGCCCGTCGAGACGATGCGGGCCTGAAGTCCCTCCCCGGCAAGCCCCGCCTGGACGGCGTCGAGGAAGCCCTGCGTCGCCTGAACGCCGTCCTCCGGCGGATAGAGGAGGAGCCCGGCGAAGCGCAGGGCGGGCGTGCCGGCGATCATCCGGGCGAGCGCCACCGCCTCTGCGGGCGTCGCGACGCCGGCGCGGGCCCGGCCCGTGTCGCATTCCACCACCACGTCGAGGGGCCGCTCCGCCGCCGCCGCGGCCTCGCCGAGGCCCTCCACCACCGCCGGATGGTCCGCGCTCACGGTGAGCGGCATGCGCCGCAGCAGCCGGGCGAGGCGTTCGAGCTTCTCCGGGCCGACGAGGTTGTAGCTGATCAGGATGTCCGAGAGGCCGGCCTCGGCCATCACCTCGGCCTCGCCGAGGGTCTGGCAGGTCAGGCCGCGCGCGCCTGCCTCCTGCTGCAGCCGTGCGAGCACCGGGCTCTTGTGGGTCTTGATGTGCGGGCGGTTGGCGAGCCCGGCGGCGTCGCAGGCCGCCTGGAGCCGGGCGATGTTCCGCTCGACTTGGTCGAGGTCGATCATCACGGCGGGCGAGCCGAACGTGCGGGCGACCTCTTCGGCGAGGGTGGTCATGGGGCCTCCAGGGGGAGTGCGACGAGGCGGTCGGGCGCAGCGGTCCCGCAATTCTGCGTGTCGGGATGTCGGCACCGCATGCCACGTCTCGTGGGGCGAGTCCAAGCCCCGCGCGGCCTCACCGCACCAGCGAGAGCGGCGCGCCGGATTTCGACAGGGCGCCGTCCATGGCCCCGCCCGCCGGGCGCAGGCGCGCCGCGACGGTGCCGCCCGGCTGGTACAGATAGACTTCGCCGTCCCGGTAGTCCCAGGCCGTGACCCGGGCGAGATCCTTGTTGGCGCAGCCGCTCGACGTCGCCTTGTAGAGGTCGAGGGCCGGGGTGCTGGCGAGGGTCAGGCGGCAGCTCGCCCCGGTCGCATCCTTGGCGGTCCACCCCCCGACCACCGCCGAGCGCCCGCCGCTCGAGACCGGCGGCGGGGGCGGCGCCACGGCGGCCTGCTGCTGCACCGGCGGCGGGCTCGGCTCGGCGATGATCGGGCCGCCCGGATTGGCGGCGACCTCGCCCGGCGCGGCGCTCGCGCCCGGGGGCGGCGCGAGCGGGGCCGAGGTGACGGGGCCCGCCGCGAGGCCCGGCGCACCGAGATCGGGCTCGATGTCCGGCGCGGCCGGGCGCGCCGCCTGCCGTGCGGCGACGCGCGGCTGGTCGAAGCGCGACGAGGCGCAGGCCCCGAGGCTTGCGGCGAGTGCCAGAACGGCGACGGAGCGGAGATACGGACGCGGCATCACGGGGTCCCGGGCAGGAGAGCGGCTCGCCGCGAGATACGCGCCCGCGAAGGCGCGGGCAGGGCCGGCGGAAACGACAAAGGCGCCCGGAGGCGCCTTTTCGAGCGGGTGTGACCCGCAGGCATCAGGGGGCGCCCCCGAGGGGGGCGCATACCCCCGAGGGGGGATCACACCTCCCGCGCCACCATCATCTTCTTGATCTCGGCGATGGCCTTGGCCGGGTTGAGGCCCTTCGGGCAGGTATTGGCGCAGTTCATGATGGTGTGGCAGCGGTAGAGCCGGAACGGGTCGTGCAGGATGTCGAGCCGCTCGCCCGTATGCTCGTCGCGGCTGTCGATCAGCCAGCGATAGGCCTGGAGCAGCGCCGCCGGGCCGAGGAAGCGGTCGCCGTTCCACCAGTAGCTCGGGCAGGAGGTGGTGCAGCAGGCGCACAGGATGCACTCGTAGAGGCCGTCGAGCCGGGCGCGGTCCTCCGGCGTCTGGCGCCATTCCTTCTCGGGGGCCGGGGTCTCGGTCTGCAGCCAGGGCTCGATCGCCGCATGCTGGGCGAAGAAGCTCGACAGGTCCGGCACCAGATCCTTCAGCACCGGCATGTGCGGCAGCGGATAGATCTTGATCTGGCTCGACTTGCAATCGTCGATGCCGAGCGTGCAGGCCAGCGTGTTCTGCCCCATGATGTTCATGGCGCAGGAGCCGCAGATGCCCTCGCGGCAGGAGCGCCGGAAGGTCAGGGTCGGGTCGACCTTGTTCTTGATCCACAGGAGCGCGTCGAGGACCATCGGGCCGCAATCGTCGCGGTCGACGTAGTAGGTGTCGATCCGCGGATTGGCGCCGTCATCCTGGTTCCAGCGGTAGATCCGGAACTCCTGCAGGTTCTTGGCGCCGGCCGGCTTCGGCCAGGTCTTGCCCTCGGTGTATTGCGAGTTCTTGGGAAGGGTGAACTGGGCCATGACGAAAAGAGGCTCCCGAAAGATTCAATCGAGCATGCGGTGACCGACGGGAATTGCCCGGGCGGGTCCCTTCGGGCGCCGCTCGAACACGACGAGGCTGTCGTAGAAGGCGATGGAATCGGTGACGTCGGCGAAGCCCGGATCGCGCGGCTCCGGGTCGGGGTCGAGCACGTAGCGGGCATGCAGCCGGTCGAGCAGGTCCTTGGCGTATTCCATGAAGGCGCCGGGCGCCCGCAATCCGCCGCCGACCGCCGGCCAGTAGGAGCAGTGGACGTCCTCGACCGCGTAGACGCCGTCCGGCGCCATCAGGGGGTAGAGGGTCTCGAAGGTGGCGATCTGATGGGCGCTCACATGGCTCCCGTCGTCGATCACCACGTCGATCCCGCCCATCGCCTCCACGATGCGCCGCAGCAGGGCCCGGTCGGTCTGGCTGCCGATATGGATGGTCGTGCCCGGATCGCCCACGCCGGCGCAGCGCGGATCGATGTCGAGGCCGTGGATCACCGCCTGCGGCCCGAGATAGCGCCGCCAGACCTGGAGCGAGCCGCCGTGATTGACGCCGATCTCCAGAAGACGGACGGGCTTGCCCCGGTAGCGCGACAGATGACGGTCATAGGCGTCGAGATAGTGGGTCCACTTCGAGGCGAGGCGGTCACCTTGCGCGAAATAGGCGTCGCGCATCGGGTTATCCATCCGCGCGTGCTCCGCGGCCGGATCGAACCCGGTCGAGCCCGCGCGCACGACCTCCTCCCAGGAGGCGGGCGGGGCGGGCGGCGCCCCGATCCGGAGGAAGTCGGGCGAGACCGCAGGCTTCGCCCGGCGCATCCGCTTCAGCATGGCGCCCTCCCGCGCGTTCCAGCGCCAGCCTGGTCCGGCACGGCGCTCAGTAGACCCGCGCCTTCGGCTCGATATACGCGATGTCGTTCGACATCGTGTAGGTGTGGACCGGCCGGTAATCGATCGTGACCTTGCGGCCCTCACTGTCGAGCCAGGCGAGCGTGTGCTTCATCCAGTCCTTGTCGTTGCGGTCCGGGAAGTCCTCGCGGGCATGCGCGCCGCGGGATTCCGTGCGGTTGACCGCCGATTCCATGGTCACCACCGCCTGGCCGATCAGGTTGTCGAATTCCAGCGTCTCCAGGAGGTCGGTGTTCCACACCATCGAGCGGTCGGTGACGCGGATGTCGTCGATGCCCGACCAGACCTGGTGGATGAGGTGCTTGCCCTCCTCCAGCACCTCGCCGGTGCGGAAGACCGCGCAGTTGTTCTGCATGGTCTTCTGCATGTCGAGGCGGAGTTCCGCGGTGGGCTTGCTGCCGTTGGCGTAGCGGAAGCGGTCGAGGCGGGCGAGCGCCTTGTCGGCGGAATCCCGCGGCAGGTCGGGCTGGCGGCCATTCGCCTCGATGACCTCGGCGCAGCGCAGGCCCGCGGCGCGGCCGAACACCACGAGATCGATGAGCGAGTTCGAGCCCAGCCGGTTGGCGCCGTGCACCGACACGCAGGCCGCCTCGCCGATCGCCATCAGGCCCGGCACCACGTAATCCGGGTTGCCGTCCTTCAGGGTCAGCACCTCGCCGTGATAGTTCGTCGGGATGCCGCCCATGTTGTAATGCACGGTCGGCAGCACCGGGATCGGCTCCCTGGTCACGTCGACGCCCGCGAAGATCTTGGCGGATTCCGAGATGCCGGGCAGGCGCTCGTGCAGGATCTTGGGGTCGAGGTGGTCGAGGTGCAGGAAGATGTGGTCCTTGTTCTTGCCGACGCCGCGGCCGGCGCGGATCTCCATGGTCATGGAGCGGGAGACCACGTCGCGCGAGGCGAGGTCCTTGGCCGAGGGCGCGTAGCGCTCCATGAAGCGCTCGCCCTCGGAATTGGTCAGGTAGCCGCCCTCGCCGCGCGCGCCCTCGGTGATCAGGCAGCCCGCCCCGTAGATGCCGGTCGGGTGGAACTGCACGAATTCCATGTCCTCGAGCGCAAGGCCGGCGCGCAGCACCATGGCGTTGCCGTCGCCCGTGCAGGTATGGGCGGAGGTCGCCGAGAAATAGGCGCGCCCGTAGCCGCCCGTCGCCAGGATGGTCATGGCGGCGCGGAAGCGGTGGATCTCGCCCGTGGACTGGTCGAGGGCGATCACGCCGCGGCAGCGCCCCTCCTCGTCCATGATCAGGTCGAGGGCGAAATACTCGATGAAGAAGTTGGTCTTGTTCTTGGCCGCCTGCCCGTAGAGGGTGTGCAGCATGGCGTGGCCGGTGCGGTCGGCGGCCGCGCAAGTGCGCTGGGCCGTGCCCTTGCCGTATTCGGTGGTCATGCCGCCGAAGGGCCGCTGGTAGATCTTGCCCTCGGCGGTGCGCGAGAAGGGCACGCCCCAATGTTCGAGCTCGTAGACCGCGGCCGGCGCGTTGCGCACCAGGTATTCGATCGCGTCCTGGTCGCCGAGCCAGTCCGACCCCTTCACGGTGTCGTACATGTGCCAGCGCCAGTCGTCCGGCCCCATATTGCCGAGGGAGGCCGAGATGCCGCCCTGCGCCGCCACGGTGTGCGAGCGGGTCGGGAACACCTTGGTGATGCAGGCGGTGCGAAGCCCGGCCTGGCTGCAGCCGACCGTGGCGCGAAGGCCCGCGCCGCCCGCGCCGACGACGACGACGTCGAAGGTGTGATCGACGATGGGGTACGCCTTGCCGGTCTGGGCCGGCGCGGCTTTTCCGTTGGTGGCCATGGGCGTGATCCCTGGATGAGAAGACGTCAGACGAAGGCGCGCAGGCTGATCCGCACGATGGCGTAGAGGCAGGCGACCGCCACGACGACGCTGTAGAAGGTGTTGGCGATCACCGCCGCGATCTTCAGCCCCTTGTCGTGCACGTAATCCTCGATGACGATCTGCAGGCCCATCCGCATGTGATTCGTCACCGAGAGGACGCCGAGGATGAGCAGGATCGCGACGAGCGGGTGCGACACGAGACGCACCGCGTCCTCGTAGGAGCGGCCGGCGCAGAGCGCCACGATCACCACGAAGGAGACGATGAGCGGGATGTTGGAGACCGCGGTGACGCGGTGCAGCCACCATTCGCTCGTGCCGTGATGGGCCGGGCCGAGCCCCTGGACGCGGGCATAGGCGGTGCGGATGGTGCGGGTGGCCTCGGGACGGTTGTCGACCATGACGCCTCTCCTGTCAGCGCGCCAGAAGGGCCACGGCCCAGATCACGAGCGTGAGCACGACCGAGCCGACGAGCGTGTACTTCGCCATGGCGATGCGGGTGCCGGGCTCCATGCCGTAGCCGAAGTCCCACACGAGGTGCCGGATGCCGCCCAGCATGTGGTGCATCAGGATCCAGGTATAGACGAAGATCACGAGGCGCCCGAGGATCGAGCCGTAGAGCCACGCCACGGGATCGTAGGCCGCCTTGCCGGAGGCGAGCGCGACCAGCCAGATCGCCACGAGCGCGGTGCCGCCATAGAGCGCGATGCCGGTGAGTCGGTGGGCCACCGACATCGCCATGGTCCAGGTCCAGCGGTAGATCTGGAGGTGGGGCGACAGCGGTCGGGCCACGGCGGGCCTGACGATTTCGGCCATGATGCGATCCTTCCTCCGTAGAAGCCCGAGGCTGGTCCGGCTCTCGACTCAGGTGCTTATCGGCTCCGTCACGGGCCGGCAACGCGCCTGAGATTGAGCCCGGCACCCGGCGCACGCCACCCGCTATTGCCCTCTTTCTTTGGAAATGGTCCGGTTCGCAATGCGAATCTCATTGACTGAGGCTTCGCGTGCCGCGAAGGCTGAAGCGGCGCCGCTCCTCTGGTATACCAGGGATCGCGGGCGTCGCCCTTCGTGGCCGGCGCAGGATCGGCCTGGTTCCCGCCCAATCAGGTCGCGCACCATGCATTTCGACCTCGTCGACCTCAGCCTGTTCCGTCACGTGGTCGAGGCGGGCTCGATCACCCATGGGGCGAACCGGGCGAATCTCGCGCTCGCCGCCGCGAGCCATCGCATCCGGGCGATGGAGGCTTCCCTCGGCGCGGCGCTGCTCACCCGCGCCCGGCACGGGGTCACGCCGACCCCGGCCGGGCGGACCCTGCTGTCCCATGCCCGCGCGATCCTCGGCGGGGTGGAGCGCCTGCAGGCCGACCTCGCCGCCTTCGCGGGCGGCGCCGCGGGGCAGATCCGCGTCCTCTCGAACACCAATGCGCTGACGGAATTCCTGCCCGAGGTGCTCTCCGCCTATCTGACGCAGCATCCGGGGGTGAGCGTCGAGATCGAGGAGCGGCTCTCCGACGAGATCGTCGGGCTGGTGGCCGAGGGCGCGGCCGATCTCGGCCTCGTGGCGGCAACCGTCGAGACCGGCGCGCTCCAGACCTATCCGTTCCGGCGCGACCGCTTCGTGCTGGTGGTGGCGGCCGACCATCCGCTGGCCTCCCGCGCCTCCGTCGGCTTCGCGGAGGTGCTCGGCCACGAGGTGGTCGGGCTCGACCGGGCCAGCGCCCTCACCCGCTTCCTCCTCACCAAGGCGGCGCGGATCGGCCAGCCGCTGCGCCTGCGGGTGCAGCTGCGGGGCTTCGACGCGGTCTGCCGGCTGGTGGAGTGCCGGGTCGGCCTCGGCATCGTGCCGGAGACCACCGCCCGGCGGGCGGCCCGCACCATGGCGATCGCGATCGTCGGGCTCGACGACCCTTGGGCGGCGCGCGATCTGACGATCTGTGTGCGCGACCTCGAGGCGCTCCCTCCCTTCGCGCAGGATTTCGTGGCGCATCTGCGCGCCCATCGGGAGTGAGCCGCCCTCGGGGCGCGTCGTCCGTCCGGCCGTGTCGGAATGTGCCCGCCTCAGGTCGTCCGTCCGGCGGGCCCGGACAAGGAGCCGGTGCGCGGCGGTCGGGTCCCCTCCGCGTCGCTCCCGCGCGGGGCCGGCCTGTCCCGTCCGGTGTCCGCGGTGGGGTCGGATTGCGTCTCAGGCGCGGCGAAATCGGGCCGCATCGGGCGCCGCCGCGAGCTGCCAGCGCGCCGCCGCGACGGCGCCCGGGACACCCGGGAGCGGCGCATCCGCGCTCAGCGCATCCGCGATGGCATCCGCCTCGTCCATGTCGAGGCCGACCTGCAGCACGCCGTCGATCACGGCGGTCTGACCGGTGCGGACGTCGTAGACCGTCCAGCCGAAGCGGTCGCGGCGGATGTCGTACCGGATCAGGTCTGCCTTCGTGTCCATGGTTCCGCTCCGTCCCGATCTCTGCCTGATCTCTGACAGTCGGCGAAATAGCCCCGCCATCCGCCCGCCAAGGTGCTCGCCCGCACATGGCGAGGCGGGACATGGCGAGGCGGGACACGGCGAAGCCGGTCGCCCGGCGGCTCATGCCCGTGGCCGGGCACCCCGGACGTAGCCGCGGGAGATCAGCCGCTCCTGCGCCGTCCGCTGCCGCTCCGCCTCGTCGAGGGCCGCGAGGGCATCCGCCACCGCCTGCCGGAGCGCGGCGGCCGGATCGCCGCCCGCCTCCCGCAGGTAGGTTGCGGTGACCGCGTCGAGGGCCGGATGCAATTCGACCTGCCTCGCGCCATCCGCCATCGCCGTCCGACTCACTGTGAGAACATAACAAGAACACAACACGCGAAGGGCGAGCGGTCAAGGTTGCGGGCGGGGTGGTGTGGATTGCGGGGACGCAGGACGGCGTGCGGTCCCGGTGGCGACCCAGAGGGCGATTATAAATTTAATTGCAGATTGTCTTTCCGATGGTCCGTTAATTGGTCAATTCTCAGAGGTTTAAAGCAATGAAGGCACAGTCGTTCGATGGGATGCACTCCGCCCCTCATGCTGAGGCGCTGGCGATCAAAGATCGCACAGGCCGCCTCGAAGCACCTCATACGGCTTCCGGCTGATCTGTTCCGAGACAGGGCGCGGGCAGCGCGGGGAACCCCTCTCCCGTGCGGGTGTACGGACCGGAGACAAGGGTTACAGGTGTTCGGAGACATGGGTGACAGGTTGCACCCTGAGTGTTGGCTGTGTCAGGTCGATCTGCCCCACCCTGTGGGTGATGAACACAAGGTCGACCCGACCATCGGTCTGAGTGGGCCGCAGGGCCAGCGGCTGGCCGACGAACGCCTTGGGCACTCGCACGAGCTGGCCGCGCACGCTGATCCAGCCGTCCCGCTGCACGCGCCGCACCTGATCGGTCGGATCGTACTCGATCGCCGGCAGCTCGGCCGGATAAGCGCGCCGGCTGATCTGGTAGCGGCTGGCCGGCACCGCCAAGCCTAAGGCCTCGTGCGGGCGCTCGCTGTTGTAGATCAGCCGGAAGCGATCGAACGCCCGCTGGCAGGCCGCCAGGCTGGCGTAGAACGCGCCATGCAGCACGTCGCGCTTGAGGGTGCGATGGAAGCGCTCGTCCTTGCCGTTGGTCTGCGGATGGTAGGGCCGGCTGTGGCTGATGTGGATGCCCAGCCGCAGCAGCCACACGGTGAGAGGCGTGTAGCGCTGGCCCGGTCCGTTGCCCCAGGGGCTGCCGTTGTCCAGGTTGATCCGCTCGGGCAGGCCGTAGCGCCGGAACGTGGCACTCAGCTGCCCCTGCACGGTCGCGGTGACCTCGTCGGCACAGGCCGCCAGGCAGAGTGCGTAGCGGCTGTGGTCGTCCAGCACGGTGAGAGGGTGGCAGCGGCCGCCGGCATGGGCGAAGTGGCCCTTGAAGTCCATCTGCCAGAGAGCGTTGGGCCGGGGGTGCTCGAAGCGGGTGAACGGGATGCTGGGGGCATCGGGTTGGCCCAGCCGGGCGTGGCGCGCCAGCACGGCGGTGATCGTCGAGGCGGCCGGGACCACCTCCTGGCCCTGATCCTGCAGCCGTCGGCGCAGCTTGCGCCCACCCCAACTCGGATGAGCCGTGCGCAGTTCCAGCACCGCCTCCTCCATCTCGGGGGACGTGCGGGCCGGGCTGGCGTGCGGGCGCCGCGAGCGGTCGTCCAAGCCCGCGCCACTCCGCGCCCGGCCCAGCCACTTGTAGCCAGTCTTGCGGCTGATCCCGAAGCGGCGGCACAGCGCCGCCACGTTCGCCGCCTCCTGCTGGGCCAGACCCACGAACTCGGCGCGGTTGTCTATGACTGACACCTCTTGCCAAGGCACGACACGCTCCCGCATCGATTGCTCTTGGCCATTGTGTCACCCATGTCTCCGAACACCTGTAACCCTTGTCTCCGGTCTATACAGCGGGAGAGGGGCAGGGGTGAGGGCCCAGGTGGTTCAGCAAGAGGGACTGAGCAGTCCCGCTGCCAGCACAACGCTTAGTGATTCATGGCGGCTCCGTCCGGGACCCTCACGCGCGATCTTCGATCGCCTGCCCCTCTCCCGGCTGGGCTAGCGGATTCACACATCTCGAAAAATAAAAGAGTGACAATGGTTTAGGAGGTCGGCTGTCTACGCGGTGCTTCGAACTTGGTTGCTTCGAAAACCGCATTGAAATCAACGGCCGGTCCCCCACTGTCACCCTCGGATCCCGGGTCTCCGGATGAGATGTGTGAATGCTGTAGCCCGCCCGGGAGAGGGGTTCCCCGCGTGAACTCGTCTCGAAAAGATCAACCGGAAGCCGTATCAGCATGAGGAGTGGGGGCAGTTTCCCGGACCGCCAGCCTCACCGAAAGCGGTTTCGATCGCGGCAGGGTACCGGTTCCAAGCCAGGACAACTCGGTGCCCGCCCCCCTCACCCGCCGTAGAGATCCCGATTGGCCTCGCGCAGCACGTTCTTCTGCACCTTGCCCATGGTGTTGCGCGGTAATTCCTCCGCGAACAGGACGCGCTTGGGCAGCTTGAACTTGGCGAGCCGGCTCTCCAGCGCGCCGAGGATCTCCGCCTCGCTCACCTGCGCGCCCGGCCGCCGCACCACGACGGCCGTGACGCCTTCGCCGAAATCCTTGTGCGGCAGGCCGATCACGGCGGATTCGAGCACGCCCGGGAGCGCGTCGATCTCGGTCTCGACCTCCTTCGGATAGACGTTGTAGCCGCCCGTGATGATGAGGTCCTTGCCGCGCCCGACGATGTGGACGTAGCCGCGCTCGTCGATCTTGCCGAGATCGCCCGTGATGAAGAAGCCGTCGGGGCGGAACTCGGCCGCCGTCTTCTCCGGCATGCGCCAGTAGCCCTTGAACACGTTGGGGCCGCGCACCTCGATCATGCCGACCGCGTCGGTCGGGAGCGGCGCCCCGCTCTCGGGATCGACGACGCGCAGGCTCACCCCCGGCAGCGGGAACCCGACCGTGCCGGCCACCCGGTCCCCCTCGTAGGGGTTCGAGGTGCTCATGTTCGTCTCGGTCATGCCGTAGCGTTCGAGGATGGCATGGCCGGTGCGCTCGCGCCACTCGCGATGGGTCTCGGCGAGAAGCGGCGCCGAGCCGGAGACGAAGAGGCGCATGCCCCTGGCGGCCTCTTGCGTCAGGCCCGGCTCCTTGAGGAGGCGGGTATAGAAGGTCGGAACCCCCATCAGCACGCTCGCCCGGCCCATCAGGTCGAGGATGCGGGGCGGATCGAGGCGGGGCAGGAAGATCATCGCGGCGCCGGACATCAGCACCGTGTTGGTCGCCACGAACAGGCCGTGGGTGTGGAAGACCGGGAGCGCGTGGATCAGCACGTCGTCGGGCGTGAAGCGCCACGCCTCGACGAGGGTCAGCGCGTTCGAGGCGAGATTGTCGTGGCTCAGCATGGCGCCCTTGGAGCGCCCGGTGGTGCCCGAGGTGTAGAGGATCGCCGCGAGATCGTCGGGGCCGCGGGCCACGTCCGCAAAAGTGCCGGTCTGGCCGGCGGCCTCCGCCGCCATGGTGCCCTCGCCCCGCGCATCGAGGGTGCCGACCTGCGGCACGCCGGCCGCCTCGGCCACGGGCTTCAGCGCATCGAGCCTGCCCGGATCGCACACGAACAGGGCCGGCTCGGCATCGCCCAGGAAATAGGCGATCTCGGCCGCCGTATAGGCGGTGTTGAGGGGCAGGAACACCGCGCCCGCCCGCACGCAGCCGAGATAGAGCGCGAGCACGGCCGGGCTCTTCTCGACCTGCACGGCCACCCGGTCGCCGGGATTCACGCCGAGGCCGATGAGGGCGGCGGCATAGCGAGCGGAGGCCGCGACGAGGTCGGCGTAGCTCCAGCGCAGGCCGTCGAGCGTCTCCAGGAAGGGGCGCGCGGCGGGGTCGCCCGGCAGGCGGGCGCGGACGAGGTCGAAGAAGTGATTGGCCATGGTGGGGATCCGGCAGTGTGGCGGCGACGGCCGCCTCAGGCCTCCGCCAGCGCGACCGCGCGGGCGGAGGGCAGGTTTTGGCGCAATTCGCGGTTGACCGCGATCGAGGCCGAGACCGTGCCGAGATTGGCGTAGGTCTCGTGGTTCTTCTCGATCGCTGCGAGGTCGTAGAGGTAGTTCACCATCAGCCCGTAGGACTGCGCCAGGCCCTTGGGCGAGACGTCACCGAGGAAGTTCAGCCGCTCCAGCCGCGCGCCGTTGCCGAGATGGAAGCGCGCGACCGGGTCGACCGGCTTGCCGCGCGGGGTCTTGGCGCGCAGGAAGTAGTAGGCGGCGGCCGGCAGCAGCGCCTTGCGCACCGTCTCGGCGGTCGCCTTGTCGGTGTGCCAGTCGGGCTTGTCGAGGAGCCGCAGCACCTCCACGTCCTCGCGGGTGAGGCCCTGGGGCGCGTCGGCCCGCCGCTCGCGGTCGAGCCAGGTCCGGAAGCCCGGCACCGGCGAGAGCGTCACGAAGGTCTTGAGCGCCGGCATCTCCCGGCAGAGATCCTCCACCACCTGCTTGATCAGGAAGTTGCCGAAGGTGACGCCAGCGAGCCCCCGCTGGCAGTTCGAGATCGAGTAGAAGATGGCGGTGGTGGCCTCCCGCGAGGCCATGGGCTGGCGCTCATTCGCCAGGATCGGTCCGATCGCCGAGGCGATGCCCGTCGTCAGCGCCACCTCGACGAAGATCAGCGGCTCGTCGACGAGGGCCGGGTGGAAGAAGGCGAAGCAGCGCCGGTCCGCAGGCTCGATCCGCCGCCGCAGGTCGTCCCAGCCGGAGATCTCGTGCACCGCCTCGTAGCGGATGATCTTTTCCAGGATATGGGCCGGCGTGGTCCAGTCGATCCGGTGCAGCACCAGGAAGCCGCGGTTGAACCACGAGGCGAACAGGTGCTCGAAATCCGCGTCGAGGCTCTCGACCGCATCGATCAGGGTGATATCGCGCTCCTCGGCGGCGCGCAGGGTGTCGCGCAGCGAGAACAGGTCCTCGCGCATCCGCACCAGCGCGAACGTGCCGTTGCGGGCGAGGTTGAGGCGGCGGATCAGCTCCTGCGAGCGGGGCTCGGCCGCCTCGTGCAGCCGCCCCAGCGTGGTCCGCGAGGGGGCCGCCTGATAGGCCGCGATGGCGCCCTCGACGGCTGTCCCGTCCGCCCCGAAATCGAGGGCGATGCGGCGCAGGAAGTCGTGGCGCTCCGCCACCGTGAAGGTGGCGTAGCGGTCGAGGATGATGCGGGCGAGCGCGACGCCCGAGGCCTCGCCGCGCCGCGAGATCAGGTCCTCGCAGAGCTTGACGAGGTCGGGCACGCTCGCCCGGGAGAGCGCCTCGCTCTTGCCGAAGGGAATGAGCCCGCGGCCCCGCTCCGTGATGCTCTGGAGAAGGTCGCCGAGGAAGGAGATCGCCACCATGTCGCCCTGCTGCGCTCCGTGCCGCCTGTCCGCCTTCGGCAAGTCTCCTGCCGCGGCGTCGCCCTTGGGTGCAAGATAGGGTTCCGCCCGGGCGGCGGAGGGGGGACGATGCCGGTTTCCCCAGCGTTTCGGTGTCGCGCCCCCCATCGCTACTTCCCGCTCGCCAGGAACTGGTCCGGGAGCCAGAGGGCGATGCCGGGCACGAGGCAGAGGATCAGGATCGCCAGCGCCATCAGGATCACGAAGGGCAGCGTGCCCCAGATGATCTCCGAGAGCGGGATGTCCGGCGCGATGTTCTTGATCACGAAGATGTTCAGGCCGACCGGCGGATGGATCAGGCCCATCTCCATGGTGATGGTCATCACCACGCCGAACCAGACGAGGTCGAAGCCCGCGGCCTTGAGCGGCGGCAGGATGATCGGCGCCGTCATCAGGATGATCGAGACCGGCGGGAGGAAGAAGCCGAGCCCGACGACGAGGAGCAGGATCGTGCCGAGGAGCAGCCAGGGCGAGAGCTGCATCGCCACGATCGCCGCCGCGGCGGCCTGCGAGATGTGCAGGTAGCTCATCACGTAGGCGTAGAGGAGCGACATGCCGATGATGAGCATCAGCATGGTCGATTCCCGCAGCGTCGCGGTGAGGATCGGGTCGACGTCCCGCGGCTTCCACACGCCGTAGATGAGCGCGATCAGCAGGAGGGCCAGGATGCCGCCCAGGCCCGCCGTCTCGGACGGGGTGGCATAGCCGCCGTAGAGGGCCACCATGACGCCGGTCAGCAGCACCACGAAAGGCAGCACCCGCGGCAGGGTCGAGAAGCGCTCCGCCATGGAGTAGCGGTCCTCGGCCAGGATCGGGTGGCTCGCATCGTTCCCCGCCGCCACGGCCGCCTTGGCGGCGGTGACTTCCCGCCGGAAGCGCCAGATCGCATAGGCGGCGAAGAGGCAGACGAGGAGGAACCCCGGGCCGATGCCGGCGAGGAAGAGCCGGCCCAGCGACTGCTCGGCCGCCACCGCGTAGAGGATCATGGTGATCGAGGGCGGCAGCAGGATGCCGAGGGTGCCGCCCGCCGCGATGATGCCGGCGGCGAAGCCCCCCGAATAGCCGCGCTTGCGCATCTCCGGGATGCCCGCCGAGCCGATCGCCGAGCAGGTCGCCGGGCTCGATCCCGCCATGGCGGCGAAGAGCGCGCAGGCGAAGACGTTGGCGATGCCGAGCCCGCCGGGGATGCGGTGCATCCAGGCATGCATCGCCGAGTAGAGGTCCTGGCCCGCCTTCGAGCGCCCGATCGCCGCCCCCTTCAGGATGAAGAGCGGGATCGACAGCAGCGTGATCGAGGCCATCTCCTCGTAGACGTTCTGCGCCACCGTATCGAGGGAGGCCCCCGGCATGAAGGCCAGCATGAAGACGAGGGCGACGGCGCCGAGCGCGAAGGCGATCGGGATCCCTGAGAGCATCGCCCCCAGCGTCGCCCCGGCATAGAGGAATCCGACCACGGCGGTGCTCATCGGGCGGCTCCCTTGGTGAGGTCGGCGCCGAGCCCGATCTTCGGGTCGATCCGGCCCGCGGCGAGCGGCCCGCGGGCCAGGGCCTCGGCGAGCTGCAGCAGGAGCTGGAGGCCGAGCAGGCTCATGCCGAGCGCCATCAGCGAGTAGGGAATCCACAGGGGCGGGCCCCAGGTGGATTGCGAGATCTGCCCGTCGACCCAGGCCTCGTGCAGCAGCGTCCAGCTCTTCCAGGCGAAGAAGGCCACGAAGAGCAGGCTGACGAGGTCGGCGAGGAAGAGCCGCACGGTGTTCGCCCGCGGCGGCAGCAGGCCGGTCAGCGCCTCGATGGCGACGTGGCCCCTTCGGGCCTGCACGGCCGCGGCCGACAGGAAGGTCGCGCCGACGATGAGGAACACCGCCGTCTCGTCCTGCCACTCCGTCGGGATCTTCAGGAAGTAGCGGACGACGACGCTGTAGGAGAGGACGAGGCAGGCCGCCACGAGGGCGAGCCCGCCGAGCATCAGGATCAGGCGGTTGAGGGCGCCCATCGCGCGCTCGATGGCTCCGAGCGCGCCGGGGGCGCGGGCGGCGCCCGCGCTTTCCGCGCCCGCGGCGGCGGCCGAGGCCGCGTCGAAGGCGTGGCTCACGCAACCGCCTCCGCGAGCTTGAGCATCTCGGCGCAGCTCGCCGACTTGGCCGCGTAGTCCTTCCAGGCGGTGTCGCGGGCGATGGCCCGCCAGCGGCCCAGGGTGGCCTCGTCGAGGGTGGCGATCTTGGCGCCGGCCTTCCGGAAGACCTCCTCGACGCGGGCGTCGTCGGCCTTGGCGCCCTCCTGCCCGAAGGCCTCCAGCTCCGCGCCCACCTGCATGATCAGGTCCTGCTGGTCCTTCGGCAGCCGGTCGAAGACGATCTTCGACATCATGATCGGCTCCAGCATGAACCAGTAGGAGCGGCCCTTGCCGGAGGTCAGCGACTTGGCGAGCTCCTCCAGGCGGAAGGAGATCAGGCTGGTGGAGGAGGTGATGACCGCGTCGCAGGCGCCGGTCTGCATCGCCGCGTAGGATTCGTTCGAGGGCAGGCTGAGGGTCGCGGCGCCGGCGGCCTTCAGCATCAGGTCCATCTCGCGCGAGCCGCCGCGGACCTTCAGGCCCTTGGCGTCCTCGGGCGTCACCAGCGGGCGGTCGCGGCTCGCGACGCCGCCCGCCTGCCAGACCCAGGACACCATCACGATGCCCTTCGCCTGCAGGATCTCGGTGAGCTTGCGGCCGACCGGGGCGGTCTTCCAGGCCGTCGCCTGCTCGTAGGAGGTCACGAGCGCCGGCATCAGCCCGATATTGGTCTCGGGCACCTCGCCGCCCGCATAAGGGAGCGGATAGAGGCTAAAGTCGAGGGCCCCTTTGCGCATGGCGCTGAACTGGGCGTTCGTCTTCATCAGCGACGAGCCCGGATAGACCTGAAGCTCGAGGGCGCCCTTCGAGCGTTCCTTCAGGGCCAGCGCGAACTTGCGGCACATGCGGTCGCGGAAGTCGCCCTCGTCGATCGAGCCGCCCGGGAACTGGTGCGAGAGCTTGAGGGTCGTGGCCGCCTGGGCGCCGCGGGCGGAGAGCAGGGCGGGTGCGGCGAGACCGGCGGCCATGAGGGAGCGTCGCGTGAGGGGCATGGCGATTTCCTCCGTCCGGGGCGCCCGCCCCGGTTCTGTGTGCGGCCGCTTGTTATTCTTCATGCGGCCTCTGGCATATTGAACTCAAAGAAGCCCGCTCTTGCATATTTTGTCAACCTCTCTGCATAATCGCCGGGTGAGCGGGGCGGGACGCGCCATGAACCATGCACAGCGGCTGAGGCAGACGATCGAGGACGAGATCGTCGACGGCGTGCTGCCGCCGGGGACCCGCCTCGACGAGGTGCAGCTCGCCGAGCGATTCGGCGTCTCGCGCACGCCGATCCGCGAGGCGCTGCTGCAGCTCGCCATGACGGGCCTGATCGAGATGAAGCCGCGCCGGGGCGCGGTGGTGAGCACCCCCGACCCGACGCAGCTCCTCGAGATGTTCGAGACGATGGCGGAGCTGGAGGCGGCCTGCGCGCGGCTCGCGGCGCGGCGGCTGACGCCCCAGCATCAGGCGGAGCTCGTCGCCGCCCTCGAAGCCTGCCGGGCCGCCGCCGAGACCGGCGACGCGAGCGCCTACTATGCCGAGAACACGGTGTTCCACGCGGTGATCTACCGGGCCTCGCGCAACGGCTTCCTGTGCGAGCAGGCGACCCAGCTCAGCCGGCGGCTCGCGCCGTTCCGGCGTGTTCAGCTGCGCGTGCGCAACCGCCTCGCCCAGTCCTTTGCCGAGCACGAGGCTGCCGTCGAGGCGATCCTGGCGGGGGACGGCGCGCTCGCGGCCGAGCGGATGCGCGCCCACGTCATCGTGCAGGGCGACCGCTTCTCGGACCTGATCCTGAGCCTGCGCCGCGACAATGCGGCTGCGTAAACCTCACGCCTCGCGGTCGGGCAGCGGGGTGAGTTCCATCCGGTCGGCGCGCTCGCGCCAATCCTCGACCCCGTGAGAGCGGGCGAACCGCAGGGCGGCAGCCCGTTCGGCGCGCTCGGCATTGCGGGCGCGGCTGATCTCGACCGTGCCGACCGCGAACGGCACCCCCATGATCTCCTTGGCGAACAGAACACGGTATTGCGCCATCGTCCGATCCCTCACGGGTCCAGATCGCGCCGACGCGGGCGTCGGCCGTTCGGAGCTGCCTGACCAAGGGTTTCCCCAGTCCCGCCGGGCTGTGCGGTGAGACCAGTGCGGCCGGTTCGGATCCGCGAAGATCAGCCTTGCCGCCCGACAGGCCGCCACACTGCGAATATCCGTGGTTCTTGCGCTGAGGCCAAGCGGAATTTCCGGTGTGGGGCCCGTTCGGCACATGGGGACGGCATCGGCGGTGCGGAAGGGCACATGTGTCGGCGCGCGGTGCCGCGATCGTCGCAACCGGGCCAGGGGCGCGGCCCGCCGGCGCGCCATGAGCGCAGCGCGGGGCGGCTGCGCGGCGGCACCCCGTGCGCGCGCGGTTTCGCACCCTACCCTTCTGGACCCTGCCGGGTCTGAACCCTGCCCGGGCGCGAAGCCGCGCGCCCTGCCCTCCCGGATGATCTGCCGCCGGATGCCGATGTCCTCCCTGTCCTCACCGATGCCGAACGCCGCCGCCGCGCCGGCGCTGACCGCCGCGACGCGCCTCAGCCTCAGCCTGATCGCGGGCGGGTCGGTCGCGAACATCTACTACAACCAGCCGCTGCTCGGTGTTCTGGCCCAGGAATTCGGTCCGTCGGCATCGAGCCTCGTGCCCACCGCGACCCTGGCCGGCTACGGGTTCGGCATCCTCGCCCTCGTCCCCATGGGCGACCGTCACCCGCGCCGCGGGCTGATCGTGGGCCAGCTTCTGCTGCTCGCAGGCGCTCTCCTGCTGGCGGCGCTCGCCCCCGGGCTTCCCACCCTGGCGGCGGCGAGCTTCCTGATCGGGGTCCTCTCGACGGCGGCCCAGCAGGCGGTGCCCTTCGCGGCCGAGCTGGCGCCTGACGCCGCCCGCGGGCGGATGGTCGGGCAGGTGATGACCGGGCTGCTTCTCGGCATCCTGCTCGCGCGGACGCTGAGCGGTTTCGTGGGAGCGTGGTTCGGCTGGCGGGCGATGTTCGGGGCCGCCGCCCTGCTCTCGGTGGCGCTCGCCGCGCTCGCCCGCCTGACGCTGCCGACGACGAAGGCCGCAACGCTGCTGCCCTATGGCCGGCTGATGGAATCCGTGCTCGATCTCGCGCTGACCCAGCCGACCGTACGCCGCGCGGCCCTCGCCCAGGCCCTGCTGTTCGCCGCCTTCAACGCCTTCTGGACCAGCCTCGCGCTCTTCGTGCAGGGGCCGCCCTTCGGCCTCGATCCCGCGGGTGCCGGGCTGTTCGGCCTGATCGGCGCGGCGGGCGCCCTCTGCGCGCCGATGGCGGGGCGATTCGCCGACACGCGCAGCCCCCGCCCGGTGGTGATCGGCGGCGGGCTCCTGACGCTCGCCGCCTTCGGGGTGTTCGACCTCCTCGGCGAACGCTCGCTCCTGGCGATGGGGCTCGGCGTGCTCCTGATCGATATCGGCATCAACACCGCGCTCATCGCCAATCAGACCCGGGTTTACGCCCTCGCGGCGGGCGCGCGGGGGCGCATCAACACGGTGTTCTTCACGGCGGTGTTCGTCGGCGGAGCGCTCGGCGCCTCGGCGGGCACCCGCGCCTTCGCGGCGGGAGGCTGGCCGCTCCTCTGCCTCGTCGGCGGCGCCTTCGCGGCGGCGGGCGTGCTGGTGCCCCTGCTCGAACCCCGGCTCACGGGCTCCAGCCATACTCCGCCGCATCCGTGACCCGGCGGTGGAAGGCGAGCTTGCGGTCGTATTCGAGCGGGTCCTTGGGCTTCACCAGCGCGCCCGGCGGCACGTTGAGCCAGTCGACGAGCCGCGTCAGCATGAAGCGCAGGGCCGCCCCCTGGCAGAGGAGCGGCAGGGAAGCGACCTCGCGCGGCTCGAGCGGCCGGGCGGACTGATAGGCGGCGATCATCGCCTGCCCCTTGGTGCGGTTGAACGACCCGTCGGGCTCGAAGCACCACGCGTTGAGGCAGATGGCGAGGTCGTACGCGAAGGCATCCGTGCAGGCGAAGTAGAAGTCGATCAGCCCCGACACCTCGTCGCCGATGAAGAACACGTTGTCGGTGAACAGGTCGGCATGGATGACGCCCCCCGGCAGGTCGCTGGGCCAGGCCTCCTCCAGGCGGGCGAGATCGGCCCGGGTGCGCTCCGCGAGATTGGGGGCGACCCGGTCGGCCTGCGCCTCGGCCTGGGCGAAGAGCGGGCGCCACGCCTCCACCGAGAGGGCGTTCGGGCGCCGCATCGGGAAATCGGCGCCCGCCGCGTGCAGGCCCGCGAGCGCGCGCCCGAGCGCGCGGCAGTGGCGCGTGCCGGGCCGGCGCACCGAGACCCCTTCGAGGAACGAGACGATGACCGCGGGCCGGCCGCAGAGCCGCCCGAGCGCCGTGCCGGCGCGGGTGCGGATCGGCTGCGGGCAGGCGAGGCCGCGCGCCGCCAGATGCTCCATCAGCCCGAGGAAGAACGGCAGGTCCTGCTCGGCCACCCGCTTCTCGTAGAGCGTCAGGATGTAGGAGCCGGCCGTGGTGTGCAGGAAGAAGTTGGTGTTCTCGACCCCCTCGGCGATGCCCTTGTAGGAGAGCAGGCCGCCGATGTTGTAGTCGGAGAGGAAGGCGCCGAGCGCCTCGTCGGGAACCTCGGTATAGACCGCCACGCTCCGGTGTCCGTCTCGATGCTTGGGAATGCGGGGCAGCCGGACGGCGTCGCCCCGGCGCGAAAAAGGCGCCGCCCCGGTGATGGAGCGGCGCCCCGCGCTTGTCAAAGAGGCCTAAGCCTATTCGGCGGCCTCGCTGCGCAGCTCCCGCGGCAACGGGAAGACCATGTCCTCGGTGGTGGTCGAGACCGTGTCCACGGTCACCGTGTAGCGGGTCGCGAAGGCGTCGATGATCTCCTCCACCAGCACCTCGGGGGCCGAGGCGCCGGCGGTGAGGCCGAGCCGGCGGATGTTGGTGAAGGCGTCCCAGTCGATCTCCTCGGCGCGCAGGACGAGGCGGGTGATCGGGCAGCCGGCCCGCTCGGCCACCTCGCGCAGGCGCTGCGAGTTCGAGGAGTTCGACGAGCCGACGACGATGAGCGCATCGACGAGTGGCGCCACCTGCTTGACCGCCTCCTGGCGGTTGGTGGTGGCGTAGCAGATGTCGTCCTTGTGCGGGCCGACGATCGCCGGGAACTTCTTCTTCAGCGCCTCGACGATGTGGTGGGTGTCGTCCACCGAGAGGGTGGTCTGGGTCACCCAGGCGAGGTTGTCGCGGTTCGCGGGCTCCAGGGCCTGGATCTGCTCCAGGTCCTCCACCAGGGTGATGGAGCCCGCCGGCAGCTGGCCCATCGTGCCGACCACCTCCGGATGGCCCGAATGCCCGACGAGGAGCACGTGGCGGCCGCGCTTGTGGTGGATCTCCGCCTCGCGGTGGACCTTGGTGACGAGCGGGCAGGTCGCGTCGATGGTGGTCAGCCCGCGGCTCTCCGCGGTCTGCGGGACCGTCTTGGCGACCCCGTGGGCCGAGAAGATCACCGGGGCGTCGCCGTCCGGCACCTCGTCGAGTTCGGCGACGAAGACCGCCCCTTTGCGCTTCAGGCTCTCGACCACGTACTTGTTATGGACGATTTCGTGGCGGACGTAGACCGGCGGTCCGTAGATCGCGAGCGCCCGCTCGACCACGTCGATGGCCCGCACCACGCCCGCGCAGAAGCCGCGGGGGGCGCAGAGCATGATCTCGAGCGGGGGCTTGGCAGGCGCGACTGCGCCGGTGTCGGTCTGATTCACGGGAGCGCTCATGATGGCCGGGATGTGGCGAGGCGGGGCTGTGCCTGTCAACCTATCTTCGCATCGAAATGCGGCGATCAACAGTCCGGGGCGCGTGAGGGGGCCGGCGCGCGGCGTGACGCCGCGCACCCATGCGCGCTGGCGGCGCGGTCGGCCCGCGCGGGCCCGGTCAGGCCACGAAGGCGTAGCCGTCGCGCAGGCGCTCGACCCTGCCCCGCCCCGTCAGGTGCATGCCCGTCACGGGCAGGCGCTCGGCCGCGGCGCGGTCGAAGATGCGCCGGCGCGTCGCTTCGGCCTCGGCCTTGTCCGCGTCCCAGATCACCGTCCAGCCGGGGTGCCGGAACTGCAGGATCCGGGAATGCACCACGTCGCCCCAGATCAGCAGCCGGTCGGGCCCGTCCTCCAGGACCACGCCGGCATGGCCCGGCGTGTGCCCCGGCAGCGGCAGGAAGGCCGCGCCGGGCGCCAGCACGGCCTCGCCGCTCACGCGGCGCAGACGGTCGCCATAGGCCGTCAGGACGGTCTGCGCGGTGTCGAAGAACGGCGCCATCTCGGCGGGGGCCCGGGACCGCGAGGCGGGATCGCCCCAGAAGGCGGCCTCCGCCTCCTGCAGCACGAGCTCCGCCTGCGGGAAGCGGGCGCGGCCCTCCGGCGTCAGCAGCCCGCCGGCATGGTCGGCATGGAGATGCGTGAGCCACACCGCCTCGATCCGCGCGGGATCGAGGCCCTGCGCGGCGAGCGCTCCCGCGACCCGGTCGAAGCCCGGCCCGAACACCGTGCCGCAGCCCGCATCGAGCAGCCAGGCACGGTCCCGGCGGCGAATCAGGAAGGCGTTGACCGGCTCGGGCGACGGCCCGGAGGGCGGCAGGCCCGCCTGCGCGAGCAGGGCCCGCCCCTCCTCGCTCTCGGCGCCGGGGATCATCCGCGGCTCCAGGGGGAAGAGCCCGTCCAGCAGCGGCGTCACCATGAAGGCCCCCACACGGGTGGAGGCGGCGTCCCCGGCCCGCGCGCGGGGCGCGAGAGCGAGGGCGGCGGAGGCGGCGAGCAGGGAGCGGCGTGAGAGAAGGCAGGTCATGGGGCTTCCTGGGAGGTGGAGGGCGCGATCATCCAGGGTTGCGGCGGGCGGCGCCAGGGAGCAGCTCCCGTCCGGAGGCGGGCATTCTTCCCGATCCCCTGCGCACCGGCTTGCGGAACCGCCCGCGCGCGAGGCCAAGATGCGGCTTCCGGGATCCGGTGCGGCGCTGCCGGAAACCCTCTCCACGAATCTTGCCCGCCGCTCGAGCAGGATCCGGTCCACAGTGAACGTATCCTGCTCTAGCTCTTTGTTTTTGCCGCATTTTCTGCGACGAACCGGCATCCACTTCGTCTGCTCTAGGCTTCCTCCATGAGCCTTCTCGCCCGCCTCGCCCTTCACGTCCTCCTGGCGGCGGCTCTCTGCCTCGCGGGCGGGATCGCCTTCATCGTGGTCGAGGTCCGCCAGGGCCTGCAGGCCGAGGCCGAGACCTCCGCCCGCCGCATCGCCGAGCAGTATGCGCGTCAGCCCGGGCTCGGCAGCGCGGGCGCTGGTCCGGCCGCGGCGGCCGAGGCACACCCCGAAGGGCACGCGGCCCCTCCCGTCCTTGCCGTCCTGCCGGGCATCTGCGCCGAGGTCGCCCTCGCCGCCGAGGCGCCCCGGCGGCTCTGCGGCGGCTGGGAGGGATGGGGCGAGGCACCGGGCTGGTTCCGCGCCGCCGTCCCGGCGGGCTCCGGTCCGCCGGCAATGCGCAGCATCGTCTACCGGGGCCGCGTCATCGGGGTGGCGACGGCCTGGCCCGAGGCGGCGGCCTCCGCGGGCCGGGCGTGGCGGCAGGTCCGGGATCTCGCCGGCATCGCGGCCGGGATGGTCGGCGCGACGATGCTCCTCATCGGGCTCGCGGCGGGCCGGCTCCTCGCCCCGGCGGGGCGGATCGTGGACGGGCTGCGGGCGCTGGAGGCCGGCCATGCGGGCGCCCGCCTGCCGGCCTTCACCGTGCGGGAGTTCGACCGGATCGCCGCAGCCTTCAACACCATGGCCGAGCGCCTCGCCCGCACCGAGGCGGAGCGGCGGAGCCTCACGCTGCGCCTGTTCCAGGTTCAGGAGGAGGAGCGCCGGGCCCTCGCCCGGGACCTGCACGACGAGTTCGGGCAATGCCTCACCGCCACGGGCGCCCTCGCCGAGACGATCGCCGCCGAGGCGGCCGACGGGCGCCCGGATCTGCGCGCCGACGCGCTCGCCATCGGCCGCAACGCCGCGCGCATGATGGAAACGCTGCGCGGGGCGCTCGCGCGGCTCGAACCGCCGGAGATCGAGGAACTCGGTCTGGAGGGGAGCCTGCGCGCCCTCGTGGCCGGCTGGGGGGCCGGGGGCCGCCCCGGGACCGAGTTCCACATCGACGTGGTCGGCGACCTCGCCGACGTGCCGCCCCCGACCGCCCTGAGCCTCTACCGCATCGCCCAGGAATTCCTGACGAACGCGGTCCGGCACGGGCGCCCGGGCCGAGTCTTCCTGCGGGTGCTGCGGGCGCCGGGGGATGGGCGCAGCGTGACGCTCGTCGTCGACGATGACGGCGGCGGCGATGCCGGACGCCTCCGCACGGCGCCCGGTCGCGGCCTCCTCGGCGTGCGCGAGCGCATCGCCGCGCTCGGCGGCCGGGTGAGCATCACCGGCACCGGGACCGGCATCCGCGCCTGCGCCGTCGTGCCGATGCTGGCGAGGGGGGCGCCGTGACCACCACGATCCTGCTCGTCGACGACCATCCGGTGGTGCGCGAGGGCTACCGCCGCCTGTTGGAGCGCCAGCCGGGCCTCAGCGTCATCGCGGAGGCCGACACGGCCGCGGAGGCCTATCGCCTCTACAAGGCGCATGCGCCCGCCCTGGTGATCCTGGACCTGTCCCTGCCGGGCCCGAGCGGCATCGAGGCGATCCGTCACATCCGCCAGTGGGACCGGCAGGCGCGCATCCTCGTCTTCACCATGCGGCAGGGCGCGGCGCTCGCCGCGAAGGCCTTCGAGGCCGGGGCTGCGGGCTACGTCACCAAGGCGAGCCCGCCGCGCGAGCTGGTCGAGGCCGTCGGCACGGTGATGCGGGGCGCGCGGGCAATGAGCGCCGACATCGCGCGGGCGCTCGCGGAGGCGGAGGTCGCCCGGGGGCGCTCGGCGCTGGACGGGCTCTCCCCGCGCGAGGTGGAGATCCTGGCCCTCGCGGCCGCCGGGGCGACCTCGAAGGCCATCGCCGAGGCCCTCTGCCTGAGCCTGAAGACGGTGCACAACAATCTCTCGCTGATCAAGGCGAAGCTCGGCGCGCGCACCGACGCCCATCTGGTCTGGATCGCTGCCGGGGCCGGGCTGGTCGCTCTCCCGGGGGTCGGGCAGCCGCCCCCATAGGCCGAGCAGCCGGCCCTGGGGGCGGAGCGCCCGGCGGACGCATCCCCGCCCCGCCGGGCGTGAGGCCTAAGCGGGGCGTCTCGCCTTGCGGGGCGGCCCCGGGTTAAGGGTAGAGGTCCCTCGTTTTACGCCCGGGAGCCCGTCCGCGATGGCGAGTACCGCCGACCACGCCAGCTTCCTGCCGCCGGTCCTGACCTTCCTCTCGGCCGCGGTGATCGGGGTGCCGATCGTCCGCATGCTCGGCCAGAGCGCCGTTCTGGGCTATCTCGCGGCAGGTGTGGTGATCGGGCCGTCCGGGCTCTCGCTCATCCCCGAGGCCGAGACGGCGCGCAGCGTCTCCGAACTCGGGGTGGTCCTGCTCCTGTTCATCATCGGGCTCGAACTCGAGATCTCGCGGCTGATCTCGCTGCGGCGCGACATCCTGGGCCTCGGCACCCTGCAGCTCGTCACCTGCGCGGCGGCCCTCGGGGGGCTCGCCATGCTGGGGGGACTGGCGCCGGCCGCTTCCGTGGTGGTCGGCATCGCGCTCGCCCTCTCGGCCACCGCCGTCGCCCTGCAATTGCTGCAGGAGCGCCGCGACCTCGGCGCGCCCTACGGCCAGCGCGCCTTCGCGATCCTGCTGTTCCAGGACCTGTCGATCGTCGCGATCCTGGCGCTGCTGCCGCTGCTCGCCTCCACCGGCACCAGTGCTGGCGAGAACTGGCTCAGCGAGGCCCTGTCCTCGACCGGCTCGGCGGTGGCGGCGGTGGTCGCCGCGGTGGTGGTCGGGCGCTACGGCCTCAACCCGTTCTTCCGGCTTCTGGCGGCGAGCGGCGCCCGCGAGGTGATGACGGCCGCCGCCCTTCTCGTCGTGCTCGGCACGGCGCTCCTGATGGAGCATGTCGGCCTCTCGATGGCGATGGGCGCCTTCCTGGCCGGCCTGCTTCTCGCCGAATCGAACTTCCGCCACCAGCTCGAGGCCGATATCGAGCCGTTCCGCGGCATGCTGCTCGGCCTCTTCTTCATGAGCGTCGGCATGTCGATCGACGTGGCGCTGGTGCGCGCGCACTGGCTCGGCCTCTCGGCCGCCATGGTCTCGGCGATCCTCCTGAAGACCACCATCGTGGCAGGGCTCTTCCGCCTGTTCGGCTCGCCCTGGCTCGATGCCCTGCGCGGCGCGGCGGTGCTCGCGCCCGCGGGCGAGTTCGCCTTCGTGCTGCTGCCGGTGGCGGGCGAGCTCGGCATCGTGGACGGCGCGGCCGGGCGGCTCGCCATCGCGCTCGCGGCGCTCACCATGCTGGTCGGCCCGCTTGCCGCCAAGGGCCTCGACGGGTTCCTCGCCCGCCGCCGCACCGGTGCCCTCGAACCGGCCTACGACGTGATCGAGAACGCGGAGGCCCGCGTCCTCGTGGTCGGTTTCGGCCGCTTCGGCCAGATCCTCAACCAGGTGCTGCTGGCGCAGGGCATCAGCGTCACGGTGATCGACAAGGACGTGGAGCAGATCCGCAGCGCCGCCCGCTTCGGCTTCCGGGTCTATTACGGCGACGGCACCCGTCTCGACGTGCTGCGCGCGGCGGGGGCGGGGCGCGCCGAGCTGATCTGCATCTGCATCGACGATCCCGAGGAGACGCTCAAGATCATCGACCTCGTCCATGCCGAGTTCCCCTCGGCCCGCACCTACGTGCGGGCCTTCGACCGGGTGCAGGCGATCGAGGCGATGAACCGGGACGTGGACTTCGTCATCCGCGAGACGGTGGAATCGGCCCTCGCCTTCGGCCGCGCCACCCTGGAGGCGCTCGGCGTCGCGGCCGCCGAGGCCGCCGGCATCGCCGACGACGTGCGCAAGCGCGACGTCGCCCGCCTCGTCCTGCAGCAGGCAGGCGAGCCCCTCGACCGCAGTGACCCGATGCGCAGCCTGGTCCGCATCAAGCCCGAGCCGCTGACGACCCCCAAGCGCTCGTCGCGGGCGCTGACGGCCGAGACGCAGGACATCATCGCCAAGGAGCGTCCCGCCCCGCCGGAGCCGGAGCCTGCGCCGGAGCCGGTCGCCGACGATGCCTGAGGCGTCGCGGGCCCTCGCGGCGGGCGAGGCCGCCTTCGTCACCGGCTCGACCCTGCGCCATGTGGTGGTGATGGGCGCGACCGGATCGGTCGGCCTGATGGCGGTCTTCGCCGTCGACCTGCTGTCGCTCCTCTACGTGTCCTGGCTCGGGGATCCCCTCCTCACCGCGGCGGTGGGCTTCGCGACGATCCTCCAGGTCTTCGCGGTCGCCATCAATATCGGCATGATGATCGCGGTGGGCGCCCTGGTCTCGCGGGCCCTCGGCGCCGGCGACCGGGCGGCGGCGCGCCGCATCGCGGCCTCCGCCCTGGTGCTGACGCTCGCCGCCAGCCTCATCGTCCTCGCCGTCCTGCTGCCGCTCCTCGACCCGCTCCTGCGGCTGATCGGGGCCGGGCCGGACAGCGTGCCGATCGCGCGGCGCTTCCTCCTGATCTCCCTCCCCTCGGTGCCGCTCATGGCACTCGGCATGGGGTTGTCGGGCGTGCTGCGGGCGGTCGCCGATGCGCGCCGGGCCATGGCGGTGACGATCGGGGGCGCCGCCGTCACGGCGCTGCTCGATCCACTGCTGATCTTCGGCCTCGGGCTCGGCCTCGATGGGGCCGCGCTCAGCGTGGTGGCGGCCCGCCTCGCCTTCGCGGGGGTGGGCTGGCACGGGGCGGTGAGCGTGCACCGGATGGTGGCCCGCCCCCGCGGCCGCGCCGTGCTCGCGGATGCGCCCGAAGTGCTGCGCATCGCGCTGCCCGCCGTGCTGACGAACCTGGCGCCGCCGGTGGCGAGCGCCTTCCAGGCCCAGGTCATGGCCGGATTCGGCACTGAGGCCGTCGCCGCCAACACGGTGATCGAGCGGCTGATCCCGGTCGCCTTCGGGGGATTGTTCGCGCTCTCGGGCGCGGTCGGGCCGATCCTCGGCCAGAACTGGGGTGCGCAGCGCTTCGACCGGATGCGCCGGATCCTGCGGGACTGCGTCCTGGTGACGGCCGTCTACATCCTCGCCGTCTGGCTCGCCCTGGTGCTCGGGCGGGAGGCGATCGCGCGCAGCTTCGCCCTCGACGGGGAGGCCGCCCGTATCGTCGGGGTCTTTTGCCTCGTGGGCGGCGGGATCTGGCTCTTCAACGGGCTTCTGTTCGTCGCCAACGCGGCGTTCAACAATCTCGGCTTTCCGCTGCTCTCGACCGCCTTCAACTGGGGGCGGGCGACGCTCGGTACGATGCCCTTCGCGGTGCTGGGCGCCCATCTCGGCGGGCCGGAGGGCGTGATCGTCGGCGTCGGCGCCGGATCCCTGATCTTCGGCGCTGCCGCGCTGATCGGCGCCGTCCGGGTCGTCGGCGTCCTGGAGCGCCGGCCGGTCCCGGCGGGGACCGGCGCGGCGCGGGTCGCCGGGGCCGGCGCGGCACCCCTGCCCGTCTCAGACGGCGAGGTTGGGCCCGACGCGGCGCCCGTCGCTGGCTACGATCTTCATGCGCACTGATGCACCCGGGACCCGAGCCTGTCGTCGATCCGCCAGGTGCATGGTCGGGTCGTCCCGCCACGGGAGCGTGAGGGCGCCCACCACCTCGCAGCGCGTCAGCCCGAGGTCTTTGAGCATGCGGTCGTCGAGCTCGGCGAGGCGGCGGGCGGCGCGCCGGTGGCTGAGAAGGCGGGCGGCCTGCGCAATGCCCTGACCGGTCACGCGACCGGCCCGGAGGACCAGCGAGAGAACACCGAGGGGAGCGAAACCGAACGTCATCCTGACCTCCAGCGGCAGCCGTTCCGAGGCTCAGCCGCGCTGCCCTCATACCCCGGTTCGACCGATGCGTTGAGCGAATGCTTGAGATGTGTCAGATCACGGATGCTGATGAGAAGGCCGCCTCCGTGCACCCCCTCGACATCGACCAGCTCCGCACCCTCGTGGCGATCGCCGACAGCGGCTCCTTCACCCAGGCCGCCGACCTCGTGCACAAGACGCAATCGGCCGTCTCGATGCAGATGAAGCGGCTGGAGGAGCGGGTCGGCCGTGCGATCTTCTCGCGCGCCGGGCGCGGCGTCCGGCTCACCGATGACGGCGAGCGGCTCCTCGACTACGCGCGCCGGATCGTGCAGCTGCAGACCGAGTGCCTCGCCACCTTCGGCGAGGCCGACCTTGCGGGCCGCGTGCGCCTCGGGCTCCCGGACGACTACGCCGACCGCTACCTGCCGGAGATCCTGGCCCGCTTCGCCCGCGCCCATCCGCGGGCCGAGGTGACGGTGATCTGCGAGCCCACCGACATGCTGCTCGGGCGGATCGCGAGCGGCGACCTCGACCTCGCCATCGTCACGGAGGCGCGCCAGCGCGGCGGCATCGAGACGATCCGCACCGAGGCCCTGCTCTGGGTCACGTCGAGCCGCCACCGCGTGCATGCGGAGACGCCCCTGCCGCTCGCCCTCGGGCGCCCGACCTGCGTCTGGCGCGCCGCCGCTCTCGCGGCCCTGGAGCGGGCCGGCCGCCAGAGCCGCATCCTGTTCGTGAGCTGGAGTTCGACCGCGGTCGGCGCGGCGGTGCAGGCTGGCCTCGCCGTCTCGGTCCTGCCGGAGAGCGCCCTGCGCCCGGGCATGCGCATCCTCAGCCCGTCGGAGGGCTTTCCCGCCCTGCCCGCCTGCCGGATCGGTCTGATGCGCCACCGGCTGCCCGAGCCGATGCCGCTCGCCGATGCGCTCGCCGCGCAGATCCGCCAGTGCCTGGACAATCTCGGCCTGGCGGCCGAGTAGCGGCCGGGCCTCGTCGCGGCGCCGGGCTCACGGCCGGGAGAGAACCTCCACCACCTTGTTGCCGAGGCTGGTGTAGAGGCTCCCGGTCGAGGCGCCGTAGAGGTTGAGGGACACTGCCACCGCCAGGAAGATCAATCCGGCGATCATCGCATATTCGATGGCGGTCGAGCCCGCCCCGTCGTTCAGGAATCGTCGGACGGATCTGGCGCGCAGCCAATTCCCGAACACGACACCCTCCCTCCGCCGGACCGACCCATGCTACGAGGCGACCTCCTCAACATCCGTTAAGACGACCCGAGAAAAGCCGCCTTGCGGGCACGGTGCCGCTGCCGTCATACGGTTTCCGGTTGATCCGTTCGGAGACAAGAGGGCGCGGGGACCGCGGGATCCCCTCTCCCGCCCGGGAGAGGGGTTCTTCCTGCGCATACTCATCTCGAAAAGATCAACCGGATGCCGTATCAGGCCTTTCCTGTTGCCTTACGCAACGCATCGATGCGCTCCGAGGCCTCCGCCTTGTCGAGATCGGGGTCGAAGGCGTCCTGGTCCCCGGCTTGTTCGGACAGGGTCTTGAGGTAGGAGGCCTGGGCGCCGGTCATCGGCTCGTCGCCGGTCGTCCAATCCTTCGGATCCTTGATCCGGTTCGACGCGTCCCCGGCCGCGTCGGGAGGAGCCGCCTTCGGGTTGCGGTTGCGCTGGTCTTTTGTCCTGGCCGACATGGTGTCTCCTTTGTTCACGTATTGTTCTCATACGGGCAACGCGGGAGGCACGCGTCGTGTTCCGGGCGGCGCCCCGGACAAGGGTCCGGGGCGCCGTGGAGAGATGGGGGTCGGACCGCCCCTCAGGCCGCCTTGGCGCGGGGCTGCACCTCGGCGCTGTAATCGTCCATCAGGGTCCGGGTCATGGTGGCCGGCTGGAACCGGTAGGGGCCGATCTCGGAGACCGGCGTCACCTCGGCGGCCGAGCCGGTGATGAAGCACTCGGTGAAGCCCGCCATCTCCTCGGGCCGGATGCGCCGCTCGACGACCTCGTAGCCGCGGCGGCGCGCCAGCTCGATCACCGTCTGCCGGGTGATGCCGTCCAGGAAGCGGTCGGCGATCGGCGTGTGGACGACCCCGTCCTTGATGAAGAACACGTTGGCGCCGGTGCATTCGGCCACGTTGTCCTCCCAGTCGAGCATCAGGGCGTCCGCGTAGCCCTTCCTCTCGGCCCGGTGCTTCGAGATGGTGCAGATCATGTAGAGGCCCGCCGCCTTCGAGGCGGAGGGGGCGGTGCGCGGATCGGGCCGGCGGTAATCCGCGAGGTCGAGGCGGATGCCCTTCATCTTGGTGGCCGGATCGAAGTAGCTCGGCCATTCCCAGGCCGCGATGGCGAGGTGGATGGTGTTGTGCTGCGCCGAGACACCCATCATCTCGGAGCCGCGCCACGCCACAGGGCGCAGATAGGCGTCCGACAGGCCGCTCTCCTTGAGGACGAGCGCCTTGGCGGCGTCGATCTCGGCCACCGAGAACGGGATCTCGAAGTCGAGGAGCTCGGCCGAGCGGCGCAGCCGCGCCGAATGCTCCGTGCTCTTGAAGATCTGCCCGCCATAGGCGCGCTCGCCCTCGAACACGCAGGAGCCGTAGTGCAGGCCGTGCGTGAGTACGTGAATCTTCGCGTCCGCCCACGGCACCATGCGGCCGTCGAACCAGATGTGGCCTTCACGCTGGTCGAAGGGGATGACGGACATGTCGATGATCCTCGGTTGCGGTTCATTTCCGCGAAGGCGGCCCGGCTCGCAATCTTCGTGCTCGGAAAGCCCGAATGGCGTACGTTCGTTGCGCCGGCGGGGTTGACGGGTACCAACGAGGCTGAGATATGTCAACAAGGCTGACGTAAATGGGACGGCGGGGCCGAAGGGCCCTTCGGCCCGGGAAACGAGGGGAATGACGGTGACGCAGGCAGCCCGGACCCGACCAGGCCCCTCCGAGCCGCCGGAGGCCGCCAACGAGGACCTGCCCGAGGCCGGTCACGCCTACGACCTGATCGAGCTCCTGTTCTTCGCCTACCGGGACTTCGTCTCGGACCCCGACCGCATCCTGGCGGAATACGGGTTCGGGCGCGCGCATCACCGGGTACTGCATTTCGTGGAGCGCAATCCCGGCCTCACGATCGCCGAACTCCTCGATATCCTGCGCATCACCAAGCAGAGCCTCAACCGGGTGCTCAAGGAATTGATCGAGACGGGCTACATCGCGCAGCGCGCCGGCACGAGCGACCGCCGCCATCGGCTGCTCACCTGCACGCCCAAGGGCCGCCGCCTCGCCGTCGAGCTCGCCCGCATCCAGGGCGAGCGGGTGCGCCTGGCCCTGGCGGAGGCCGGTCCGGCCGCCCGCGGGCCGGCGAGCCGCTTCCTCCTCGCCATGATCGACCCGGGCGATCGCGCCGCCGTGAGCCGCCTCATCGCCGCCGCGCCGCCGCGGGCGGTCGAGGAGGCCTGAGGGGATGACGGCGCTTGCCGCGCGCCCGGACCTGCCGGATCACGCACCGCACATCCTCGTCGTCGACGACGACCGGCGCCTGCGCGACCTCCTCTCGCGCTTCCTCTACGAGAACGGCTACCGGGTCACCGCAGCGGCGAGCGCCGCGGAGGCGCGGGCGAAGGGCGCGAACCTCGTCTTCGACGCCCTCGTCCTCGACGTGATGATGCCGGGCGAGACCGGCTTCGACTATGCGCGCCAGATCCGTCTGACCTCCCAGGTGCCGATCCTGATGCTCACCGCCCGCTCGAACCCGAACGACCGGGTGACGGGGCTGGAGATCGGGGCGGACGACTACCTGCCGAAGCCCTTCGACCCGCGCGAGCTGATCCTGCGGCTCAACAACATCCTGCGCCGCAACGCCCGGAGCGAGAATCCGGGCTCCGCCGTGCCCCTCGACGCGGTCCGCTTCGGGCCCTTCCTGTTCCGGGTGGAGCGCGGCGAACTCACCCGCGACGACGAGCCCATCCGCCTGAGCGAGCGCGAGCGGGAGATCCTCACCATCCTGGCCCTCGCCAAGGGCGGGAACGTCGCCCGCGAGGCGCTGACGGGCGGGGCCGAGGCCGGCAACGAGCGCACCATCGACGTGCAGATGAACCGCCTGCGCCGCAAGGTTGAGGACGATCCGGCCAATCCCCGCTACGTGCAGACGGTGCGGGGCGTCGGCTACCGGCTCGTCCTGGACTAGACGATGGCGCTGCCCGGCGGGATCGCGGGCTCCGAGGGGGATCCCGCGCCGGTCGGCGCGCGCGCCTCCCTCGCCGATCGGCTCGGGCCCCGCGCGATCTGGCGGCGCCTCGGCCGGGTGATCAGCGAGCGGCTCCCGAAGGGGCTCTATGCCCGCTCGCTCATCATCATCATCGCGCCCGTCGTCCTGCTCCAGTCGGTGATCGCCTACACCTTCATGGAGCGGCACTGGCAGCTCGTGACCAAGCGCCTGTCGGCAGCGGTGACGGCGGATATCTCGGCGCTCATCGACATCTACGAGAGCTACCCGCAGGACCGGGATGCCGAGACGCTCCAGCGCATCGCGGCCGAGCGGCTCAACCTCGACGTCGACATCCTGGAGGGGGCCAGGATCCCGCCCCCCGGGCCTCGGCCCTTCTTCTCGCTCCTCGACGAGGCCCTCTCCGACGAGATCCGCCGCCAGATCAAGCGGCCGTTCTGGATCGACACGGTCGGGCGGTCGAGCCTGATCGAGATCCGGGTGGAGATCCCCGGCGGCGTCATGCGGGTGATCGCCCGGCGCAGCCAGGCCTATGCGTCGAACTCGCACATCTTCCTTTTGTGGATGGGCGGCACCTCGCTGGTGCTGCTCGGCGTCGCGATCCTGTTCCTGCGCAACCAGATCCGGCCGATCCTGCGGCTCGCCGACGTGGCCGAGAGCTTCGGCAAGGGGCGCGACGTGGAGTTCCGCCCCCGCGGCGCCCGCGAGGTGCGCAAGGCCGGCCACGCCTTCATCGAGATGAAGCGGCGCATCGAGCGGGCGATGGAGCAGCGCACCACGATGCTGAACGGGGTGAGCCACGACCTGCGCACCATCCTGACGCGCTTCCGCCTCTCCCTCGCGCTCATCGGGCAGGGCCCGGAGATCGACGATCTGACCCGCGACGTGGAGGAGATGAGCCGGATGCTGGAGGCCTATCTGGCCTTCGCCCGCGGCGATTCCGGCGAGCACGCCGCGCCCGTCGACCTGAGGGCGCTGCTGGAGGATCTGCGGACCGATGTGGAGCGGCTCGGCGGCCATGTGAGCGAGGTGACGGTCGAGGGGCCCTCCACCGTGACGGTGCGGCCCGATGCGTTCCGGCGCTGCCTGTTCAACCTCGCGGCGAATGCGGCGCGCTACGGCGACACGATCGCGCTCACCGCCCGCCAGGAGAGCCGCTGGCTCGCAGTCTCCGTCGACGATGACGGGCCCGGCATCTCCCCCGACCGGCGCGAGGAGGTGTTCAAGCCCTTCGTGCGCCTCGACGATGCCCGCCAGGATGCGGGCGGCTCGGGGCTCGGCCTCGCCATCGCGCTCGACATCGCGCGGGCGCATGGCGGGGACGTCTCGCTGCACGACAGCCCCCTCGGGGGCCTCAGGGCGACCGTGCGCATCCCGGCCTGAGCGGCCTGCGCCCGAGACCGATCGTCCTCGTGCGGTGACGCCGGTCGCCTCTATTCGTGGCGGGAGCCGGCGGCGGTCCGGACATCCGACGGAGCGACCCGCACGGCCGTCGCCGTGCCGGCCACGGCCGAGGCCCGGAGGAGATTGGGCAGGTCGGCGCCATGGGCCCCGAAGCGCGACCAGGCCGCGCCGCATCGCCGGTCGTCCGCATCGTCCTGGAAGTAGCGCTCCTGCTCCCGCAGCAGCCGCGCATAGACGGCAGCCCGGACGGAGCGGTCGTCCTCCACGTAGAGGCGGTAGATCCGGCGCCAGGACGCCTCGTCGAGGTCCCAGCGGCACTGCGCGGCGGCCTTCATCATGGCCAGTCGCCGCAGGCTCTTCCACTCGGGGTGGGACAGGACGACGAGGCCGTACTGCGCCTTGAGGGCGCGTCCGCCCGCCGCGTAGCCGACCTCGGTGCACACCGCCCAGACGACGTAGCCGAGGCCTGCCGAAAGGACCGCGCAGGCGGCGAGCAGCGCTCTCCGGATGGTCATGGGATCACCGAGGCTGAAGCGGGATTCGCGGCCCGCAACTTGCGGAGAATCGCCACGGCTTGGCGGCGATTCCGTGGACCCGTCCGGATGGCGGTCTTCCGCCCGCCGGATTGCTTCAGGCCGCGATCCGCCCGCCGAGCTCGTCCTCGATATGCGCCCGGATGATGCTGTCGAAATCCAGCTCCGCCGTGAAGCCGAGCTCGCGGGCGCGGCGCGCGTCGAAGGCGCGCGGCCAGCCCGCCACAATGCGCTCGATGGTCGGATCGGGCTCCCGGCGGATGCGGGCGACCACCGCGTCGCCCGCGATGCGGCGCAGGGCCTCGATCTGCTCCGCCACGGTGACGGAGACGCCCGGCATGGTGAGATTGCGCCGGTCGCCGAGCCGCGCGCCCTCGATGGTTGCGGCATGCAGCAGGAATCCCACCGCCGCGCGCGGCGAGGCGTGCCAGTGGCGTACGGAATCCGGAACCGGCAGCACCGCTTCCTGACCGGCGAGCGGCTCGCGGATGATGCCGGAGAAGAAGCCGGAGGCCGCCTTGTTGGGCTTGCCCGGCCGCACGCAGATGGTGGGCAGGCGGATGCCGATGCCGTCGAAGATGCCTCGCCTCGTGTAGTCGGACAGGAGAAGCTCGCCGATGGCCTTCTGGGTGCCGTAGCTCGTCAGCGGCGCCGTCAGGTACTCGTCGCCGATCACCTCCGGCATCGGCGCGCCGAACACCGCGAGCGAGGAGGTGAAGACGAGGCGCGGGCAGTAGCCCTCCCCGATCGCCCGCACGGCGTCGAACAGGCGCCGGGTGCCGTCGAGGTTGATCCGGTAGCCCTTGTCGAAATCGGCCTCGGCCTCGCCCGAGACGATGGCCGCGAGGTGGAAGATCACGTCCGGCCGCCCGGAGACCAGCCGCTCCGCCTCGCCGGGCAGCGAGAAGTCGGAGGCCGAGAGCGAGACCGGGGCGCGCAGGCCCGCGGGCGCCTCGGGCGCCACGACGTCGTGCAGCGTCAGCCGGCTGATCGGCGTGCCGCCGAGCTGCCCGTCCTGCACCAGCCGGGCGAGCAGCTTGCGGCCGACCATGCCGGCCGCACCGAGAATCAGGATGTGCATCGGGGGCTCCTCAGGCGGGCATCAGAGCGCGAAGCCGCCATCGACGAGATGAGTGTGGCCGGTCGTGAAGCGCGATTCGTCCGAGGCGAGATAGACGGCCAGCGCCGCCACCTCCTCGGGCGTGCCGAGGCGACCCATCGGCTGGCGATCGACGAAGGCCTGGCGCGCCTCCGCCTCCGTCGTGCCGGTGGAGGCGGCGAGCGCCACGATCCGCTCGTCCAGGGAGGGCGACTGGATCGTGCCGGGGCAGATCGCGTTGGCGCGCACGCCCTGGCGGATGAAGTCGCGGGCGACCGCCATGGTGAGCCCGATCACCGCCGCCTTGGTGGCCGCGTAGACGTAGCGGTTCGGGGCGGCGGCGAGGGTCGAGACCGCCGAGGCGATGTTGACGATCGAGCCGCTGCCCCGCTCGAGCATGCCCGGCAGGAAGGTCCGGATCGTGCGGTGCATCGACTTCACGTTGAGGTCGAAGGCGAAGTCCCATTCCGCATCGGTGCAGTCGAGCACGGTGCCGTGATGCACGAAGCCCGCGGCATTGACCAGGATGTCGACCGGACCGGCGCCGCGCGCGAAGGCGGCCACCGCCTCGTCCGAGCGCACGTCGAGGGGAGCCGTCACGGCCCCGGCCAGGCCGTCGAGCTTGCCCGCATCGAGGTCGGTGGCAAGGACCCGGGCGCCCTCCGCCAGGAACGCCTCGGCGATCGCCCGGCCGATTCCCTGCCCCGCCGCCGTCACGACGGCGCTCTTGCCCGCTAGACGTCCCACCATGCGCTCCCCTCCCGGTTCGCCCGTCACGCGAGGTGCTTGGCCATGTGCACCAGGCGGCGATCCGGGCGGGCCTCGACCCGCTCCGTCTTCCAGCCGTGGCGCGCATACCACCCGATGGCGCGCGCGAGCCTCTCTCCCGTGTAGAGGCGCAGATCCCTCAGGTCGAGATCCTTCGCGCGGGCCTCGACCGCTTCGAGCAGGCTGGTGCCGAGCCTCCGGCCCTGATGCGCCGGATCGACCGCGATGCTCCACACCAGCAGGTGATCGGGCCGGGGATCGAGGATGAGCGCGCCCGCGAGCGATTCGCCTTCGTGGCGGAGCCAGACCTCGTAGCGGGCGAGCAGCGTCTCGGGGGGTGTGAGGAGCGGCAGCGGCTCGACCCCGAGGAGCGCGCGGTTCGGCGCATAGGCCGCGCCCTGCAGGGCACCGAGGGCGGCGAGGTCCGCCCGTGTCGCGCGACGCAAGCGGTGGCCCGGAATCGCCGCGGCGGTGAGGCCCGAGAGGCGCAGGCGCTGGGTGCCCTCGCCGGAGAAATTCTCCGGGGCGAGCCAGCGGTCGAGGGCTTGGCCGACCTGCGGCCATTCCCCGTCCAGCATCGAGAACCAGGCCGTGTCCCGGTTGCGGCCCTTCACGATCATGGCCTGCCGGAACAGGCCCTCGAAGGTGAAGCCGAGGCGGGCGGCGGCGGCGCGGGAGGGGGCGTTCAGGGCGTTGCACTTCCACTCGTAGCGCCGGTAGCCGAGGTCGAAGGCGTAGCCGGCGAGCAGCCGCATCGCCTCGGTGGCGCCTGGCGTCCGCTGGAGCGCCGGGGTGTAGAGGATGTTGCCGACCTCGATGGTGCGGTTCGCCGGGTCGATGCGCATCAGCGTCGCGTGGCCGAGGGCCTGGCCGGAGCGCGCGTCGAGGATCGTGAAGAAGAGCGGGTCGGCCGAGGCCTCGCTGGCCGACAGGTAGTCCTGGAAGGCGGCCGCATCGGCGAAGGGGCCGCGGGACATGTAGAGCCAGAGGGCCTCGGTGCCGGGGCCGACCGCGCCGGCCGCCAGCGCCGGCCCGTGGGCCGCCGCGTCGAGCGGCACCAGCGTGACGAAGCGTCCCCTGAGGGTGGTCCGCTCCGGCCGGGGCGCCGGATCGGCCGGCGTGACGGGCGCGCCGATGGGCAGGCCGGTCGCCGGATCGCTGTCCTGTGTCATCGTCCCTGGCGGTCCTGGCGGAAGAAGCCGTTGAGCTCCGCGAAGCTCACCGAGCCGTCGAACCCGGCGAAGCTCCCCTCGTCGCGGATGCGCTTGGCGGCGCGGATGAAGCCGGTCCAGGCCGTCCGGGCGAGCGAGGAGCCGACGCTGATCCGCCGCACGCCGAGGGCGGCGAGATCCGCCACCTTGAGGCCGCCATTGGTGCTCACCAGCAGGTTGACCGGGCGGGGCGCCACGGCCTCGACGATGGCGCGGATCTCCTCGCGGCGCTTCGGGCCGGGCGCGTAGAGCACGTCGGCCCCTGCCTCCGCATAGGCCTGCAGCCGCGGGATCGCCTCGCGGAGGGGCTCGGGATGGCCGGTGAGATAGCTTTCGCACCGGCCCGTCAGCAGCACGTCCGCTCCGGTCGCGTCGATCGCCGCCCGCGCCGCCCGGATGCGCTCGACCGCGTGGTCGCGGTCATACAGGGGCTTGGCGGGGTCACCGGTCGCGTCCTCAATCGACAGGCCGGCGATGCCCGCGGCCACGCAGAGCGTCACGTTCGCGGCGACGCCCTCCGGGTCGTGCGCGTAGCCGGATTCGAAATCGGCATTGACCGGCAGGTCCGTGGCGGCCGCGATCTCGGCGATATGGGCGAGCATGGCGTCGCGGGGCACCGCCCAGTCGGTGTCCGGCAGGGCGCGGGAGAAGGCGTAGCCGGAACTCGTGGTCGCGAGAGCCGGAAAGCCCAGGGAGGCGAGATAGCGGGCCGTGCCGAGGTCCCAGGGGTTGGGCATCACGAAGCAGCCGCTCGCGTGGAGGGCGCGAAAGGCTGCGCGGCGGGCGGCGAGATCGGTCATGCGGGCCTCCCAATGGTGAACGCGTGACGTGATACGGCTTCCGGTTGATCTGTTCGGAGAAAAGAGGGCGCGGGATCCCTTCTCTCGTGCGGGAGAGGGGATCCCGCGCCTTGATCGGATCAATGTCCCTCGAACTCCACCAGCGTCCAGACCGGCACGTCGAGGGCCCGCAGCTTGGCGGCGCCGCCGAGTTCCGGCAGGTCGATCACGAAGCAGGCGGCCACCACCTCGGCGCCGATCTGGCGCAACAGGTCGACGGCGGCCTTCGCCGTGCCGCCGGTGGCGATGAGGTCGTCGACGAGGACGACCCGGTCGCCCGGCTTCACGGCATCCGAATGGATCTCCATCTCGTCGGTGCCGTATTCGAGCGCGTAGGCGATCGAGACCGTGGTGTGGGGCAGCTTGCCCTTCTTGCGGATCGGCACGAAGCCCGAGGAGAGCTGGTGGGCCACCGCGCCGCCGAGGATGAAGCCCCGCGCCTCGATGCCCGCCACCTGATCGATCCGGCCGCCCGCGAAGGGATGCACCAGGGCGTCGACCGCCCGCCGGAAGGCTCCGGGATCGCCGAGCAGGGTGGTGATGTCCCGGAAGACGATGCCCGGCTTCGGATAATCGGGGATCGAGCGGATCGCATCCTTCAGCGCGGAGAGCGTGCGCGGGTCCATGCGGCAGCCTTGTCGAAATGCCAAGTGGCGGGATGGTTAGACCAGATCCGGGCGGCGCTTGCCAGAGCTTGGCCTTACTGGTTCGCCTTCTTGAGGAGGGCGATCAGGTCGCGGTGCAGGAGCTCGTTGCCGCAGGCGACCGAATGCGCGGCGAGCGCGTCCGGCCCGCCATCGGCGCTCGTCGCGAAGCCGCCCGCCTCGCGCACCATGATGAGGCCCGCCGCCATGTCCCAGCTCTGCAGGTCGCGCTCCCAGTAGAGATCGGCCCGCCCGCAGGCCACGTAGGCGAGGTCGAGGGCGGCCGAGCCCTGGCGGCGCACGCCGCCCGTCACCGCCATCACGGTGCCGAGCTCCTTGAGGAGCCGCGGGTGGTTGCCGCGCCCCAGATAGGGCGAGCCGTAGAGGACGAGCGCATCCGCGAGGTCGCGGCGCGCCGAGACGCGCAGCCGCCGGTTGTTCAGGAAGGCCCCCTGGCCGCGCTCGGCGATGAACAACTCGTCCTTGATCGGGTCGTAGATCACCCCGGCGACGATCACGCCCTCGCGCTCCAGCCCCACCGAGATGCAGAAATGCGGAATCCCGTGCAGGAAGTTGGTGGTGCCGTCGAGGGGATCGACATGCCAGGTATGGGTCTTGTCCGACCCCTCGATGCTGCCGCCCTCCTCCATGATGAGGCTGTAGCCGGGCCGCGCCTTCATCAGCGCCTCGCGCAGCACCGCCTCGGCGCGCTTGTCGGCGATGGAGACGAAGTTGCCCGGGCCCTTGCGCGAGACCTGGAGGTTCTCGACCTCGCCGAAATCGCGCTTGAGGCCCCGCGCGGCCTTGCGCACGGCGTCGACCATCACGGTCATGAGGGGGGAGTTGATCATCGCGCGGCGGTCCCGGTCAGGTTCGGCGGCAAGCGGCGGCTCCCGCGCGCCGCGCGCGCGGCCGTCCGTCCGCCCTCTGGAAGTTGGAACCGGCCTTAAGGCGTCATCCGGTCGGCGGCAAGGCGCTCGGCCCGCGCGCGCTCCTCGGGGTTAAGCCCGGCGAGCGCCTGGGTCAGCCATGCGTCGGTGAGCCCCTGCGCGCTCGCCGCCATGTTCCAGGCCGCCGCCTCGACGAGGTTCTTCGGCACGCCGCGCCCGGCCGCGTAGAGGCGGGCGATGCGGTTCTGCGCCACCGCGTTGCCGCGGCCGGCCGCGTGCCGGAAGTAGCGGGCGGCGCGCGCCTCATCCTTGGGCACGCCTTCCCCGTTGAAGAGCAGGATCGAGAACTCGACCTCGCCCGCAACGTCGCCGTTATCCGCTGCGCGCCGAAACAACTGGGCGGCCTGAGCCGGATCCTTCTCCACGCCGCGGCCCTTCAGGTAGAGGATGCCGAGGGCGTGCTGGGCCGCTGGAACCTCCTGGTCGGCGGCTTGGCGCAGGAGCGCGGCGGCGCGGTTCAGATCCTCCGGCACGCCCGTGCCGAGCAGGATCAGGGCGACGTTGTAGCAGGCAGTGGGCTCGCCCTTCGCGGCGGCCTTCTCCAGCCAGGCCCGGCCCGCGGCCGGGTCCTTCGCGATGCCGCGGCCCTCGATCGCCATCATGCCGAGGAGGCCCATCGCCGACCGGTCGCCGAGATTGGCCGCGAGCCGGTACCATTCCGCCGCCTTGGCGGGATCCTGGCGCAGGCCGAGGCCCTGGCTGTAGAGTTCGCCGAGCAGCGTCATGGCGGCCGCGTCGGTCCTGTCCTTCTCCAGCCGCTTCGTCGCCTCCCGGAAGGCGGCGATGTAGTAGCCGCGCTGATAGGCGCCATAGGCGACATCCGCCTTCGGATCGGCGCTGTCGGCCGGCGGCAGCGTCGTCGGCCCGGGCAGCATCCGGGTCGTGGAGAGCGTCGGCGCGGCGAGCGCGCCCCCGGCGATCAGCAGGGCGAGGCCGGTCGGGAGGACCCGTCTCACGGGCGGGCTCCCGCGAGCCGCTCCTGGGCGGCCGCCACCGTGGCGGCGGCGTCCGGCCCGTCCCACAGGGCCGGGTCGAGGGCGACGAACTCCGCGCCCGTGGCCGCGAGCTCCGCGACCGCGTCGAGGCTGCGGGCAACGGCCACGCAGGGCGTCTCGAAGATCTCCGCCCACCACGCCGCCTGGGCGCGCACGCTCTCCCGGCTCGCCGGCTCCGCATCGCCGAACAGGACGTAGTCGGCGCCCGCCTCCCCCGCCTCCATGGCGGCGTGGCGCGAGCGCAGGGTGCCGGCCCCGAGGATGCGCCCGTCGCGCAGGCGCTCGCGCAGGTCGCGCAGGGCGTCGCCGGGCTCCTCGTCGGCCAGGGCATGGACGCCGTCGGCGCCGCCGCGCGCCGCAATGGCGACGGGGTCGACACCCGGCGCATCGCAGGCGACGAGCACGGCGGCCCCCGCCTCCTGGGCGGAGGGCGCGAGATCCTTGACGCGCTTGACGAGCGAGCGCTCGTCGGCGGGGGCGAGCCGCAGGATCACTGCCGCCACGTCCCCCGCCCGGCAGGCAGCGGCGAGCCGCTCGGCAAGGTCGGGTCCGGCCTCGGGGCCGGTGATGAGGACGAGACGGGTCTGCGGGTCGGTCATGCGGGGTGTGGGCGGGGCGATATTCAGATGGTTTCCGGTCGATCTTTTCCGAGACGAGTCCACGCGGGGAACCCCTCTCCCGAGTGGGAGAGGGGCAGGGGTGAGGGTGCTACGCTTCAGAACAGGGCACTGAGCGCCGCGCTAGCAGCGGCACGGTTCAGTCTTCTTGCTGCACCGTCTCCACCCTCACCCCTACCCCTCTCCCGCACGGGAGAGGGGTTCCCGCGGTTCCCGCGTCGCGGCCGCGCGGCGTTACTCCGCCGCAGCCTTCTGCTTGGACCCGAAGGACGGGTCGAGCTTGCCGGAGGCGTAGCGCTTGGCCATCTCCGAGAGCGAGATCGGCCGGATCTTGCCGGCATGGCCGGCCGTGCCGAACTCCTCGAAGCGCTGCTTGCACAGCTTCGTCATCGCCTCCATGGCGGGCTTGAGATACTTGCGCGGATCGAACTCCGCCTTGTTCTCGGTCAGAACCTTGCGGATCTGGCCCGTCATCGCCATGCGGTTGTCGGTGTCGATGTTGATCTTGCGCACGCCGTGCTTGATGCCGCGCTGGATCTCCTCGACCGGAACGCCCCAGGTCGGCTTCATCTCGCCGCCATACTGGTTGATGATGTCCTGCAGCTCCTGCGGCACGGAGGACGACCCGTGCATCACGAGGTGGGTGTTCGGCAGGCGGCGGTTGATCTCCTCGATCACGTGCATGGCGAGCACGGCGCCGTCCGGCTTGCGGGTGAACTTGTAGGCGCCGTGGCTGGTGCCCATCGCCACCGCGAGGGCGTCGACCTTGGTGGCCTGCACGAACTTCACCGCCTCGTCGGGATCGGTGAGGAGCTGGTCGTGCGACAGGGCGCCCTCGGCGCCGTGGCCGTCCTCGGCCTCGCCCTTCCCGCTCTCCAGCGAGCCGAGCACGCCGAGTTCGCCCTCGACCGAGACGCCCGCCCAATGCGCCATCTCGGCCACCTTGCGGGTGATCTCGACATTGTAGGCATAGTCGGCCGGGGTCTTGCCGTCCGCCTTGAGCGACCCGTCCATCATCACCGAGGTGAAGCCGTACTGGATCGCGGTGGCGCAGGTCGCCTCGTTGTTCCCGTGGTCGAGATGCATGCAGACCGGGATGTGGGGATAGATCTCCACCAGCCCGTCGATGAGCTTGGCCAGAATCACGTCGTTGGCATAGGCGCGGGCGCCGCGGCTCGCCTGCAGGATGACGGGCGCGTCGCAGGCATCGGCCGCCGTCATGATGGCGAGACCCTGCTCCATGTTGTTGATGTTGAAGGCGGGGACCCCGTAGCCGTGCTCGGCCGCGTGGTCCAGAAGCTGCCTCAGCGTGATGCGCGCCATCGTAACCCTCCGACAGAACCGATTTTCGCGATTATAGGCGATCGGCGTGCCGCCGTCCTACCGGCGGCATCCTGAACGCCACCTTCACCCCCGATCACCCCCCGATCACATGGGCCCCGATCACATGGGCGCGCGATCGGGGTTCCGAGCGGCCTCCCGGCCTCGGCGAGAAGCGGGGCCTTTCGCGGGACCAACGCTTCAGACGCGCAGCGCGTCGACGCCCGGCAGCGGCTTGCCTTCGAGCCATTCGAGGAAGGCGCCGCCCGCCGTCGAGACGTAGGTGAAGGCTTCCGCCACGCCCGCATGGTTGAGCGCCGCGACCGTGTCGCCGCCGCCCGCCACCGAGACGAGCTTGCCTGCCTTCGTGCGCTCCGCCGCGTGGCGGGCCGCCGCCACGGTGCCCTGGTCGAAGGGCGGGAACTCGAAGGCGCCGAGCGGCCCGTTCCAGACGAGCGTCTTGGCATCGTTGAGGGCGGCGGCCACCCGCTCCACCGACTGCGCGCCGACGTCGAGGATCATCCCGGATTCGGGGATCGCGTCGATGCCGTAGGTGTGGTGGGGCGCGTTCGCCTTGAACTCCTCGGCCACCACTGCGTCGACCGGCAGGATGATGGCGCAGTTCTTCTCGCGCGCCGCCTCGATGATGCGCAGGGCGGTTCCCGCCAGGTCCCTCTCGCAGAGCGACCTGCCGACGCCGAGGCCGGTCGCGTGCAGGAAGGTGTTGGCCATGCCGCCGCCGATCACCAGCGCGTCGACCTTGCCCACGAGGTTCACGAGCAGGTCGATCTTGGTCGAGACCTTCGAGCCGCCGACGATCGCCACCACCGGCCGGGCCGGGGCTTCGAGGCCCTTGGTGAGCGCCTCGATCTCCGCCTGCATCAGGCGCCCCGCATAGGCCGGCAGCACATGGGCGAGGCCCTCGGTCGAGGCATGCGCCCGGTGCGAGGCCGAGAAGGCCTCGTTCACGTAGACGTCGCCGTTCGCCGCCAGGGCCTGCACGAAGGCGGGGTCGTTCTTCTCCTCGCCCGCATGGAAGCGGGTGTTCTCCAGCATCGCCACGCCGCCGTCGCCGAGCGCCGCCACGGCCTCGGCGGCCTTCGGCCCGATGCAGTCCTCCGCGAAGGCGACCGGGCGCCCGAGATCCTTCGCCACCGCCTCGGCGATGGGCCGGAGCGACTCCTTGGGGTCGGGCTTGCCCTTGGGGCGGCCGAAATGCGCGAGCAGCACCACGCGTCCGCCCGCCTCGGCGATCTCCCGGATCGTCGGCAGCACGCGGGTGATGCGGGTCGCGTCGGTGACGCGGCCGTTCTCCATCGGCACGTTGAGGTCGACACGCACGAGCACGCGCTTGCCCTTGAGGTCGCCGGCATCGTCGAGGGTACGGAAACGGGTCATCGGCCTCTGGCCTCCTGTGGCGGGCGGGGCGGGAGGATCACCGCGGCGGAATCAGGGTCTGCAGGTTCAGGCGCTGCGCCGCGAGGACGAGCGCCACCGTGAGCACGGCGGTGATGATCGCGGTGAGCAGCAGCATGCCGAAGCCCGGCAGGCGCCGGGTGCGCTCGGCGATCGCCCGCACCTCGCTGCGCAGGGCCGCGAGGTCGGATTGCCGGGCCGCCTCGTTCATCCGGTTGCCCGCCTCCTCGACCCGGTCCTCGACCCGGGCGAGCAGCGCCTCCGAGCGGGCATACTTGTCCTCGATGCGCGAGGCCTTGTCCTCGATGCGGGCGAGCTGATCGCTCACCTGGGGCGGCAGCGCCGGGGCCGCCTCGGCGCGCCGGGCGGGCTCGGTCCTGGAAGCTTCCGTGGTCGCCGGGACCGATGGGGGGCCGGCCGGCACCGGGGCGGTGCTCGCGGTGGCGGTCCCGGAGGTGGAGGTGACGTCCGTCGCGTCGATCATGGCAGCTCCTCGGCATCGCCCCATGGCGGGGCGTCAATGCGCATGGGAAGGTAGCTTTACGGAAAGCACAGGGACCCCCTCTCCCGTGCGGGAGAGGGGGCCGGCTCTGCAGGTCTCCAGCGTCCCGGATCCGTCCTCAGATCAGCTTGGCCAGCGCCACGGCCGTGTCGGCCATGCGGTTCGAGAAGCCCCACTCGTTGTCGTACCAGGACAGCACCCGCACGAAGGTCCCGTCCATCACCTTGGTCTGGTCGATGTGGAAGGTCGAGGAATGCGGGTCGTGGTTGAAGTCGATCGAGACGTTCGGGGATTCGGTGTAGCCGAGCACACCCTTGAGCGGGCCGTTGGCGGCCGCCTTGATGGCGTCGTTGATCTCGGCGACCGTGGTGGTGCGCTTGGCCACGAACTTGAAGTCGACGACCGAGACGTTCGGGGTCGGCACCCGGATGGCGGTGCCGTCGAGCTTGCCGTTGAGCTCCGGCAGCACCAGGCCCACCGCCTTGGCGGCGCCGGTCGAGGTCGGGATCATCGACAGGGAAGCGGCGCGGGCCCGGTAGAGATCCTTGTGCATCTGATCGAGGGACGGCTGGTCGTTGGTGTAGGAGTGGATCGTGGTCATGAAGCCGCGCTCGATCCCGACCGCGTCGTTGAGCACCTTGGCGACCGGCGCGAGGCAGTTCGTCGTGCACGAGGCGTTCGAGATGACGAGGTGGTCGGCGCTCAGCTTGTGATGGTTGACGCCGTAGACGACGGTCAGGTCGGCGCCGTCGGAGGGGGCCGAGACGATGACGCGCTTGGCGCCGGCATCGAGATGCGCCTTGGCCTTGTCGCGCGCCGTGAAGATGCCGGTGCATTCGAGCGCGATGTCGACGCCGAGCTCGCGGTGGGGCAGCTCGGCCGGGCTCTTGATCGCGGTGACGCGGATGCGCTGGCCGTCGACCACGATGGAATCGCCCTCGACCTTCACCTCGCCGGGGAAGCGGCCGTGCACGGAATCGTAGCGCAGCAGGTGGGCGTTGGTCTCGACCGGGCCGAGGTCGTTGAGGGCGACGACTTCGATATCCGTGCGCCCGGCCTCCTTGATGGCCCGCAGCACGTTGCGCCCGATGCGTCCGAAGCCGTTGATGGCGACCTTGACCGTCATGTCGATGACTCCCGAGGTGGAACGGGGATTCCGTCTCCCCGTTTCAGGTTGCGGCCCGCGCGCGCGGCCCCGCAGCCGGGCGCCCGTCCGCCAGGATCGGAATGCAGGGTGATATGAGGTGCCGCGGCCCGGACGGCCATCCCGCGCGCGCCGGACGATCCCTTGCGGGCGGCGCGGACGAGGGAGGCGGGAAAGCTCACGGGTACCCGGTTCTGCGGCTGTCCGCCGGCCGACATGGCCTGGCGCGAGCGCGGGCTTCCTAACATGACGGTCTAGCCTGTCAAATCCACGGCGCCCGGCCGGCCGGACCATGCGGGGCGATTGCGGGAGGCGAAGCCGCGCTTTAGGCTTTTGCGGTGTCTTCGCGGTGTCCTGGCGTCGAGGGGTGAACCATGAGTGCAGCGATGGAGGATGCGCTGCGCCGGCTCGAAGCCGCGGTCGCCCTGCTCGATGCCGGCGTGACCCGACGGCTCGACGCGGAGCGCAGCCGCGGGGATCTCGAAGCCGAACTCGCCCTCATGCAGGAGGATCGCGCTCGCCTCGCGGCCGAGCTCGACGGCGCGCTCGCGCAGCTCGCGGAGGCCGTGGCGGTGACCGACGACGTCGAGCACCGGCTCGGGCGCGCCATCGGCGCCGTCGAAGGGGTGCTCGGCCGCAGCCGCGCGGACGGATAGCGCCAAAGAGGAGAACGGGACGCGTCGATGCCTCAGGTGACGGTGAGCATTGCCGGGAAGACCTACCGCATGGCCTGCGGCGAAGGCGAGGAGGGCCATCTCGAAGAGCTGGCGCGCGGCTTCGACGCCCGCATCGGCGAGATGCGCAAGGCCTTCGGCGAGATCGGCGACATGCGCCTTCACGTGATGGCAGCGCTCACCGTCTCGGACGAGCTCGCCGAGATGCGCCGTCGGGTCGAGGCGCTGGAGCGCGAGACCGCGTCCCTGCGCGAGGCCGCGGCGGCGGCCGCCGCCGAGCGGGAGGCGGCGGAGGGGCGCATCGCCGAAGGCATCGGCCGGGCGGCCGAGCGCATCGAGGCGGCAGTGCGCCGCCTCGCCCCGGGGCCGGCCGAAGCGTAGCCTCCGCCGGCGCGCGTCCGCGCGGCGGGCCCGGGCTCTCCCGCATTCCTCAGGCGAGAGCGACTTTAACCCCGCGCGCCTCGGTCTATGCGACGCGAGCGCAACACTGTGTCCTGCGAAGCACGTCGGTTTCGCAACCGCACAAGCGTGGCCGTTTTAAGCTTGGCTTTAGCCGGGGTGCGTTTACGGCTTGCCCATCGGTCCCGCCGTACGATGCGCGGCAGTTCACGCATCGCTCCTCCCTCATGCCGAGAGTTCCTCACGAGGCTTCCATGCGCCGCTTCGTCCCCGCTCTGGCTGCGCTCGCCTGCGCCGTCGCCGCCTGGGCGGTCCCCGCCGCCGCCTACGAGATCGACCCGCTCACCCGCCAGCCGCTCAACGAGGCGCTCACCGTCACGGTGCGCCCCTCGGCTTCGGCCGCCACGCCCGAGGCGATGGATGCCACGGTGCCCAAGCTCAGCCCGATCCTGCGCGAGACCGTGGCCTATAACGGCCCCTACGGCCCCGGCACGATCGTGGTCTCGACCTCGGAGCGCCGGCTCTACTACGTGCTCGGCGGCGGCCAGGCCCTGCGCTACGGTATCGGCGTCGGCCGGCCGGGCTTCACCTGGGGCGGCATGCAGAGCATCACCATGAAGCGCGAATGGCCGGATTGGCGCCCGCCGTCCCAGATGCTCCGCCGCCGGCCCGACCTGCCGCGCTACATGAAGGGCGGCCCGGAGAATCCGCTCGGCGCCCGCGCCATGTATCTCGGCGGCACGCTCTACCGCATCCACGGCTCGAACGAGCCCGAGACGATCGGCACCGCCGTGTCCTCCGGCTGCATCCGCATGACGAATGACGACGTCATCGACCTCTACAGCCGCACCAAGGTCGGCACCCGGGTGGTCGTGCAGCGCTGACGCGCCGGACCGCGCGGCATCCCCTCGCAGGCCGGCGGCGACGCCGGCCTTTTTCGTGGGGTGGGCTGTCCTGGAGCCGGCGATGCGTCGGCATCGGGCTGCGGCATCAGTTCACCCCGGCCGGGCCGCCCCTGACTGATGAAACCGGCCGACTGAGCGCTCCCTGCCGTGGCACCCTCAACGGCCCTCATGCTGAGGTGGCCGGCGCGAGCCGGCCCTCGAAGCACCCCGGACCGGTCTCCCATTCACCAGAATCTCGGACCAGCGTTCAGGCGTGCTTCGAGGCAGCCTGCGCGATCTGCGATCGCCAGCACCTCAGCATGAGGAGCGGCGCGCTTTCCACGCACGTCCGTTTCGATCGAGACGGAGCGAGCGCCTTGGCGTGGCATGCTCCCTCTCGCCCGCAGAGCCGGTTTCGATTCAGGCCGGGCCGGCGAACAGGTCCGGGCGGCGCAGGCGCAGGGTCTGGACGAGGACGAGCGTCTTCAGGTCGCGCAGGCCGCCCTGCTCCGCCATCGCCGCGAGTTCGGCGAGCGGCATCTCCACCACCACGATGTTCTCGTGCTCGGTGGCGAGCCCCCCACCCTCCCCGTCGCGGTCGGCGCTCCCGTAAGGGGCGAGGTAGAGATCCATCAGTTCGGTCGAGATGCCCGGCATCGCGAAGGCCTGGGCGACCGGTTCGAGGGTCGAGAGCCGCACGCCCACCTCCTCGAAGGCCTCCCGGCGGGCGCAGGCCGCCGGGTCCGACTCGTCGAGGCATCCGGCCGGGGCTTCGAGGAGATTCTCGGCGCCGTCGACGAGGCAGGGCGGTGCCCGGAACTGGCGCACCAGCAGGGCGGTGCGGCGCTCGGGATCATAGGGCAGCACCGCGACCGCGCGGCCGTGGTCCTCGACCTCCCGGGTGATCGTGCCGCCATCCGCAAGCCGCACTTCGGCGAGGAGATAGCGGCCCCAGCCCTCGTAGAGCGTGCGCGTGCCGACGATCCGGGGCCGGGTCGCGAGCGGGCTCCGGCGTGGGGCATCGGGGCGGGTCATGGGCAGTCTCGCGGTTGGAACGGTGGCCCGGCCCACCTCGCGGCAGCCGGCTCAAGGATGTCCAGGAGAAGTGGCCACCGGTTCTCCGTCCGGACATCCGGCAAATCAAAAGCCTGGAGTTCTGTCAGGCGCTTCTCAAAGCGCCTGACAGAACTCCAAGCCGTCAAGGGCCGGCCGCATCGGGGCGCTCGCCCCGCCGGATCTCGAAGGTGAGGATGCCGTCCGCGACGGTCGCGGCGTCGAGCCGGTCGCCGGTCTCGTGCAGCAGGTGCGGGATGTCGATGGCGGCGAGCGGGTCCGTGCAGCGGACGACGAGACGGGCGCCGGGGCTCAGGCCGCGCAGGGCCTTGCGGGTGCGCAGCACCGGGAGCGGGCATTTGAGCCCGCGCAGGTCGAGGTCGTCAGGGTCGCTCACGCGGGGAGACATCCATGCGAAACGGCCCGGCGCGGGCTGCGCCGGGCCGCCGTGCAGCCGGGGGCCGGGATCAGTAGCCGTAATAGCCGTAAGCCGGATAGCCATAGGCCGGGTAGCCATAGGCCGGATAGCCGTAATAGCCATAGGCCGGGTAGCCGTAATAGCCGTAGCTCGGGGCTGCGCTCGCCGCGATGGCGCCGCCGATCAGGCCCAAAGCCGCGCCGGCCGCCAGGGCGCCGCCGACGTTCCGGCGGTAACCGTAGTGACGGTAGCCATAGCCGCGGTAACCGTAGCCGCGATAACCGCCGTAATAGGCGCCGCGATAGCGCACCTGATCGACGGTGGCGGGCGCGCCGGCGATTGCGGCCGAGGTCGCGGCCGGGAGCGGAGCCGCCTGCGCCGAGCCGATGAGACCGGCGCCGAGCGCCATGGCGGCTGTGCCGGCCAGGGCGAGGGACTTCATCCGGGACATGGATCATTCTCCTGCTGTGGGGGCTCGGGCCTGTCGGCTCCTCGCGACCCTGTCGGGCACTAGAACGGTCAGGGACAGGTCTCGTTCCCTGTCCGGTCCCTCTTCCCTCGGGTCACGACAACCTCTGGACCGACGCGCCGTGTCGGCGGCTGCGTCATCCTGCCCAGCAGAGCAGAGAGGTTGTGCGGGAACTGTGCGGAAGCGCACAGCCAAAGGTGCCGATGATACGATGGTGGAGGATTCGGTCCGGCCGCTGCGCCATCCCCGCCTCAGAAGGTGCAGGCGCCAAACGCCGGATCGACCGAACCGTTCCACGGGCCCTCGTAGAGGGCGAGCAGATCCTCCGCCCGGGTCCGGCCGGCCGCGATGGCGTGGAGGGGCGCGAGATGGAGCGTCTCGTCGCGCCCCTGCGCGTCCCGGCGCCCCCTCGCGCGCAGTCCCGCCTCCGCGATGGCGAGCGCATCGCGAGCGACGTCGCGCAGGCGCCGCCCGGCGATCTCGGCCTCGAGCGCCCGGCGCGGCACCTCCGCCCGCAGCGCCTCGCGGGCGGCGGCGTCCCAGCCGTCGACGAGGTCGAGGGCCGCGTCGAGGGCCGCGTCGTCGTAGAGGAGCCCGACCCAGAAGGCCGCCTGGGCGGCGATCATGCCGGGGTCGCCCACATCGGCGCCGCGCATCTCGATGAAGCGCTTGAGGCGCACCTCCGGGAAGGCCGTTGAGGCGTGATTCGCCCAATCGGAGCGGGTGGCGCGCTCGCCCGGCAGGGCCGCGAGCCGCCCCTCCATCAGGTCGCGGAACGAGGCGCCGCTGACATCGTGGTAGGTCTCCCCGCGCTTGACGAAGTACATCGGCACGTCGAGGAGCCAGTCCGCATAGGCCTCGTAGCCGAAGCCCGGCTCGAAGGCCCGCGGCAGCATCCCGGTGCGGTCGGGGTCGGTGTGGCGCCAGATCTCGGAGCGGAACGACAGGAAGCCGTTCGGCCGCCCGTCCGTGAAGGGCGAGTTGGCGAACAAAGCCGTGGCGACGGGCTGCAGGGCGAGCCCGACGCGCATCTTGCGCACCATATCGGCCTCGGAGGCGAAGTCGAGATTCACCTGCACGGTGGCGGTGCGCAGCATCATGTCGAGGCCGAGGGTGCCGACCTTGGGCATGTAGCCCTTCATGATGCGATAGCGGCTCTTGGGCATCACGGGCGTCTCACCCCGCGTCCATTTCGGGCTCATGCCGAGGGTGAGAAAGCCGATGCCGAGAGGATCGGCGGCCGCGCGCGCCGCATCGAGATGGCGGGCGAGCTCGATCGTCGTCGCGTGCACGTCGGGCAGCGGCGCGCCGGACAGCTCGAACTGGCCGCCGGGCTCGAGTGAGATCGCCCCGCCTCCCTGCGCGGCGGCGAGCCCGATCACCCGCCCCGCATCGACGATCGGCTCCCAGCCGGTCGCCTTCCGCACCCCGTCGAGCAGCGCGCCGATGCCGCGCTCGCCCTCGTAGGGCACCGGCGCGAGGGAGGCACGGTAGAACGGCACCTTCTCATGCTCGGTGCCGATGACGAAGGCGTCCTTCGGCTTCTCGCCGGCCGCGAACCACTCGATCAGTTCGTCCCGCGTGGTGAGCGGGGTCGCGTCGGACTCGTCGCGCGCCATGCGCCACCTCGTCGTCGGTTGTTCTGAGCCCAGCGGAGGGAGGCGCGCGCCCGTCCCGCCCCGCCGAAACGGTCGCGCTTAGATAGGCCGGTGCTTGGTGCGCCGCAACGCAGCCCCGGCAGCGACGATCGTGCGCGATCGATCGCCGGCCTGTTCACCGCTTGTTTACCGCAGGACCAGATCGCCGCGCAGCCCCCTTTGACTGCGAACGGACGACGAACAAACATGGTCCCTACAGCGAACGAGGGCCGCTTCGATGATCCTACGCAAGATCCTCCTCGGTGTCACGGAAATCGCCTCGATGGGGCTGCTCGCCGGCGCGGTGGCCTTCTGGGCCGTGGCGCTGGCGTCCCTGCATTGAGGCGGCGCCCCAGGCCCGAGATTCGTCCACAGCCTGTGGCCTGGCCGCACGTGACTCCGCCAGGCGCTCCCTGCAAAGCTCACCGGCCGGGTCGGGACAGGCGGAGTGCGGCGAGTGCGGGTGCTCAAGGACGTCGGGTTCGTTCACCTCCACACCCACTCCTCCTACTCGCTGCTGGAGGGGGCGCTGAAGATCGGCGACCTCGTCAAGGCAGCCTCCGCCGACCGGCAGCCCGCGCTCGCGCTCACGGACACCAACAACCTGTTCGGCGCCCTCGAATTCTCCGAGAAGGCGGCGAGCGCCGGCATCCAGCCGATCGCCGGCATCCAGCTCTCGGTGCTGTTCGAGGCGCCCGAGCCCGGTCAGCGCGGCGGGCCGTCCCCGCTGCCGAATCTCGTGCTGCTCGCCAAGGACGAGACCGGCTATGGGCACCTCCTCAGGCTCGCGAGCCTCGCCTATTTCGACGGGCCGCTCGGCGAGGCGCCCCGCGTCCCCATCGAGGCGCTGACGGATTGCGCGCCGGGCCTGATCGCGCTCACCGGCGGCTTCGATGGTCCGCTCGATTCGTGCCTGCGGGCGGCCCGGCCGGAGCATGCGGCTTCCCGCCTCGCGCGCCTCCTGGAGGCCTTCGGCGAGGACCATCTCTACGTGGAGATCCAGCGCCACGGCCTGCCCGACGAGCGCACGGTCGAGGCGGAGCTGATCGCGCTGGCCGACCGGCACGGGCTGCCCCTCGTCGCCACGAACGAGCCGTTCTTCGCCAAGCCGGAGGATTACGAGGCGCACGACGCGCTCCTCGCCATCGCGGAGGGTCGGATCGTCTCGGACGAGAAGCGCCGCCGCCTGACCCCGCGCCACGACTTCAAGACCCGCGCGGCGATGGTCGAGCTGTTCCGCGACCTGCCGGACGCCCTCGCGGCGAGTGTCGAGATCGCCATGCGCTGCGCCTATCGGGTGCGCACCCGCAAGCCGATCCTGCCGAGCTTCGGCCTCCCGGCGGGGCATGCGCCCGCGCAGGCTGCGGAGTTCCTCGACGAGGCGGGCGAGCTCAAGCGCCAGGCCGAGGCGGGGCTCACGCGCCGCCTCGCCCAGGCGGGCCCCGCCGAGGGCCTGACCGAGCAGGATTACCGGGACCGTCTCGCCTACGAGATCGGCATCATCACCAAGATGAAGTTCCCGGGCTACTTCCTGATCGTCTCGGACTTCATCAAGTGGGCCAAGGCCAACGACATTCCGGTCGGCCCGGGCCGCGGCTCGGGCGCCGGCTCCCTGGTCGCCTGGTCGCTCCTCATCACGGACCTCGATCCGCTGCGCTTCGGCCTGCTGTTCGAGCGCTTCCTCAATCCCGAGCGCGTGTCGATGCCGGATTTCGACATCGACTTCTGCGTGGTCGGGCGCGAGCGCGTCATCGAGTACGTGCAGAGCCGCTACGGCGAGCGACAGGTGGCGCAGATCATCACCTTCGGCACGCTGCTCGCCCGCGGCGTGCTGCGCGACGTCGGCCGCGTGCTGGAGATGCCCTACGGGCAGGTCGACAAGCTCACCAAGCTAGTGCCGCAGAACCCCGCGAACCCCGTCACCCTCGCGCAGGCGATCGAGGGCGAGCCGCGGCTGCAGAGCGCGATGGAGGAGGAGCCCGTCGTCGCGCGGCTGATGGAGATCGCCAAGAAGCTGGAGGGCCTGCACCGGCACGCCTCGACCCATGCGGCCGGCGTGGTGATCGGCGACCGGCCGCTCGAGGAGCTGGTCCCGCTCTACCGAGACCCGAAGACGGGCATGCGCGTCACCCAGTTCAACATGAAATGGGTGGAGCAGGCCGGCCTCGTGAAGTTCGACTTCCTGGGCCTCAAGACCCTGACGGTGCTGCGCGGCGCCACCGACCTCCTGAAGCGGCGCGGGATCGAGATCGACCTCGCCACCCTGCCGATCGACGACGAGCACACCTACGAGCGCCTGCGCAAGGGCGAGGTGGTCGGGGTGTTCCAGGTGGAATCGGCGGGCATGCGCAAGGCGCTCGTCGAGATGTGCGCCGACCGGTTCGAGGACCTCATCGCCCTCGTCGCCCTCTACCGCCCGGGCCCGATGGCCAACATCCCGGTCTATTGCGAGCGCAAGCTCGGGCGCGACGCCGGCAACGAGGCGGTCTGGTACCCGCATCCCAAGCTGGAGCCGATCCTGGCCGAGACCTTCGGCATCATCGTCTACCAGGAGCAAGTGATGGAGGTGGCCAAGGTGCTCGCCGGCTATTCGCTCGGCGACGCCGACCTCCTGCGCCGCGCCATGGGCAAGAAGATCAAGGCCGAGATGGACGCCCAGCGCGACCGCTTCCTGAAGGGTGCGATGGAGCGCGGCCTCGACAGGGCCAAAGCCGACGAGATCTTCGACCTGCTCGCCAAGTTCGCCGATTACGGCTTCAACAAGTCGCACGCGGCGGCCTATGCGCTCATCACCTACCAGACCGCCTACCTGAAGGCGAATTATCCGGTGGAGTTCCTGGCGGCCTCGATGTCCCAGGATCTCGACGACACCGACAAGCTGGCGGAGCTGCGGCAGGACGCGCAGCGCCTCGACATCAAGGTCGAACCGCCCTCGGTGAACCGCTCGGGCGTCACCTTCGAGGTGCATGACGGCACCATCCGGTACGCGCTCGCGGCCATCAAGGGCGTGGGCCGGGCGGCCGTCGAGGCAATCGTCCAGGCGCGGGGGGACCGCCCGTTCCGCGACCTCGGGGATTTCGCCCGGCGCCTCAATCCGCGGCTCGTCAACAAGCGCACGCTGGAGAGCCTCGTGGGGGCCGGCGCCCTCGACGAGATCGAGCCCGACCGAGCCCGGGCCTTCGCGGCCATCGAGCCGATGCTGCGCCTCGCCCAAGGGGCGCTCGAGGCCGAGGCGGTGGGCATGAGCGACATGTTCGGGGGCGTCGCCGCCTCCGACGTCGCCCTGCGGATCCCGGCCTACGAGCCGTGGCCGGCCGCCGACCGGCTGAAGAAGGAATACGAGGCGGTCGGCTTCTTCCTGTCGGGCCACCCGCTCGACGAGTATGGCGACCTGCTCAAGAAGCTGCGCGTGCAGACCTGGGTCGAGTTCTGCCGCTCGGTCCGGGCCGGCAACAGCGTCGGGCGGGTCGCCGCCACCGTCCTCGACCGCTCGGAGCGGCGCACCAAGACCGGCAACAAGATCGGCATCGTCAACCTCTCCGACCAGACCGGTCACTTCGAGGCGATCGTGTTCTCGGAGGGGCTGCAGCAGTACCGCGAACTCCTGGAGCCCGGCCGGCCCCTGGCCCTGCAGCTCCAGGCGAGCGCCGAGGGCGAGGACGTGCGCGCCCGCATCCAGACCTGCGAGCCCCTCGACCAGGCGGTCGCCCGCCACCAGAAGGGGATGCGGATCTACCTGCGCGACGAGCGCCCGATCGCGAGCGTGCAGCAGCGCCTGACCATGCGCGGCGAGGGCGAGGTCTCGCTGATCCTCATCCTCGACGGCGGCGAGCGCGAGGTCGAGATCCGCCTCAAGGACCGCTACCAGGCGACGCCGCAGATCGCGGGCGCGTTGCGGGCGGTGCCGGGCGTGGTCCAGGTCGAGGTGAATTGAGGGCGCCCGGCCTCCCCTCGCCCGCTCTCCCCTTTCCCGGGTGCATGCAGCGCCAGCGGAATGCGACCGGGGATCCAGCGCGAGGACTCGCCGCGAAGCGGCTCAGTACATCATCCCACCGGCCGGGCCGAGCCTGACGGATGACACCGGCTGACCGAGCGCTCCCGGCTGTGGCAGCCAACCCCGGCCCTCATGCTGAGGTGCTGGGCGATCGAAGATCGCTCAGCCTCGAAGCACGCCTGAACGCTCGTCCAAGATCCTGCTCCTCCCAGATCGGGTGGCCGGGAGCACCGGTCCGGGGTGCTTCGAGGCCCGCTTCGCGGGCGCCTCAGCATGAGGAGCGGGGCGGCGTCCACGCACCTCGGTTGCTGTTCAGCCCCGTCGCCGAACACGGGCGCTTCGCGGCTTTCTGTGTGGATCCCGGATCTCTTCCGCTGGCGCTGCATGCGCCCGGGACAGAGGGAGCGGGCGGCAGGAACGGGACTACTCGTGGGCGGGCGCCCTCCGGGCGGCCGAGGACAGCACCAACGCGCCTGCGAGCGAGGAGAGCAGCGAGCCCGCAAGCACGCCGAGCTTGGTCTCGGCCTCGAATTCGGGACGGGCCGCGAAGGCGAGCGCGCCGATGAACAGGCTCATGGTGAAGCCGATGCCGCAGAGCAGCGCCACGCCATAGACGTGCCGCCAGGTGGCGCCCGCCGGCTTCTTGGCGAGCCCGGTCTTCACCGCGAGCCAGATCCCGCCGAACACGCCGATCTGCTTGCCGACGAACAGGCCCGCCGCGACCCCGAGGGTCACGGGGGCGAGAAGCGTGTCGAGCCCGAGCCCCTTCACGGATACGCCCGCATTGGCGAAGCCGAAGATCGGCACGATGGCATAGGCGACGAAGGGCTGGAGCGCGTGTTCGAGACAGTGCAGGGGCGAGCCCGCGTCGTCCGGCCGGCCCGGGCTCGGGCGGCACGGGATGGTGAGCGCGAGCAGCACGCCCGCGACCGTCGCGTGGAGCCCCGAGCGCAGCACCACGAGCCACAGGGCCGCGCCGAGGATCAGGTAGGGCCCGAGCCGCCGCAGGCCGACGCGGTTGAGCGTGACCAGCATCGCCAGGATCCCGGCGGCGAGCCCGAGCATCGGCCAGGACAGGTCCGCCGTGTAGAACACCGCGATGATCAGCACCGCCCCGAGGTCGTCCAGGATGGCGAGGGCGGTGAGGAAGATCTTGAGCGAGACCGGCGCCCGGGAGCCGAGCAGCGCGAGCACGCCGAGCGCGAAGGCGATGTCGGTCGCGGCGGGTATCGCCCAGCCCCGCAGGGTCTCGGGCGTGGACAGGTTGAAGGCGACATAGACGAGCGCCGGGGCGACCATGCCGCCGAGCGCCGCGATGCCGGGCAGCGCCCGGTCGGGCCATGTGCGCAGGCCGCCGTCCAGGAACTCGCGCTTGATCTCCAGCCCGACGAGCAGGAAGAAGACCGCCATCAGCCCGTCGTTGATCCAGTGCAGCAGGCTTAAGGGGCCGATCTCGGCGTGGAGCACATGCGCATAGGCCTCGCCGAGCGGACCGTTCGCGACCACGAGGGCGAGAACGGCGCTCGCCATCAGCACGATGCCGCCGCCGGCGCTGCTGGAGAGGAGAGTGCGCAGGGCCGAGAGCGGGCGCGGGAAACGGCGGACGGGGGGCGTGGTGGTCATGGGGCCCCCTGCCAGGAATCCAGAGCTCGTTCAACGCCGCGGGCGGATGCAAGGGCCTCTAGCCCGGCTGGAGCCGCCCCAGCGCCGCCCGCACCAGCGCGAGCGCGTCCTCGCTCGCCCACTCGGCCGGGCCCTTCATCACGCCGACCTCGCAGCCGGCCCTGTCGATGAGGATCGTCGTCGGCAGGCCGACCACCTCGCCGCTCTTCTGCAGCACCGGCAGCGCCCGGCCGGCCGGATCGGAATAATAGGCGAGCCGCGCGATCCCGTTCTCCCGCATCCAGGCCGGCGGCCGGTCGGGGTTGCGGGTGTCGACGTTGAGCGCCACGACCTCGAAGTCGGGGCCGCCGAGGGCGCCCTGGAGGCGGTCGAGGGCCGGCATCTCGGCCTTGCAGGGCGCGCACCAGGTCGCCCACAGGTTCAGGAGCACGGTCCTTCCTTTAAGGTCCTCGAGGCTGCGGGGCTCACCGTCGGGCCCGGTGAAGGCCAGGGCCGGCGCGGGCCTCGGGGCCGGATCGACCTGGAGGGCGGCCACCTCCCCGCGGGCGAGCGGCGCCACCCGGGCGGCGGTCGCGGCGGCAGCCGCGCAGACGTCGCTGTTGCCCCCGCTGCGCGCGGCGTATAGGGCGGCCCCGAGGGCCAGCGCCGCGGCGAGCGCCCCGCCTCCCAAGGCGAGGCGCAGCGGCGTGACGGCGAGACGAGGTGCGGACATGAGCAACCGGATGTGGGGCGGGCGCTTCGCGAGCGGCCCCGCCGAGATCATGGAGGAGATCAACGCCTCCATCGGCTTCGACAAGCGCCTCGCTCCCCAGGATATCCGGGGCTCTCTGGCCCATGTGGCGATGCTGGGGAAGACGGGGATCCTGCCGCAGGCCGATGTGGCGGCGATTCAAGCCGGCCTCAAGACGGTGCAGGCGGAAATCGAGTCCGGCGCCTTCACGTTCGCGCGTTCGCTCGAAGACATCCACATGAACGTGGAGAGCCGGCTGCGGGAGATCGTCGGCCCGGCGGCCGGGCGCCTGCACACCGCGCGCTCGCGCAACGACCAGGTCGCCACCGACATGCGCCTGTGGGTGCGCGACACCCTCGACGAACTCGACGCCCAGGCGGCCGACCTGCAGCGGGCGCTCGCCGAGACGGCGCTGAAACATGCCGGCACCGTGATGCCGGGCTTCACCCACCTGCAATCGGCCCAGCCCGTCACCTTCGGCCACCACCTCCTCGCCTATGTGGAGATGCTGGCGCGCGACCGCGGCCGTTTTCGCGATGCGCGGGCGCGCCTCAACGAGTGCCCGCTCGGGGCCGCGGCTTTGGCCGGCACCTCCTTCCCCATCGATCGGCACGCCACCGCAGCGGCGCTCGGCTTCGACCGGCCGACCGCGAACTCCCTCGATTCCGTGGCCGACCGCGACTTCGCCCTTGAGGCCCTCTCGGCCGCCGCGATCGCGGCCGTGCACCTGTCGCGCTTCGCCGAGGAGATCGTGATCTGGACCTCGGCCCAGTTCGGCTTCGTGAAGCTCTCCGACCGCTTCACCACCGGCTCCTCGATCATGCCGCAGAAGCGCAATCCCGACGCCGCCGAGCTGGTGCGGGCGAAGGCCGGCCGGGTGATCGGCGCCCTGTCCGGCCTCCTCATCGTCATGAAGGGGCTGCCGCTCGCCTATTCGAAGGACATGCAGGAGGACAAGGAGGGCACCTTCGATGCGCTCCAGACCCTCTCGCTGTGCTTGGCCGCCATGGCCGGGATGGTGCGCGACCTCGAACCCGTCCCGGAGATGCTGAAGGCCGCCGCGGGTTCGGGCTATGCCACCGCGACCGACCTCGCCGATTGGCTGGTGCGCGAACTCGGCCTGCCCTTCCGCGACGCCCACCACGTCACCGGCCGCCTCGTCGGCGTGGCGGCGGCGCGCGGCGTCGGGCTCGAAGCCCTCTCGCTGGCCGAGATGCAGGCCGAGGAGCCCCGCATCACGGCGGCGGTCTACGACGTCCTCGGCGTCGAGAACTCGGTGGCGAGCCGCACCAGTTATGGCGGCACCGCACCCGCCAACGTGCGGGCCCAGGCGGAGCGCTGGCTCAAGGCGCTCTCCGAGACGAAATGACAGAACGGAGCCAACCCATGGATCTCGGCCTGACAGGCAAGCGTGCCATCGTCCTCTCCTCCAGCCGCGGCCTCGGGCGCGGCATCGCCGAAGGGCTCGCGGCGGAGGGCGCGAACGTGCTCCTCGCGGCGCGCAGCGCTGAGCGCCTGAACGAGGTGGTCGCCGCCATCAACGCGCGCGGCCAGGGCCGCGCCTTCGCGGTCGCGGGCGACCTGCGGGAGAGCGTCGCGGCGATCCATGCCGCCGCACAGGAGCATCTTGGCGGCGTCGACATCCTGGTCGCCAATACGGGCGGCCCGCCGGCCGGGCAGGCGACGAAGGTCGCCCCCGAGGCCTGGGCGCCCCAGTTCGACGCCATGGTGGTGCCGGTGATCCGGCTCGCCGGCCTCGTGCTGCCGGGGATGCGGCAGGCGGGCTTCGGGCGCATCCTGATCGTGGCGTCGAGCGGCGTCGAGCAGCCGATCCCGAACCTCGTGATGTCGAATGCGCTGCGCGCCTCACTCGCCGGCTGGGCGAAGACGCTGGCGAGCGAGGTGGCGGCCGAGGGCGTGACCGTCAACATGATCCTGCCGGGCCGCATCGAAACCGACCGCACGGGCGAGCTCGACGCCGCCAACGCCAAGGCGCAGGGCAAGACCCCGGCCGAGATCGCCGAGGCCGCCCGCGCGGCGATTCCGGCCAGGCGCTACGGCCGGGTGCAGGAATTCGCGGATGTCGCCTGCTTCCTCGCCTCGGAGCGGGCCTCCTATGTCACCGGCAGCATGATCCGGGTCGACGGCGGGGCGATCCGCTCCGTCTGATCCGGTTTCCGGACGGTCCGTTCAGAGACCGTCGGCTCGCCCGGCTTCCCCTCGCCCGCTCTCCCTGTCCCGGGCGCATGCAGCGTCAGCGGAATGCGACCTGGGACCCCAGCACAGGAAGTCGCGCAGCGCCCGCTTGTCAGCCACGGTGGAGGCAAACGGAGCCGCTTCGCGGCAACTCACCGTGCTGGGTCCCGGATCTCCTTCCGCTGACGCTGCAGTCGTGCAGGCCCGAACGGGCCCGGAAAGAGGGAGCCGAAAAGGGCGGAGAATCCGGGAAGGCGTGGAGACCGCGTGATCCGGTCTGCGGACGCGCCGTCAGGAAACCGGAGCAGAGCTCCGCGCCGGCTTGAGCGAAGCCGAAATCCGCTTGGCGCAGCCATCAACCGGATGTCGGATGACCCTCACGCCATCCTGCGCAGGAGAAGGCGCCGCAGGGCGGACCCGGCCAGAACCCCGAGGCCCGCCCCGCTGATGCTGGCGAGCGCGTCGATGACCTGCGAGGTCCGTCCCGGCACCCAGATCTGTCCCACCTCGAGCGCCACGGCGAGGGCCGTCAGACTTGCAATGAGACGCCATCCGGCCGGCCGCGGCAGCCCCAGGGCCAGCACCGCCCCGGTCCCCGCATAGGCAATGACGTGCTCGATCTGCCCGGCAAGTCCGGTCCTCACCTCCCACTCCCTCGGGATCAGGGAGAGCCAGACGATGACCGGGATGCACAGACATCCTGCGGCGAAGGCCAGCTTCCGCAGCATCAGGACCGATCGCGGCATCGCCACTCCTGCACGCAACGATTGTTGCCACTTCGACCTAAACGGTGCTCGTGTCCAGAGCGTCTTCGATCGATTTCGAGCGATTGCATTTGCGCGCCGTTTCAGGGTGCCGTGCTCTCGTGCAGGCAGCGGTTTCTCGAACCGAGGCGCGCCATGGGGACGGAAGAAGTCGAAGACCGGCTGCGGGCTCTCGAGGCGCTCGCCACGGAGCTGATCCGCACGCTCCAGCGGACGGCGCTGCTGCGAGGCGAGGAGATCGAGCGGCTGCTCGATCGGGTCGAGGAGCGGATGACCGGCGCGGCGGGTGCGGTCTTCGCGGCCCAGCAGCTCGGCGAGATCGTCGGAGCCGAGCGGGCGGCCGCGCTCTGGGAGGAGCCGGTGGAGGCGCATGTCCGCAGCGCCTTCCGCCATCTTCTCTACGGAATCCCGGCCCCGAACCGTCCCGCCTGAGACCGGCCATGCCTGCCGCGCGAGTGCCGGATTCGTCCGCGCCGCGCCGCCGAGCCCGCGGCCCGCGACGATCCGCCCGGGTCCGCGCCGCGCCATCAGGCGAACAGGCTGGTGAGCAGGCTTCCCGCCAGCGCCACGCCGGCAATCGTCATGATGAAGCTGAGATCCTCGATCCGCTCGCGCATCGCTGCCTCCCTGATCTGTGGATGATGCCGTGGATGGGCAGGGGATACGGCGCCGGCTTGGCAGCCGCGGTGCGGTGCAGCACACGAAGCGCGCGGGTCCCGCATTCGGCCGTTCCCGGCGGCCTTCCGGCCGCGCTCGCAACCCGAGACGCGGGCGGCAAATCCTTCGTGTCTCTCGCGCACCCGGAGGATGCGCGCCGGCAGGGCGCCGGTTGCCGTGAGGAGAGGGACGCATCCCGCTCTGGAGTTTCCGTCGCGCGGGGTTACATGGACGGGAGGATCCGGGCGCTTCCCGCCCGCCAGGAGTGTCGAGACGTGGCGATCACCCGTGAGGACGTGCTGAGGGCGCTGTCGGGCGTGACGGTGGACGCGAAGGGCACCCCGTTGCCGACCTCGGGGCGCCTGTCCGAGATCGTGATCGACCCCGGCAACCGGGTGATGTTCTCGATCGCCATCGACCCGAGCGAGGCCAAGGCCTTCGAGGCGGTGCGGCAGGCGGCCGAGATCGCCGTCCTGAAGGTCGGCGGGGTCAAGAGCGTGCTTGCAAGCCTCACGGCCGAGCGGCCCCAGGCGCGCGCGCAGGCGGCTCCGCGCCCGGCCGGTCCGGGGGGCGGTCCGCGGCCCGGGCCCGCCCTCCCCGGCATCCGCCACGTCATCGCGGTCGCCTCGGGCAAGGGCGGCGTCGGCAAGTCGACCACCGCCTGCAACCTCGCCCTCGCCCTCAAGGCGCAGGGGCTGAAGGTCGGCCTCCTCGATGCGGACATCTACGGTCCCTCGGTGCCGAAGCTGTTCGGCCTCGACCAGAAGCCCGAGACGGTGAGCACCCCGCAGGGGCAGCGCATCGTGCCGCTCAACGGCTACGGCATGCCGGTCATGTCGATCGGCTTCCTGATCCAGGCGGACACGGCGATGATCTGGCGCGGCCCGATGGTGCAGTCGGCCCTGACCCAGCTCCTGCGCGAGGTGGCCTGGGGCGAGCTCGACATCCTCGTCGTCGACATGCCGCCCGGGACCGGCGACGCGCAGCTCACGCTCGCCCAGGCGACGCCCCTCGCCGGCGCGGTGATCGTCTCGACCCCGCAGGATCTCGCGCTCATCGATGCGCGGCGCGGCGTGACGATGTTCAGGCGCGTCGAGGTGCCGATCCTCGGCATCGTCGAGAACATGGCGACCTTCATCTGCCCGAATTGCGGCACCGCCTCGCCCATCTTCGGGCATGGCGGCGCCCGCCACGAGGCAGAGCGCCTCGGCGTGCCCTTCCTCGGCGAGGTGCCGCTGACCATGGCGATCCGCGAATCCTCGGATGCCGGGCGTCCCGTCGTGGCGGTCGATCCAGACGGGCCGCAGGCCGCGATCTACCGCGATATGGCCGCCAAGCTGTGGGCGGAGCTGAGCGGTGCGCCCGCTGGCCGCACGCCGCCGCGGATCGTCATCGAGTGAGCGCGGTGCCGCCGACCCTCGGGGTAATCCTGGCGGGTGGCCTTGCCCGCCGGATGGGCGGCGGCGACAAGCCCCTGCTGCGGCTCGGCGGGCAAACCCTGCTCGCGCGGGTGGCCGCCCGCTTCGCGCCGCAATGCGCCGCGGGCCTGATCCTCAACGCCAACGGCGATCCGGCGCGGTTCGCGGGCGCCTTCGCCGGACCGGTCGTGCCCGATCCGATCCCGGGCGCCCCGGGGCCGCTCGCGGGCGTGCTCGCCGCCCTCGATCACGCCGCCGCCCATCACCCGGAGGTGGATTTCGTGGCGAGCGTCGCGGGCGACACGCCCTTCCTGCCCGCCGATTTCGTCGCGCGGCTCCACGCCTCCCGCGCGGCGGCCGGGACGCCGCTCGCGACGGCGGTGTCGGGCGGACGCTCCCATTTCGTGGACGGGCTCTGGCCCGTGGCCCTGCGCGAGGATCTGCGCGCGGCGCTGGTCGAGCAGGGATTGCGCCGGGTCGGGCAATGGATCGCCGATCACGGCGCCGCGCAGGCAGAGTGGCCGGCCGAGCCCGTCGACCCGTTCCTGAACCTCAACACGCCCGAGGATCTGGCCGTAGCCGAGGCGATCGCCGCGCGCGGCTCGGCCGGCTGACCTGAGGGGCCGGGGCCCGCCGCGGCGCGCGATCACGGCTGCCAGCTGCGCCGCGGCCCTCAAGCCGGGCCGCTTGCCGCCCAAGCTCCCGCGTGAGATCGTCGGCCTCTCGGACGCCCGATCAGGCGAACGCATCCGCGCGCCTCGTCTCGCGCCCCTGCTGTGGATCCGTTTCTGGAGCATTGGCGGGAGGTTGCAATGGCTGTCGTGATTGATCCTGCACCCGATTCGGGCCAGCGCGACGCTCGGGAAACCATGCGATCGCGTCTCGTCTGCGATGATCCGGCGCGGCGGGACGTGCTCTGCGGGGGCGGGGCCGCGGCGTTCAGCCTGCTGCTGGCGGATCTGCTCGGTGGGGCCCGCCCTGTGCGCGCCGAGGCGATCGCTGGGCCGGTGCCGGAGCTCGACGCCGTATCGGTGCGGATCGTGACCGACAGCTACCAGTTCGCCGTAGCGCCGAGCCGGACGCTCGAAGGATTGGCCGTCCAGCATTTCGGCTGGGGCATTTCCCCCGATCACCCACCGGGCCCGACCCTCGTCAGCGAGTTCGGCCTCTCCCTGCACGTGACCTCGCGGCGCGGCGAGGAGACCCGCCGCGTCCTGGTCGATTTCGGCTTCACCCCGCAGGCGCTCACCACCAACCTGACGCTGCTCGGGGTGAAGCCGTCCGAGCTCGACGCCCTCGTGCTGAGCCATGGTCACTACGACCATTTCGGGGGGCTCGCCGGCTTCCTCGCGAGCCATCAGGGGCAGATCAGGCCGGGACTACCGTTCCATGTCGGCGGCGAGGATTGCTTCTGCGCCCGCGAATGGACAGCGCCCCCGGTCAAGGGCGATTTCGGCGTCATCGACCGCAAGGCCCTTCAGGATGCGCGGCTGACCGTCACGGCGACGGAGCGTCCTGCCCTCGTGGCGGGCCATGGCTTCACGTCGGGCCAGATCGACCAGCGCAGCTTCGAGAAGCTGCTCTCGCCGAGCGCGATGCGGCTCGGGGTGACGGGCGGTTCGGGCTGCTATCCCGACCGGGTGGCGCAAGCCGATCAGGGCCCGGGCTGGATTCCCGATCAGTTCCGGCACGAGATCGCCACCGCCTTCAACCTCAAGGGGCGCGGCCTCATCGTCCTGACCTCCTGCAGCCACCGGGGCGTCGTCAATGCGATCCGACAGGCACAGGCGGTCTCGGGCGTCGAGAAGGTGCATGCGGTCATCGGCGGCTTCCACCTCGCCCCCTACCCGCCCGACTATCTCCGCCAGACCGTCGCGGCCCTGAAGGAGATCGGGCCGGACTACATTGTTCCGCTCCACTGCACGGGGGAGCCGTTCTTCGAGATCGCCAAGGCCGAGCTGCCGAACAAGCTGGTGCGCGCCTATACGGGCACGCGCCTGGATTTCAGCCGTTCGGCATCTTGAGAGCAGGATCGCGATGACGCGATCGTGGTCAGACAAGGCTCACCTTGCCGCTGGCGAGATCGTAGACGCCGCCGACCACCTTGGCCTTTCCGTCCGCGACGAAGCCCGAGAGGATGGGGCCGGCCTGCTTGAGCCGCTCGACGTTGTAACGCACGTTCTCGGTGATCGCCGCGTCGAGCAGGTTGGGCGCGGCCGTCTTTTTTGCGACCTCCACGGCTGGCTTGATCGAGTTGACGAGCGCCGGCAGATGGCCTGGGAGGGTGGCCTTGTCCTGCAGGACCTTGATTGTGGCATCGACCGCGCCGCAATTGGTGTGGCCAAGCACCATGATCAGCGGAATGCCGAGGAATTTGACGCCGTATTCGAGGCTGGCGAGGCCATCGTCGTTGACGAAATTGCCGGCCACGCGCACGACGAACAACTCGCCGGGCCCTTCGTCGAAGGCGAGTTCCGGCGCCACCCGCGAGTCGGCGCAACTCAGGATCGCGGCGAAGGGATGCTGCTTGGCGACCCGGGCAACGCGTCCGGCGGAAAAATCCTTGTTGGCAGGTGAGTTGGCGACGTAACGCCCATTGCCGTCCATCAGGCGCCTGATCGCCGCGTCAGGGCTCAGAGCGGCAGGAGCCGCATTCTGCTGCGCGACGCTCGGCAACACCGGAAGGGCGGCCCAGGCCGCAGCGCCAGCCATGAGCATGCCCCGTCGCGAGAAGTGAAGCCGATGGTCGTCGCACATTGAAGTCGTCCTCCCGGAGTCTGGATAACGGGCTGCAACGGGCATCGGGAACGAAGCCGGGCACAGCCTCGATCGGTCCTCTGCGCCATTGTCCGGCGCGGGCCGTCGTCGCCGATGCGCATCGGCGTCCCAGCCCGAATCATATATCTCTCAATGGGACAGCCGATCAGAGTCCAAACTTTGCAGGGTTCGGGCCTCGGTGCGCAGACGGCGGAATGCGACGGACCAGGCGGCGACCACCGATCGTCCCGCCGTTATTTTGCCCGCTGGCTTCGAGGCCGCGGCGCAGCGGTTGCGCATGCATCCGAGCTTCCGGGCCACCCTCGCCGGATATTGTCGGGGCATGGCGGAGGGAGCCCCGGCGCAATGGCCGGTCTACAAGTTCTTCGACCAGATGCGCCGCTACATCGTCTGCTACATGCTGATCCACAACTATTACGCGTGGCAGCATGGCGAGGGACCGCCGCCGACCCTCTCCGCCCTGCAGCGGGTCGCGGGCTCAAGCGCCCGCCAGACGGCAGGCCTCGTCGCGGCTCTCAAGGCTGGCCATCTCATCCTTGCCGAACCTGATCCTGACGACCGGCGCATCAGACATCTGCGGCCAGCGCGGGAGATGATCGAAGAGATCGGCCGATCGGCTCGGCTCTTCGTCGCAGCAGCCGACAGGCTGGAGGTGCCATCGCAGAATCGCGCCGCCCTGCTCGTCACGGATGAACATGCGCTCGGCGACGTTCTGCGGCGCTCGGCGGCCTATGTCCTGGCCCATGGCACGCTCATTCACCCCTTTCCCCGCATCTTGCATTTTGCCGGGCGCGACTGCGGCTATCTGCTCCTGAATGCGGTGCTCTGCGCCCATTACGCGCAAAACCTGCCCGGTGCTTCGCCGCCGGTTGCCCTGAGCTACCGGACCCTAGCGCGACGCTTCCAGGTCTCACCCGCCCATATCGGCAATCTTCTCGGCGAAGCTGAGCGGCGGGGCTGGTTCGCGACTGGTCCGAGCGGCCGCCTCGTGACGATGAGTGAGGACTTCGCCGACGAGTTCGAATGCTGGGCCTCCTGGCAGATGGTTCATTTTTCCGGCCTCGCGGCGGAAACCACCGCCTTTCTCGCCGTCCAAACGGCGCCGCGGGTCACCGAGCCGAGCGGCTGATGCGGCGCAGCAGACCTGCCTGCTTGCCGAAGCGGTGGCTTGGCCCCGTCTCGACAGGAACGCTCCTACCGGTCGCGCCGCGCCACGAAATCCGCCGTCGCGCGCAGCATATCAGCCTTGACACCGAAGGCCGCGAGCGCCTGATGAGCCTCGGCGACGAGCCGGTCACACTGGTCCTTGGCGGCGGCGAGGCCCATCGGCGACACCAGCGTCGTCTTTCGAGATTGCCAAGGCCGAACTGCCGAACAAGCTGGTGCGCGCCTATACGGGCACACGCCTGGATTTCAGTCGTTCGGCCTCGTAGAGCATCGTCCGGCGAAACGGATGCCGCTCTGGCGGCATGCAGCGTTCTCCAAACGGGAGGTGGTGCCCGCAGAGGTTCCGGAATATCCAAGGCCTCTCAAGGTATTATGGCGTAGGTGCGGGAATTTCCGCTTGTTTGAACCGTAAAGGTTATTTGCGGCGATCCCCGCACCTGAAACGCGGTCATCCCCAAACGCGAAAGCGCCCCGGGCCGGAGCCCGGGGCGCATGAGCGGATGCATATTTCGAGCGGCCGATCGGCGTCAGCGCCGCGGCGGCGCCCGGATCTCCTGCCGGATTTCCCGCAGCAGGTCCGTCGCGATCCGCACCTGCTCCTCGAGGCGCACCAGCCGGTCGCGGTCACGCTCCAGGCTCTCGACCCGCCCCGACACGGTGGCGTAGCGCTCGTCCAGACGCGTCAGGATCCGCGTATCGCTCGCGGACAGATCCTCCAGCCGCGACTCGATCTTGGCCGCATAGGAGCCGGCCCAGACCAGCTGCGCGGCGGCACTCGCGAGCACGGCCCCGACCGCCCACAGGGAGGCTCGCTTCGGCAGGATGATTGCCCCGCCGGCGGGGTCAGCCGTCGATTGGGTCATCGGATCCTCACCATCTGACCATCAGCTCAGGCCACAGGAGGCGCCCTCCCCGCTTGCGGGAAGAGCGCCGGGATCACGAGCGCACGCCCTTGAGGAGGCCGGCCGCGAGCGCGCCGATCGCGCCCAGGGCCGCCAGCACGTTCGCCGCGGTGGACGGGTCGGTGAGGAAGGCGGCGAGCGCGGGCTTGCCGGCGAGGCTGGCGCCGATCGCCGCGGCCGAGAGCAGGCCGGTCACCACGCCCGGCGTCAGGAACTTCGTCATGGTCTCTCTCCGGTGTCTGCGCCGCGGGACCCGGCGGCGCGCGGGACGGCTCAGGCCGAGAGCCGGGCGGTCCAGCGCCGCCACCCGGGCTTGGAGGCGGCGGTCGGAGCCGAGGCCGCCATCGCGAGGGCCGCGGCCCTGACCTCGCTCACGCGGCGCCCCCAGCCGCGGCCGAAGCTCGGCCAGGTGGACAGCCGCCGCAGGAAGGCGAGCCGGTCGGCCGAGATCCGCCGGATCGTGCGCGCGGCCGGCGCCCGGGCGGCCGCCGCCAGCGTCGCCGGGCCGATCCGCCCGTCATCCGCCACGCCGAGCGCCCGCTGCAGCGCCATCGCGGCCCGCCTCACGCCGCTGTTCACCGCGAAGTCGAACACTGCGAGGTCCACCCCGGCCGGCAGGGCGTCGCCGCGCACCGCATCCCAGAACCGCGCCCGGTACAGCGGCGCCACCGAGGCGGGCGTCAGCGCCTTCACCTCCGCCCGGGTCGCCGGCCGCCCCAGCCAGGCCGAGAGCGTGCCGAGGGTCACCCCGAGGTTGGTGGGCCCGCCCGGGTCGGCCGGATGATCGGACCAGCCGCCCTCGTGCGCGAGCACGCGCGCGAGCGCAGCGTCGAAGCGCGACGCAGCCATCGAGTCTCTCCAGGGGTGGGGATCAGGGGGAGCCGAAGTCCGGCCGAGCCGGCCTGCCGGACCTCAGGCTGGGGTCAGCTCAGGCGGGCTTCGAGCGCCGCCAAGCGGGCCTCCTGGCCGCGGGCGATGAACAGCGCGAGCTGATCCGGCCGGAAGCCGTAGCGGTCGCCGGCCGGCCGGGCGGGCGACAGCACGCGGGTCTCGCCGCTCGGCTCTCCGTCCTCGCCGAGGATCGGCTCGGAGACCTCGGGCTCGGCGTCCCACTTGTCGTAGCAGATGAAGGCGTAGCGGAACGGGTCGAGGCCGCGCGCCTGCCCCAGCGCGATCGCCCGCTGCACCGTCAGGCCGATGTGGTGCCGCGCCCCCTCCGCGCCCTTCTCGGCAATTGCGGAGAGGAACTGGAAGGTGCCGATCTCCTTGGCGAGATCGCTCGCCCACGCGAGTTCCGCCTCGGTCAGCGGCGCAACCCCGGTCTTCTCGCGGGCATCCGAGGTGTTGATCGAGCCGGTCGCGGCGTAGACGGTGCTCCACCGGTTCGGGGCGAGCCCGCTGGCTTTGGCGTTGTCGGCAGACGGATGGAACCCGGCCTCGGTGAACCAGAACAGGTCGCCGGTGTCGTCCCGGTACACCCGCAGCGGGCCGCCGGCCGCGTACACCACCCAGCGCGCGGCGCCGCTCCAGCGGTCCGCCCACGCCACCTCGCCCGCAAGGCCGCTGACGGCCACGGCGCCGGGGACGGTGATGCCCGCCGTGAAGCTGCCGCCCGCCTTGTCCATCTTGGTGGTCGGATCGAAGCTGGCCGAGGTCCAGAGGCGATCCCAGCTGCTCCAGCGGCCGGCGACCCGGACGCGCTGCCAGGTCTCCCGCGCGGCGGCGTCGTTCAGCCGCGTCGCCCGCTGCAGGGCGTAGAGGCTGCTGTTCGAGTGGGTCTGGACCTCGATGTACCACCACTCGGCCGTGGGCGCGTTGACGAGCTGCGCGCCGTCGTAGAAGCCCGCGGTCGTGAGCGTGTCGAGGTTCGTCGCGGCGGGGAGCCGGCTCGCCTTGCCGTACGTCAGCGCGCCCGCCGCGAGCGGGCCGGCGACGAGCCCGCCGGTGCTGCGGTCGATCCGCAGCGCCTCGATCCAGGCGCTGCCGTCGGCCGAGACCTTCAGGTGCAGGTCGTCGTCGCCGGTCAGCCCGATCTCGGCCCGGCCGGACCAGCCGGATTGGAACAGCAGCGAGAGCGTGTTGGCGGGCGCGTCCTTGTTGAGGGTGTAGCGCAGGTCGCCCGTGCCGCCCTCGGCGCGGGCGAGCGCGGTCCACAGCGCCGCGTTGAGCTTGGCCGCGAACGGATTGGCGGCATCCGCCGTGGTGCCGATCCCGAGGCGGGCGAGGTTCTGCAGCGCCGTGAGCGTGGCCCGGAACCCGACCCACGCACCGCCCGTGTAGGTGTAAAGGTCCGCCTCATCGGTGACCCAGGCGAACCACCCGGGCCGCGGAACGAAGGATCGCCACGCGCCGTCCTGAAACCGGACGATGCGCCCCGCCCATCCCGTCCACGCGCCGCTCGGGCTCGCTCCGGCGATCAGGTAGCGGTCGCCCTCGGCCGGGCTTGCCGGGGGTTCGAGCCGGTCCTTGTCGAGGACGGCGAGCTGCACCAGCGTGTCGAGGCCGAGCAGTGCCTCGTTGTGCGTCACGTGTTTCTGCGCCTGCGCCGCCTGCAGGAGCGGCAGCGCGAGCAGCGGCGTTGCGTCAGACATGGAGCGTCGTCCTCAGGGCCGCGCCGCGGCCGTAGGTTGCGGAGAGCTGGTGGATGGCGATGGACAGGCGCAGCACCGGCCCGCCGAAGTCCGCCGCCTGCTCGGCCGCCGTGTAGGTCAGGCGCGGCGTGTCGGTCTGGACCGTGCGGAGCACCGTCATCCCGTCGCGAATCTCGACCGCATAGGCCTCGGTCTCCTCGGCGAGCGGCACCTCGGTCTGCTCCCAGGCATCGCCGTTGAGCCGGGTGCGGCGGATCCAGCTCAGCACGAGGTCGCCGCTCGCCTGGCGCCGCAGCCGGGCCTGCACCGGGGCGTAGGGGCGCAGGCCCGCCCCCGCGATGGTCAGGGTGGCGCCCGCATAGCTCGCATCCTCCGGCGGCAGTGCCGCCGGCCCCCAGCGGAAGACCTGCGGCAGGGCCCGGCTGGCCAGGGGCATGTTCGACTGCACCAGGGCCTCCGAGAGCACCACGAACGGCGCCCCGGCCGGGGTCGGGTCGCCCAGGGCGAACTCGGTCCCGCGCTGCCCGCGCAGCAAGGTGGTCAGCCGACAGCGGCCCGGCCCCAGCAGGGTGGCGGTGGCCCATTGCAGGATCTCCCACTCGCCCGAGGGGGTGAGCAGGGCCGCCGCGTTGGCGCCGTTGAGCACCTCCATCTCCGGCGCGGAGGTGAGCTCGGCCCCGGCCGGCACCTGCACGTCGAGCGCCGAGACCCGGTCCCAGCGCTGGGTGGGGCCGCTGGAGAGCGGGGCCGTGAGCTGGCCGATGATCGAGCGGGCGGCCACCACCGCATCCGCCGCGAACGGCCCGCCGCCGAGCGCCCGCAGCACCGCGATCGGCGACCACGGCGCGGTGTAGCCGGCGAAGTACGGCGCATGCGCCACCGCGTCCGCGCGCAGCAGCGGCAGGTCCAGGGCCTGGAACAGCCCGACCCCGATCGTCGCCGGCGGGGCCGGCGCCCGCCCGCTGGCACTGCCGTCCCGGTAGGCATAGACGCCGCTGTCCGCCCGCACCGCGCTCACCGGCCGGCCCGCCTCCAGGCCCAGCCGCGTCAGGCGGTAGTCGGTGCGGCTGCCGGCCAGCGTCAGGCTGACGACGTCGCCCGCCTCCAGGGCCAGGGCCGAGGGCGGCAGCACCGCGCCGACCGCCTCGCGCTCCACCACCGCCTGATAGAGCAGCGCCTGGGCCAAGCCGCGGGCGGCGCCCTCCTCCAGGCACAGCGGCAGCGCGGTCCGCGACACCGCGGCCGAGCGGCCGGCGGCGCGGCGCGCCTCGACGGCCGCGCTCTGGTAGGCGCGGGCCGGATCGAGGTAGCTCAGCGCCACCGCGGCCGGCAGCGCGGTCTCGTCCGTGCGGGTGCGCCGGTAATCCGGCCCGGCGCCGGAGGCGACCAGATCGGCTTCGGTGAAGTGGGCCACCGGAGCCTGCGCGAGCGGCCGGAAGTGGATGGCGCCGCCGCTCTCGACCCCATCGAAGAAGTAGGCGGTGCGCAAGGGCGCCAGGCTGTCGCGCGGGGCCTGCACCTCGGCCACGGTGTAGCCGTGCACGAGGCCGTGCAGCGCCGACACGTCGACCGGCGCGCCGCTGCCGGCGCAGAGATCGGCGACGACGTCGGGCAGCAGGCCGAGGTTGAGCCGGCCGGTGAGCCAATGCCCGAGGCTGTAGTTCGGGCTGTCGCTCCAGACCGAAACCTGGCGCGGGAACTCGGGGAAGGGCCGCGCATCCCAGGTCCACACGAACAGCCGCTGCGGATCGACCATGCGGCCGCCGTAGACCGTCGAGACCGGGTTGCCGTCCGGGCTCTGCCAGTGGCGCAGCGTCGCCTCGAGGTAGGCGCGCTGCATCATCAGGTCCTGCCGCCCGGAGGAGTAATGGGGCAGGAAGCTCTCGGAGGATTTCGGATCGACGAAGACGTTGGGCTGGTTGGCGCCCTTGTCGACGGCCGGGCAGCCCACCTCGGTGAAGCGGATCGGCTTGGACTGGGGCCGCCAGGCGGTGGCGGCTTCCTGCCGGACGCCGCCGGGCCGGTCGTGGTGCGGGTTGAGCCACCAGGCGCGCAGATCCTTGATCCGGAACACCCACGGCTCGGCATGGGCGCTGTCGGTGATCGGCACCCGGTTCTGCGCGTCGCGGTCGGCGAGCGTCGGATAGTACCAGTCGAACAGCTCGCCCCCGGCGATGTTCTGCGTCAGATACTCCGGATCGTAGATCGCCTTGTGATCCTGCGCGTCCAGATGATCGAAGCCGTCGCGCCAGTCGGCGAGCGGCATGTAGTTGTCGATGCCGATGAAGTCGATGTTGCTGTCCGCCCAGAGCGGATCGAGGTGGAAGTAGAGGTCGCCCGTGCCGTCAGCCGGGCGATAATTGGCGTACTCGCTCCAGTCGGCGCCGTAGCCGATTGCAGCCCCGGCGCCGAGGATGGCGCGGGCGTCGGCCGCCAGGGACTTGAGCTGCGCCACGGCCGGGAAGGTGGCGGCATCCGAGCGCACGGAGGTCAGCCCGACCATCTCCGAGCCGATCAGGAAGCTGTCGACCCCGCCCGCTGCCTCGGCCAGACGGGCGCAGTGCAGGATGAAGCGGCGGAAGCTCCACTCGTCCCGGGCGCAGCTGACGGTCGCGCCGGTCCAGGCCAGATCGGCCGGCCTCACCGTGCCGAAGAAGGCCGCCACCTGCGCGGCGGCCGCCGCGGTCTTGTCCGGGCTGCCCGGGCGGCCGATCGCCGGATCGCAGCTGAGGCGCCCGCGCCAGGGAAACGCCGCCTGCTCGGGCCCGCCATACGGGTCGGGCAGGCCGTTCCCGGCCGGGATGTCCATCATCACGAACGGGTAGAGCGTGACCGACAAGCCCCGCCGCTTCAGCTCGCCGATCGCCTGCACCACCGAAAGATCCGAGGGCGCCCCGCCGAGCAGCGGGGCGCCGTCCGCGTCCCGGCTCACCACCGACGCTTGCGCCCGCGACAGGCCGCCGGCCCGCCAGGGCACATCCGTGCTCTTGGCGGCCGTCTCGACCTTCGGCAGGATCCGGCAGGCGGCAAGCCGCAGGTCGGTGCCGTGCCACGCCACCACCAGCGCGACGTGCCGGCAGCGCGGCGCCTCGGCCTGGAGCTGATCGAGCGCCTTCAGCAGATCGACCCCGCCCGAGACGGTGTTCTGCCCGGCAATGGCGCCGAACTCGCGCGCCGTCACCGGGGCGGTGGCATAGACGAACTCGCCCATGCCCGGGATCAGGGTCACGGCGGTGATCAGCTCCTCCAGCGCGGGCCGTGCACTGGCGGCGGGCGGGCGGCGGATGATCTCGGCGGTGATCACCGGGACGCGGTTGCCGAAGGCGGCCAACGGCAGATCCTCGAACACGAGATAAGCCACGCCCCGGTAGGCCGGGGCCGCGCCCTCGATCGCCTCGATCTTGGGATCCGGCAGCTGATCCTCCGTGCCGAGATAGAGCCGGGCCTGGTAGTCGGCGAGCCGGATCGGCTTGCCGTCCGCGTAGACCTCGCCGAGGGCCTGGATCGGCCCCTCGCAGAAGGCCACCGCCATGCTGACGCTGTAGCTGTACGTCACGTTGTAGGTCTTCGGCTGCGGCATCCCCTTGCCGCCGCGGGTCTTCACCGTCTCGACGGCCTGGGTCTCCTTGAGCCTGGTGGCCCAGATGATCTGGCCGGCGACGCGGGTGCGGCCGTAGACGCGGGCGATCGCCGCGCCCTCGCTGGACGCGGTGACGTAGAGCTCGGACAGGCGCGGCCCGCTGGCGATCTGCGGCTTGGGCCGCGCGCCGAACAGGGCGCGATCGGCCACCCCGCCGAGGGCGGCCCCGGCGATCCCGCCGAGGACGCCGCCGAGCGGCCCGCCGAGCGCGGTGCCGACCGCCTTGCCGGCATAGGACAGCACCAGCGTGCTCATCGGGCGATCTCCGGAAAGCGGAAGGCATGCGCGATGCGCCGGCTCCAGGCCGGCGGGATCCCGCTCTCCAGGACGGCATGGCCGTCATAGGCGTGGATCATCCGGCTGGGGCCGGAGAGGATGGCGCAGTGCTTGGCCGGCAGCCCGTCGCGCCAGCGGAACAGCAGCACGTCACCGGCTTCCGCCTGCGGGATCGGGATTTCCTCAAGGTGGCGGCGGGCCGCCTCGCGCAGCGTCTCGCTGCCGTGGTCCTCCGCCCAGCTCGGGCTGTAGGGCGGCGGCGCTTCGGGCGCGCAGCCGTACAGCTCGGCATAGACGCCGCGCAGCAGGCCGAGGCAGTCGCAGCCCACCCCCTTGAGCGCGGCCTGATGATGGTAGGGGGTGGCGAGCCACGTCCGGGCGAGCGCAACGACCCGCGCGCGGGTGCGATCAGAGGCGTCCGCCGTCATTCTGCGCTCCCGCCGGGCTGGCCGACACCGCGTAGTCGTTGCCCGGCAGATCCGGGAAGCCGCGGAAGTGGACGCCATTGCCGAACTTGGCCCGGCAACTCGTGAAGGACTTGTCGCAGCCGGCCGTGAGCGTGAAGCTGTCGCCGGCCGCCATCGGGGCCGGCATCGGCTCCCACAGCTCGAGCAAGGCGCTCGCTCCGGAACGCAGGTGGGCGCGCACCTCGACGACTGCCCCGGCATTGGCGCCGGAGGCCCAGACCAGGTGGCCGGCGGTGAACCAGTCGGTGCGGTAGGCCTCGAGGCCCGCGGCGACGAGCGCGCGGGCGGAGCGCACGGCGGTGACGCGGCCGCTGCCCTGATAGGTGGCCGATGTGGCGTCGATCCCGCAGCGGGGATCGCCGAACAGGGCATCGCAGGAGCGCTGGTAGAGCCGGCCGCAGGGCTGAGCCAGCCGATCGGCGAGCCCGCGCACCTCGGCGGTGAAGCCGGTGCAGCCGCGCGAGACCTCGCCGATGGTGCCGGACAGGATGAGCACCGCATGGGCCGGGGCGGCCCAGTCCAGCCACCACACCGCGACGGCGGCACCGTCGTAGAGGCCGCGGGCGAGCTCGGCCTCGGCCAGGCGCCCGCTGCTCAGCGCGCCCATGATCTCCAGGCTGTCGACGGCGAGCCCCGCGCTCTGCTCGAGGGCGCTGCCGGTGGCGCCGCTCTCGGCCGAGCAGAGCACGCCGTCACAGAGGACGTCCTCGTCGTGATCCGTGAAGCCGAGGCGCTGGCCGTCGCTGCGGGTGAGGATCCAGCAGCGGCACAGGGTGGTGACGCCGCTGGCGAGGCTGGCGGCGAGGCCGGGCGGCAGGGTCTTCATCGGCGCAGCTCGATCACCGGAATGTCGGCGACCACGCCGGCCAGCACGGCCTGGTGGTCGATCTCGAGGCGGTCGCTGGCGAAGCGCACCGGCACATCGAACAGGAAGCCGGCGGTGACGGCAGCACCCGGCGCCGGCGCCGCGGCCAGGGTGACGCGCCCGGTGGTGGGATCGACCTGGAAGGCGGAGGCCGGCAGCTCGGTGCCGGCGACCGCGATGCGCACGGAGCCGGCGACCGGCTTGAGGATGGGGCGGAGATAGGGAGCGAAGGCGCCGCCATAGGTCTTGGCGAGCGGGAACACCGTGGTGCTGCCGTCGCCGGTGCCGAGCGGCTGGTCGGTGGGAGCCGGCTGCTGGCCAAGCGCACAGGAGGCATGGTCGAAGGTGTCGCGCCAGCGGAAGCCGTAGAGCGGCCCGCGGCGCTCCTCGAAGAAGGCCAGCAGCAGGGCGATGTCCTCGGCCCGGCGCAGGGCCGGGCCGGCATTGTAGGAGCGGCGGGAGTGGCGCCAGAGGCTGTTGCGCTCCTCGTCGCCCGAGCCCAGCGTGACGATCTCGGTGCGCCGCTCGGGCCCGCCGCGCGAGCCGTAGGAGAGGCTCAGGGGAAAGCGCACCTCGTGGAAGGGCGCGGCCATCAGCCCGACCGCATGCCCCGCTGCACTGCCCGGTAGAGGGCAGCGGTGATCTGGGCCTCGGAACGCGCGAAGCTCGGCGCATCGGGCGTCTGCACCACCATGCTGACCTGGATCGGCCGCGCGCGACTCGCGCCATCGGGTGCGGCCGGCGGGCCGGCGCCGCGCGCGATCGGGATCACCCGCCCGTCCTGGTTCGGCACGAACAGCTCGCGCCCGAGCTCGCCCACCGTATAGGCGCGCCCGGCCTCGACGGACCCGCCATTGGCGCGGAACAAGTTCGTGATCTCGCCGAACAGGCCGCCGACGGCGTTCGAGCCCGCGCTGGCGGCCGGGGCCGTCCCGAGAAGGCCGGCCAAGGGCCCCTGCCCCGTGAACAGAGCCTGGAGCGCGGAGCGGGCGAGCTGCTTCTCCAAGTTCATCAGCACGTCGCCGAGGCTCCTGCCCTCGAGCACCGCATCCGCGAGGCCGTTGGCCAGCGCGTCGCCGAAGGTGCGGGCCGTCTCGGCCGCCTGGCGCTCCACCTGCTCCAGGTCGGAAAGCTTGTCCTTGTACTGGGCTGTCGCGGCCGAGGCCTCCTTGATGCGCCGGATCTGCTCGTCCGTCAGCGTGACGCCCTTCTGCTTGGCCTGCTCTTCCGCCTTTGCGAGATTGATCGCGATCTGCTTCTCGGCATTCGACTTGCTGTAGGCGGCGACCTCCGCCTTGATGGCCGCCGCGGATTTCTCGATCTGACCGATGAAGGCCTCGAGCGGGTCTACCCCGTCCGCGCCGCCGGCTTTGTGCGGCTTGGCGCTGACCAGCGGGTTCGAGGTGTCCCGCTTCTGCCGGATGCCGCTCGCCATGGCATCGGATGCACGGGCGGCCTGGTCCAGCAGGGTCTTGTTGCCGAGATTGCCGCGCAGCTTGGTCACCGCGTTCTCGTAGGCTTGGTCGGTTGGTCCGAACGACCTGCCTGTCGAGACGGCTTTCGGAGGCGGAGCGATGGCGCCGAGCTCGGCGCCGAGCGACGGCTTCCGCGGTCCCGCCGAGAGACCGGCTCCCCCTTGCTGATACTCCGCGGCCGCCCGCTGCGCCCCCCGTGTCGCAGTCAGGAGGATCTGCGCCCCGGCGGCGATCGTCTCTTTCCAGATGATCGCATCCTCTTTGAGGCGAGCCCCTGCTCGCACCAGGTCTTGATAGAACTCCTTGCCCACGCGATCGAGCGTGGCCTGAGCATCCTCAAGCCGCCGCTGCAGCTCTTGCGCTCGCGCGATCTCCTCCGGCTTCAACAGGACGAGGTCCGGATTTCGGACATCATCCATGCTCTTCTTGAACCGGTCGAGTTCGATCTCGCCGCTGCGGATCCGGTCGACGATGCCGGGCGGGAACAGGCGGGACGCCAAGTCCAGCGCGGCGAGTTCCCTTCCCGTCGCCTGCATCTGGATCATGACATCCAGTGCGGCGCGAAACTTCTGTTCGGTGCCGATGGCGTTGGCGACGCTGTCGATCTGGCCTTGTGTGACGTTCCCCACCGCCATGTGCTGACGAAGACGGGCCTCGAAGCTGCTCTGGTTGCGCGCATCGACGCCGCCTTCGCCCAGCTTCACGGTGAAGGCTGCCTTCGCCGTTTCCAAGGATTGCGTCAGATCATCGACATCGACCTTCAGAGCCCGTGCCTGAGCCTGATAGGTCTGCAGGAAGGTCGTCGACACGCCGAGCCGTGCCGCGTCATCGCCGATCTTCGCCGTACTCTCGAGGGCGTCGCTGGCGGCCTTCGCGGCAGCCGTGAGCCCGTCCAGCGCAAGCTTGAACACGACGTAGGCGGCGACACCGGCGGCGAGGTCATTGGCGATCCTCGGGATCGCCCCGACAGACCCGCTGAGCCGCTGAAACGCGAGGCCGAGCCTGTCCATGTTCTGCATACTGGCAAGGGTCGCGGCGGACACCTTGGTCATGTTGCTGACGACGGCGGCGGCCAAGTCCTGCATCCCGGCCTTCGCGCCGGAGATGTCCGAGGCGAAGCGGATAGTCAGGGGAGCGTTCACGGATCAGCCTCCCCGCGCCTCGGCGAGCGCTCGGTAGAACTCGTCCAGGTCCGGCTCCTCAGGGCGGTCCTCGGCGCCGTGGAAGGCGCGGAAGCCCTCGCCCATCGCGATCATCTCGGCGATCGCCAGCGCGTCGATCTGCCGGGGCGTCAGCCCCATCATGCCCCCGGCGCGGTACCAGACGGAGAGGTCGCCGGGGCGTCGCTCCTCCCCTCCGTCTCGCCGTTTCCCTCCGGCTCCACGCCGGCCACCGCCGCCGACAGGATGTCGGCCGCGAGTTGCAGGTGGGTGCTGAGCGGGAAGCCGTCGACGGTGTAGCGCATCAGCGCCTCGGCGCCGGCCAGGTCCTCGCCGCCGCCGATCAGGCCGAGCCGCACCGTCTCGCGCACGTCGGCCCCGTAGAAGGTGTGGTTCGCCAGCCGCAGCATGATGGCGCCGATGCCGGCACCGCAGCGGCGCTCGAGCTCGCCGATCTCGCCCAGGCGCAGCTCGAACTTGCGCCGCCGGCCCGCGAACTCGGCGTAGTGCGCCGTGCGGGAGGTGTCCGTCCTCATCGCGTGTGCTCCTAAGCCTCACGGCGTCGCGTTGGTCCAGGCGAGCGGTCCCTCGCCGCGCAGCTGGGCGGAGAACTTCACGACGCCCATGTCCTGGGACTCGATCTTCAGGTTCTCGAACCAGACCGCGCCGTCCCAATGGCCGCCGCCGGCCGCGGCGGGCCTGGCGACCAGGATCCGCACGAACATCGGGGTGTCCGCCTCGGCGGCCGCGTCGAGCTCGCGGTAGGACTTCGCATCGGCGATCCCGGAGGCGTTGACGCTCCAGGCGCTCATCTTCTTGATGCTGCGCCGGGCCGGCAGCGCGTCCGGGCTGTCGCAGTCCGGCACCGTGGCGTAGTCGTATTCCCAGGTCTTGGTCAGATCCTTGGTCGTGACGGTGCAGAGGAACGTCGGATTGTCATCGGCGGCGCTGGACTTGCGCAACAAGCGCAGGTCCTTTCCGCCGAACGGAACGGCTTGAGACATCCTCGATCTCCTTGTGTTCGGGGCGCTAGGGTCAAAACCCAATCAGATTGGCTGTACAAGGGTCGCTATGGGTGGAGGTCGTGTGAAAACGGCGGTTCGCCTGGATGACATAGTAAACTCTTCCCCAATATGGCCGGCGTGTAGAAGTATATGTGATCTTGCCCTCGGCCATCGTTCGATGTGGAGGAGATCGTTCTACACGCTCCCGGGCGGCAGCCGTTTTCACACAGCCTCGGTGGATTGCGGTCGTTCGTTGGTCGCCCACTGAACGTCCGGTTTGCGCCCTAGCCAGACGTGTAAAAAACTTGCGGACGGACGGAGAGTCCACAAAGATGCGGCGCGGCCGAGTTCCGGAAGCGGGAGTGTAATAGGCTGATGGCTATCAGTTCGCCCGAGCTGAAGGCGTTCTTGGTCGATACACCTTTCTTCGGTGGCCTCTCAGACGCGAGTCTCGATCTCCTGATCTCGATGCTGGTCGAGCGCCGCTTCGAGGCAGGTGCCACTGTCATAGCGGAAGGAGAGCCGGGGCGCTCAATGTATATTGTTCACTCCGGAGAGCTCGTAGTGAGCAAGCTCGGGGATTCGGGGTGCGTGGTTGATATAAGCCATCTCGGTCCTGGTGATTTTTTCGGCGAAATGACGCTCATCGAAGTGCAGAACCGATCAGCCACCCTCGTCGCGGAGAGTCCAGTACGGCTGTACGAGATCACAGCCCGAAACCTGTACACGTATTACAAGGCCGACATCTACGCGTATGCGATGGTAATGCAGAATATCAACCGAGAGCTCTGTCGGCGGCTCCGCCGAGCCGATAGCCGAATTGCCGAGCTGGCAAATGCTGCACGCGGTTCAATGACGCAAATTCGCGAGCGTCCTGAGGGGTGAGAACAGGCCACGCACATGAGGGCGGCAGCGCTGTTTTGCCGACGCATTGATCGCCGTGGATCAGGAGTTTGCGTCGATGTAGTTCAGGTTGCAGCTAGATCCCGGCCTTCAAGCGAGCGAAGCTTAACGTCTCAGAAGGGTCAAGAGCGGTCGTCGAGCAGCCAAGCTGATTGGATTTTGACCCTAGACGTCGATTAGGCGGGTAGCGACGTCGAAGAACACGGACTTGACCGCGAGCGGATCGATGACGTCGCCGGACTGGCGGATGGTCAGGCGATCGGTGAAGCCGTCGGCCGCAGGCGGCTCCTGCCCCTCGAGCGCCCGCATGGCGGCCCGGGCGATCGTCCAGGCCTCGTCGCGGTCGAAGGCCGCCGACTCCACGTAGAGCCGCAGGCGCAGGTCCCAGGCGGCCGAGCAGCCCATCTCGACACGCTGGGCATTCATCGGGCCGGCGTGGATCCAGGGCGGCTTCCGATCCCCCTCGTCCGGCACGTCGTCGAAGATCCGGCCGCGGACGGCATTGTTCACCACCGATGTCGCCCGCAAGCGTGCCAGCACGGCCGTCAGGAAGGTCAGCTCGGGGGAGGCCTGCATCTAGAACCCCTCCTCGCCGGCGACGTCGGCGATGACGTCCGCCATGGCGATCCCGCGCGCCGCCAGCCCCTCCTCGACCGCGGGCCAGAAATACGGCTGCGGCTTGGTGCCGGGATGCGTGCGCTGCGACCGCCGGTTGGCGTTCGCCACCCGGAAGCGCCGCCCCGTCGCCGGGTTGATCCCGCCGCGGCCGCCGGCCGCCGTGCGGTAGAAGTCCGGATCGGCGATGCGCTGGCCCCGCACCCCCGGCCGCGTGCCGTGCTCGACCAGGAAGGCGTAATCCATCTCCCGGGGGTCGTCCGGGTGGACCGCGCTCGCGATCACGCCGCAGACGCCGTCGCGCTCGGTGACCGCGATCCCGGAATAGAGCCGGCCGGTGTCGCGGGGCACGCGGCCGCGGGCGCGCTCGACGATGTCCTCGGCCACGCTGCGGTCGATGGCGCGGCTGCGCAGGGCCAGCTTCACGCCCATGCGGGCGAGCGTGTCGACCAGCGCATCAACGCCGGTGACCGCCGACCAGGCGAGCCGGCCGGCGGTGAACAGGCCGCCGATCACGTCGAGCCCGCCACCCGCCGCGAGACCTTGATGGTGAGCCAGCCGCTGCGCTCGCCGATCGGCACCGACTCCAGCGCCATGTCCCGCCCGTCAAGGATCACGCGGTCGGCCACGGTGAGGTCGCGGGTGCGGGGCGTATCGCGCACCACGATCGCGCCCTCGATCCCGTCGGTCACGCCGCCCGCTTCGGCGAGCCGGCGGCCCGTGAGCGGCCGCCACGCGGCCCAGCAGGGGAAGAGGTCGCGGAACTCGCGGTTGGTGCCGTTGCCGCTGGCCTTCGGCACGGCCACACGCCTGCGGAAAATGACCCGCTTGTCGGTCCGGCCGGGATCCATCAGGTCACGGGCTCCGCGGTGAGTTCCTGTGTGGTGGGAAGCGCTGGCGCTGCACGGACATCGGCACCGGTGTGGTCGTAGCGATCCAGGTGGACGCGGCCCAAATCACGACCCTGACGCCTGGACGGAAGCCCATGACCCGCGAGGTCTCGGGCGCCGAGGCCGAGGCGATGGGCTGGTTCGAAGGGCCTCCCTACACTGTGGCTGAACACGTGTTCGACGAGGACGATCGAAAGGCGTGCGAGCCCTCCTCTGAGCTTTGAAGCAGTCCGCCTCTTGTTCCCAATTCGGGAACATGCTACGTCATGGGAATGCGGATCATCGCCTTCAGCACCCTCCGGGACTACGCAGATAAGCATCCGGCCGCGAAGGTGGCGTTGATCCGGTGGCATACCGTGATGAAGGCCGGGACCTTTGCTTCTATGTCTGAAGTGCAGTCTGCCTTCCCGAAGGCGAAGGTTTTGAACGCAGATCGCGTCCGCTTCCCGATCTCCGGCGGCAACTACCGCCTGATCGCGGCCTTCGATTTCGAGAAACAGATCGTGTTCGTGAAGTTCCTCGGCGCGCATGCTGAGTACGATGCTGTAGATGCCCTGACCGTATCGCAATACTAAGAGGTTGCCATGGATATCCGCCCCATTCGCAATGACACCGACCATGCCGAAGCGCTCAAGGAAATTGAGCGTCTTTGGGGGGCGCCCCTCGGTACCCCTGAAGGAGACAAGCTCGACGTTCTCGCGACCCTGGTCGAAGCTTACGAGAACGAGCACCATCCGGTCGAAGCGGCCGATCCGGTCGAGATCCTACGGTTCGCGATCGAGGACATGGGTCGGTCGCAAGCCGAGCTTGCAGAGCTTCTCGGATCGCGGTCGCGGGCTTCGGAGATCCTGAACCGGAAGCGCCATCTCACCCTCGATCAGATCCGCGCCATCAGCGAAGCGTGGAAGCTTCCCATCGCCGCGCTGGCTGCTCCGTATCGGCTGGCGCAGGACGCTGCCTGATGACAGCGCAGGCTATGGCTCGCATTTCTCTCGAACAGCTAAGGGCCAACCGCGAGTTCGTGCAGCAGGGCCTCCTCTCTCAGGCCTCCGAGGGTCGGTAGGGGGCGAGCAGGCGCTCGACCGTGGGGTTCTCAACCAGGTTGGCGAACTGCTTGCCGTCGCGGTTCTCGAACAGGTCGGTGGCAAGCAGCAGGATCGCGAACCGGATCGTCTCCGGCACTGCGTCACCGGCCTCGCCGTAGCCGGCCCGGAACCGGATGCGCCAGGCGGCCGGGTCGCGATCCGCTGTCGGCCAGATGGCACCGATCGTCGGCACCACGGCGAGGCAGCGCCGGCGCAGCGGGTAGAGTTCGCGCCAGCTCCCGGCCGGAAGCGGCAGGTAGGCGCCGCCCGACAGGGACTCGATCGACAGCACCGCCTGGACGGGCGGCAGGTCGAGCAGGAAGCCGCGCATGCCCGGGATGCCGCACTCGCCCGGCCCCTCCCCCGTTGCCTCCCAGACCTGGGTCAGCAGGGCATGGCGGAGCTGGCCGTGGTAGCCGTCGAGCTGCTCGACGGCCGCGGCGAGCGCCGCGGTGACCGGGGCGTCCTGGCCGTCGGCTGCATCGAGCCGCAGGTGCTCGCGGGCCCGGGCGAGCGTGACGACCTCGCCCGCCGGCGGCGTCTCCCGGCGGTAGCGCAGCACGGTCAGGCGGCCGGGGCGAGCTGCGCGGTGAGATCGGCGTTCGCGGCCGCCAGGACCTCGATCTGCTGGCGCAGCGCGTCCCGGTCCGCGAGCGCCTCGGCGAGCTGCGCCTCGAGCTCGGCAACCCGGGCGCGGAGGTCCTTGGCGGCCTTCTCGCTGGCGGCCGCCTTGGGCGGATCCTCGGCGAGGCCGGCCGTCTTCCAGGCCTCGGCGGTCGCCTCCGGCACGTCGACGAGGTCGCCGGGCAGGTGGGAGAACGCGTCACCCGCCATGGCGGTGAGCATGCGGACGTACATGGGAGGGGCCTCGATCGCAGGGCGGTCGGACCGGGCGGCGCGCGGCCGCCCGGCTGCTCTCACGGGTGAGCCGATCAGGCGGCCGCGTTCTGGTAGTACTTCAGCGCGTCGTTCGAGGCGTCGATCAGGTCGCCGTCGTGCCGCGACCAGGCCAGGAACGCGACCTGCCCCTTCTCCATGTAGCGGCTGTCCGCGAAGCGGAACAGCGTCACCGCCATCACGTCGCGGATCACGTACTTCGTGTGATCGCCGAACAGGATCGACTTCGCGCCGGCCGCCATCGGCGGCATGTGCTGGTTGATCGTGTAGCCGTAGTTGAGGATGTCGGCCGGGTCGCCGCCGGCGATGCCCGGGCGCCAGAGCGGCCGGCCCTGTCCGTCCTTGAGCTTCTTGATCACCTTCAGGGTCTGGTCGTGGAACTGCCAGCGGCCGTTGAGCCGGTAGGCCGGATCGACGGAATGCTCCAGGTCCACGAGATCGTCGTAGGTGATGGAGGTGGTCTGCCCAGCGGCGCCGACCTTGCCCTGCGCCGCCGCCGTCACGGCGCCGCGCGGCTGGTTGGTGCCGGTGCCGAGCGTGAAGTGCCGGTTGGTGATGCGGGCGAGGCGGTTGGCCAGCGCCACGTTCACGTAGGCCTCGATGTCGACGCGGCTGTCCTGCAGGAGCTCGATCGGCACCACCACGATCTTGGACGAGTACTTGTGCGCGTCGATGTTGACCGTGCCGAAGGTGATGTCGCCGGTCGTCGCGTTTGTCCCCTCGCCGACGATCTCCCCTTCCTGGCCGGTCTCGTCGACGGTCGGGTAGTCGATCGGGTTGCCGCCGTCCGTCTGGATCACGGTCGCGAGCGCGCGCATGCCACCGAAGACCGCCATGCGCTCCAGCAGCGTGCCCGCGAAGTCGCGCGGGGCCAGGTAGCCGCCCTCGGAGCCGGTGCCGACCGATTGCGCGCCGTAGATGCGCTGGGCCTCGTCCCGGCGGGCCTTCACGTGGGCGCGCTGCTCGTCGGTCAGGGCCTCGACGCCGCCGCGGGCCCAGGCGTTGAAGATCGCCTTCTCCTTCGCGAGGATGGCGGCGTTCTCGTCCACCGAACGGCCGGAGCGATCGGCGAGGACCTGGCCGCGCTGCTCGAGCGAGTCCTCGATCTGCAGCACGCGGTCGAAGCGCGTGAGCTGCTCGTCGATGCGGTCGATGTCGGCGTAGATGGCATCGACTTGGTTCTTGACCTCCTCGGTCCAGTCCTTGCCGGTCTTGGTGTCGAGGAGGTTGCGGGCCTCGCGCGCCTTGGCCGCGCGCTGCTCCCGCAGGGCCTGAACGGACTGCGTCATGGGGTGTGCTCCAACGAAAAAGGCCGCGCGCGGCGGCCATGGTGAGATGCCCGGGGCGGGCGGGTCAGGCGGCGCGCTCGATCAGCCGCAGGCGGGCCTCGTAGCGGCCGCGATCGGCCGCCAGCGCGTCGAAGGGGGCGCGCTCCAGGAGCGCCCGGGGCGCATTGCGGAAGGCCGTGAGGTCGAAGGCGTTCGCCACCGCCGCCTTCTCGGCCTTGCGATCGGCAAAGCCGTTCTCGATCGCCTCGTCCGCGGAGAACCAGGTCTCCGCCTTCATCCAGGCGGCGACCTCCTCGGCGCTCTTGCCCGTGCGTCGCTGATAGTCCGCGGCGATCGCCTCCCCGACCTTGTCGAGCAGGTCGGCCGAGGCCCGCATCTCGTCGGCGGTGCCGAGCGCGAGGCTCCACGGCTCGTGGATCATCACGAAGGCGCCGTCGGCGATCGCGATCTCGTCGGCCGCCAGCATCAGGAAGGAGGCGGCCGAGGCCGCGACGCCGTCGATGTGCGCCACCACCTTCGCCTTGTGCTGCTCCAGGGCCGTCTTCATGGCCCGGGCCGCGAAGACATCCCCGCCCGGCGAGTTGAGGCGCAGGTGGATGGTGCCGGCCTCGATCGCGGCGAGCTCGCGCACAAAGGTCTGCGCGTCGATGCCGTAGTACGAGCCGATCGCGTCGTAGACGTAGACGGTCGCCTCGTCGGCGCCGTCCGCCGCCGTGACGATGCGGGCGCCGGCGCCGCGGCCGTGATTGCTAATCAGCAGCTGGAGGATCTTGTCCATCGTCGGCCTTGGTGGGGGTGGCGGGGCCCTGCCCGGGCCACGGGGTCAGCGTGTCGCCGTCCGAGCGAGCCGGAAGGTTCTGCTTGCGGCGCACCTCGTTGATGGTCATCCAGCCCGGGCCCGAGGAGCCGCCGAGCCCCTGCCGGTACGCCTTGAAGCGGCTCTCGATGTTGCCGCGCACCAGCACGTCGCGGTCGAACTCGGCGAGGTAGCGCGGCGGGTTCGGGCCCGGGCGGGCGGGGCGGCCGCGGCCGTAGAGCTTGTGGTTGACCTCGTCCTCGATCGCGCAGAGGTGCGGGTCGAGGGTGTAGGTGACGAAGCCGATGCCGAGCGCCTCGATGCCGGAACCCCAGCTCGTCTCGTCCATGCCGAGCAGGAAGCGCGGCACCCCGAAGATCCGGGCGATGTCCTCGATCTGGAACCGGCGCGTGTCGAGCAGCTGCGCGTCCTGGGCGGAGATCGGGATGCGGACGTATTCGCCGCCCTGATCGAGCACCGCCGGCCCGGAATGCCGGCGGCCCCGGCCGAAGGTGCGGCCCCAGAAGCCGCGCAGCTCGTCCTTATCGCCCGCATATTTGGCCGGATACTTGATGTAGCCGGAGGGCGTGGCGTCGTTCTCGAAGTACTCCTTGGCGAAGCGGTCGGCCTCGATCCCGAGCCCGACGGCGGCACCCATGGCCTGGATCGGGGTGTTGGCCTTGAGCCCATCCCATTCCGATGAGCCCGGGATATGCAGCACATCGTCCTGGTCGACGACGATGAGGCGGCCGTCGTCGAGCTGCAGACGGTAGCGTAGCCGCTCCCCGTTGAGGCTGATCGCCACCCGGTGGAACGGCACCGGCCAGAGCGCCACAGGGTCGCCCGAGCCCTTGCGCTCGATCCAGGAGACCGCGTTGCCCTCCAGCAGCATCTGGGCCAGCGTGGCGCGCAGCCACATGGTGCGGGACAGGCGCGGGTTCGGGCGGATCCGCAACAGGTCGGCGGCGGGATGCGCCGCGCTCGCCTCCCGGTCGCCGTTGTCGAGCTCCCGGTAGGTCTTCAGCGGCAGCATCGCGGCCGCGAAGGCGATGATGGAGACGCAGCGATAGACCGCCGCGTGCCGCATCGCCGTCTCGGGCGAGACGCTGCCGGGGAGGCCGCCCGGCAGGATCCGGTCCCAAGCCTCGGCATCCGACGACAGGAACGACGTCGAGGCCTCGATCGTCGGCTCCACGCGGGCCGCGTCGGCCCGGCGCGCCGAGCGGCGCCAGAACTTCACAGCTCCACGAACCCTTTCGCGATGCCGGCCTCCTCGCCGCTCATGAAGCGGGCGAGGGCCATCATGTGCGCCACGGGGCCGTCGATCTTGTTCTCGGGCCGCAGCTTGGTCGGATAGACGTTGTCCTTGCGGTCGGGCTTGGCGACCACGTTGGACAGCATCCAGGTGAAGATGGGATCGCCGTTATGGGCGATCGCCCGCGAGCGGATGAGCGCTTCCATCTGCTTCATCGGCTCGCTGAAGTTCAGCACGATCGGCCGCACCTCGACGCAGGTGACGCCGGCCTCCTGCAGGGCGGTGACCAGCATGGTGGCCTGGTGCGGATCGTAGGCGATCTCCTCGAGCTGGAAATCGCCGACGAGCCCGCCAGTGCGGACGCCGTCCTCGCCCTCGCTCCCCAGGATCGTGTCCAGGATCGCGAAGTAGTCGATCATGTCGCCGTCCGTCTGGGTGAGCCAGGACGGGTTGGCGTCGCGCCAGCCGCGATGGTGCTCGCTCTCGCCAAGCTCGATGGTCGCCTCGGGCAGCCAGTAGAAGCCGAAGCGGGCGTACTGGTAGCCGAGCGCCTGCAGCTCGTCCGCCTTCGGGCAGGAGCAGCGGGCGAGCTCGAACAGCAGCTCGCCGGCGGCGATGTCGACCTTCGACGCCAAGTCCAGGCCGAGCCGGCAGGGCTGGCCGCGGAAGTCGTCGAGGGCGAGATCCGGGACCGCGCTCTCCATCCAGCGCTGGACGTTGAAGTAGGCGTCGCGCGCCTGCACCCAGACGTTCAGGTGCTTGGTCTTGAACACCCCGGCCTTGCGGGCGTTGGCGCGCGCCGCCCGCTGCCGGGTGAGCAGGTACTCGCCCGAGACCGAGACGTCGAAATTCGGGTTGGCCTTGCGCAGGGCCAGCTCCGAGGTCCAATCATCCTCCGGGTCGACGGTGTAGATCAGGGCGAACAGCTCGGGGTCGTCGAGCGCGCCCTCCAGCACCTTCTGCGCCTCCTGCTGCAGCGCGAAGCACGGGCCCGCGAGGTTGTCGCCGGCCGTGGTGATGATGATCAGCAGGGGCTGCTCGCGCGCGCCCATGCCGGTCTCCATGGTGTCGACCTGCTCGTCCGTCGGGTGCTCGTGGTACTCGTCGTGGATCGAGGCCGAGGGCGAGGCGCCGTCGCCCGGGGTGCCGATCATCGGCTCGAAGCGCGAGCCGTTGGCGAGGATGTGCAGGTTCTTCGCCCCCACATGGATGCCGAAGGCCTGCAGTAGCGCCGGTGTTTTCTGCGCCATCAGCTTGGCGGGCCGGAACACCTCCCAGGCCTGCTTCTCCGAGGTGGCGCCCGAATAGACCTCGGACCCGTACTCGCCGTCGGCGGCGAAGAGGTAGAGCCCGACGCCGGCGGCCCAAGTGCTCTTCGCGTTCTTGCGCGGGATCAGCAGGAAGGCCTTGCGGTAGCGGCGCAGGCCGTCCGCCTTCCTGACCCAGCCGAACAGGGCCGCGGTCTTGAACAGCTGCCAGGGCTCGAGGCGCAGCCGCTCGGCCTTACGCGCCCACTTCCCCTTGGTGTGGGGCAACAGCTGGATGAACTTGCAGACCTTGGCCGCCTTCCGCTCGTCGAAGCGGTACGGGAAGTTCGCCTCCGCCTGTCGCGCCAGGTCCTCGAGGTGGCGCTGACAGGCGAGTCGGATCCAGCGGCAGGCCGGGATGCGCCCGGCTACGACGTCGCGCGCGTAGGCGTGCGCCGCCTCCACGTGCGGGTCGGCCATGCCGTCACAGATCCTTGAACGGGTTCTCCTCGGCCGGCGTGGTCGCGGACACCCGCGAGCGTGCTGCCGGCGACAGGCCGAACTCGGCCAGCAGCGACTGCGCATGGCGCATCGCCTCGTTGCGCATCCCGACCTCGGGCCGGGCCCGGTGCATGGTGGCGCCGGTGTTGCTCACCGTCTGATAGACGCGGCCGAGGTCCTCGATCACCACCGTGCAGAGCTCGATCTCCTCCAGCCGCGAGGCCAGCATCGCCAGCATGGCGATGTCGTCGGGCGAGGCGATCCGCATGCGGTCGGTGATCGCCGCGAGATCCCGGAAGATCGCCGCCGCGCGCGCGCTCAGCCAGTCCGGCGGCTCAGGCCGGCCCTCGGCGGCGACCAGCGCGTCCGGGTCCATGCGGCAGGGCTGCGCGGTGCCGGCGAGCTGCTTGATCGCGTCCGGCGTGCGCTTACGCCCGGCCATCAACCCGGCTCACAAAAACGCCTCCAAATTGCACGCGCGAAATTCTGGCTAAGACACCGGTCAAGCGGGGGGTCGGCGGGGACTTTTGATGGCCCCCGGGTCATCGCTGACGAGTGAACTTGTCCGAACGCAGCCCCATTCGCTCCTCAACCCATGCCTTGGCATCTTCGAGGGTGCCGAACAGGCGGGGAGTATCTTGCCTGATACTACAAGGGCCGAAGCCCACCTCCATGAACCATTTCTGGTGGAGCTGAGGGTCGTCGTGCGTCTCGGCCGAGAGCCAAACTAGGATGCACACAAGCCAATCGCCAACCAAAAGCAGACGGCCTTGAGTGTCGGGCGACCCAGTATCCAGCAACACGGGCATGTGAGATACGACAGCGTTCATGCCAACTCCGAGTCTCTTGTAGCTCAGAACCGAACAGGAATGCGTGCGATATTTGTGGAATTAAAAGTTATTCCGCAAAAAAATACCATCCCCTACAATGGTACAAATCAGCGCTATTCCGGCAACGGCCATGAAAGCGCTGAACGCTCCTCGCGCTGGATGTCGCGGTTGTGGCATCGCTCGCAGACGCTCTCGTGGTTCGCAGGGTCGATGAACAGCGCCCAGTCACCCCGGTGCGGCCGGCGATGGTTCACCACCGTCGCCGGCACCACCTCGCCGCGGGCCTTGTGACGTTCGCATAGCGGCTCGCGGGCGAGTTGCGCCTCTCGGGCCGAAGCCCACACGCTCAGGCCGTACCAAACTCGCCACGAGCTGTCGCGGCGCCGCTGCGCGTCATACGCCCGGTTGCGCTCCAGCCTCGCTTGAGCCGGTGGCCGCCAACCAGCGGCCCGATGCTGCGAAGGACGGCGCGCCACAGCTTGATACCTTAGTATGATCATTCACTCAGGTGAAAGAACTTCAGAGGTCTGTGAATAAGCATGAAGCATGAAGCATGAAGCATGAAGCATGAAGCATGAAGCTAAGCTGGAAGTCTGTTTTGATGCCTCCTGCCAAGACGTTGAGAATTCGCAACGTCTCGTGCTGCAATCGAGGGATCTTTTGACTAATACACTCCATTGCAGGATCCGCTCAGTGGAGGCGCTGGCGATCTCGCGCGAGTTGCTCAGCATGCCTCTTTACGATGCCTGGCATCAGCGCCTGCGTCGGTGAGGTCGGCGAACGGCGTGCCAGTCGGTAGAGTTCAGGCCGGAACATCAGCCCAGGATCGCATTGGAGCATTTTCAGCTTAATCCTGATCGCCTCTCGCACGGTGAGGCCGCGGGCGCGCCGGCAGGCTACGACGGGTGCAGCCCAGGATACGATCAAGGCTGACCCGGATTTCACTGAAAATGCTCTAGGATGCGCAGGAACTCCTCGTGCTCGGGCTTGTGTTCGCTCTGAACCAGGAAGGCGGCCAACGGCAGCTCGGTCACATGTCCACCCGAGGCGGCATTGGCCTGATGGCGAACGCGCCAGTCTGCGGTGCCCTCCTCCCGGACCAGCAGCCAGACATCACCGTTCGAGCTGGCATAGAATTCCCGCTGCTCCACGCTCATTGTCGCCTCGTGGCGGCAGAGCCCTCAGCCGGAACAGGCGTGAGGCTCCCCTACGGTCGGAGCCACTATCCGGGTGACGGCCTAAACAAGGCTACCGTTGGTCAGCCAGCGGTGGTCAAGGTGCCGTTGGAGCTTCTCTCCTGACCGGTGGTGAACTAGGAGAACCCCCGGCTAGCCACCGGGGGTGTTTTGTTGCCCAACCCGCCGCCTCGTTAGGCGGACCGAACTGGCGCGGAGATCACCACCTCTGGCGATTGTACCAGTCGTCCACCTCACTCCGGACTTGGTCCTTCTGATAGCCGTAGCGCTCCTGGATCTTCCCTTCGAGCTGGTCACGGCGGCCATTGATCGCGGTGAGGTCGTCGTCGGTGAGCTTGCCCCACTGCTCCTTCACGCTGCCCTTGATCTGTTTCCAGTTCCCTTCGACTCTGTTCCAATCCATCATCTCCTCCTGTCCCTATCGCTGCCGGCAAGGGTGCTGGCGGGAGAACTGACGGGTCTGACCCCGCGTTCCAGCTTGGCCCAGGATGAAGAGGCGACTTCCGCGTCGTGTCAGGCCAGACGGGGAGGACACGATTGAGTTTCTACGCCGGCCCTCGCTGAGCTTCTCTCCTAGGTTATAGGCCTTGGCGGCGTGTTGAGCGTGGATCTGGGTGGGGGCGCTTGGAGCGGGCGTGATGCGAGTCATGGCGGCCGGCACCTGCAACGCGGCGCGCCACCAGATCTCACTGGCGTAGGCCTGCAGCTGCAGCAGCATCACGAGGTCAGGATCGCCGTGCATCGGTCCGCTCACACGTGCCCCGAGATCGCGGCGGCCGAGCCTTGGAAAGGCTGGCGCTGCAGGATGGCCCTGGTCAGCTCGGCCCGGCGCGCCTGCAGGCTGCGCACCTCGGCGTCGATCGCGCGACTCTGCGCGCCCCAGAAGGCGAAATCGTCGACGTACTGCAGGGCCTCGCGCTGCAGGCGCAGCTCCGTCAGGCGCGCGTCGATCGCAGCAAGCTCGGCCGCCTCAGGCATTGATGCGGCTCCAGCAGCGGCCGCATCGCTCGCACGCGGCCCGTTCGTGGAGCCGGCCGCGCACGTAGCTGAAGGCGGTGGTCCGGGCGACGGCGCCGGTCCCGCGGATCGGCTTGCCCTTCGCGTCGAGTTCGTCGTGCTGGGCCGGGCAGATGCACGGCACGCGCTTGCGATCGAGGATCTCCGCCGCGACGTCACGGGCGGATCGGATGGCCCGCCTGGCCGCCGTCCGAGCCCCGCTCACAAGCGCCACGCCGTCAGGCTGGCCGTGCGGGCCTGCCGCGTGAGATCGGCGGCGATCGCCGAGGCGACCGTGCGCTCAAGTGGGCACGTGGAGGTGAGCACCACGGTCTCGAACTCGCCGGCGCGCCGGTGCAGGTCGTCGATCGTGTCGACGCCCTGGATCGCCATCCGCCCGACGGCGCTCACGAGGGCGCGGGCGGAGGGCCGCTCACCAACGGCGAATGGCGCCGGAGCGGTCACCGGACCGCCCAACGCGAAGGCTACGGCCTCGCTCATGGCTTCTTCCTGCGTCGAGACTTCTGCGGAGGATCGACGATCGCAGCGTGCAGACCATCCGTCTTGACGTAGGTCTCGCTCGATCCGTTGAAGAACAGATACTCAACAACGCCCCGATACTTGGGGTTGTTGACGATGTAGCTGACCTGCCCGGTGCGCCAGGCGCGCCCGCGCGGCGAGGAGATCCGGTCCGCGTTCAGCCCGTCAGCGATCTGCTGCAGGATCCGGCCCACCTCGCGCTCGGCGAAGATCCGCCGCACCACTGCGGCCTGCTCCGGCACGATCCGCAGGCCGCCCTCGCGGTCGACCGTGTAGCCGTAGGGCGGCCGCCCGCAGGCGATGCCGCCCCGCCCGGCTTTCATCACGCGCCCGCCCTTGGTGCGCTCGGTGATGATGTCCCGCTCGGCCTCGGCCATGGCGGCGAGCACGGCAAACATCATCCGGCCGGCGGGCGAAGCGGTATCGATCGGCTCGGTGATCGAGCGGACCGCGACGCAGTGAGTCGCGCCGAGATCGTTGGCCGTCGTCACCGCATAGGCGATGTGGCGGGCGAGCCGGTCGAACTTGTGCACCAGGAGCACGGCGACGCCGCCGGCGGCGGCGAGCTCGAGCACCTGGCGGAAGCCTTCGCGATCGGCCGGCCGGGTCGCGCCGGAGACGCCGGGGTCCGCGAGCACCGCGACCAGGTCGTAGCCCTGGCTCACCGCGAAGGCGCGGACCGAGCGCTCCTGCGCCTCGAGGCCGTAGCCGCTGGAGGCCTGCTCCTCGGTCGAGACCCGGAGGTAGCCGATCGCCTTGGTGGCGATCGCCGCCTTGGCCTCGCTGCGGTCCCGGTTCCGGGCCCGGAGACGGGCGATCCGGCGGGACCCTGAAACTCCGCTCAACCTATTGTTATTGCTGGTGTTTTTGCGTTATGGCGGCCCTGTTTCCCGTATTTTCTTGGAAATTCAGGAAAAGGCTCCATCAGCGGTCTTGCCGGGTCGGGTGCCGGGGCACGACCGGGACGATCCGGCCGTCCACCGCGACCACGCCGAACTGGATTGGTCCGCGCCGCCCGGCATCGAGGGCCGTGGCCACGGCGCCTGAGATCTTCAGCTCGCTCGCCGCCCGCTCCAGGTCGGAGACGAGCTGATCCTTGTCAGCCACGAAGGCCTCGGGGTCGCGCGTGGGGGCGAGGCGCCGGAGCCGGGACGCGAAGGTCCGCAGCTGCGTCGCCTGGACGAGCGGGTCGATCACGTCCGGATCCTTCAGGGAGTTGAAACGCAATGCGCCCGCGGATGGCTGGCCGCGGGCGCATGTCGTCGAACATGACGATCCGTGCCGATTGACTGCGGCAGTGTCAAGCACCTGGTGCACCGAGCGCGCATAAACCTCATGAGAGGCATGGTGCACCCTGTGGCTTCATCTCGGATGCCACCACGCGGCTTCATATACCAGTAAGGGTATAGGAGTGGCGATAACACTACCGGTTGCATCGCCGCCCGGATAGCCGTATGCTTGATCATCATTGGCCGGCATCGTGCACCGGCAACTCTATCGAGCACCTCTGTCGGATGCATGGGAGGCCTCACGTGGCAGACCCGACCCCGAGTCAGTATTTCGATGTCGCGAAGTGGACCTACACGCAAGGTCAACCTTATCCTAGTGAGCTAACTCCATTTTACTTAAGGAACGGACAATTTGACATCCTAGATAACAGTACCGGTCTTTACGGAGCTGCGTTCAAATCACAAGGCACAGATCCATACATAATCGTCGGTTTTGAAGGAACAAACCTGGGTCATTTCTCTGATCAGCCAGAGTTTGTGACAAGCCAGATTGCTGCTGATTTCGATATTTACGAAGGACGCATTCCGCCGGCATTTACAGAAGCACTGAACTTTGCGAGAGCTGTAATTGCGGAGGCGTCAAATCAGGGCATTGCGACGGACAGAATTTTTCTTTCGGGTCACTCGCTTGGGGCTGCTGAGGCCGAATACGTGGCGGCACAGCTCGGCCTCAGCGGAACGACTTATGGTGCTCCAGGTATTATATCCAGCGCAGTACCTGATCCAGGCGGCAGCTTGTTGACGAATAATGCCGAGTATGGTGACCCGGTCGCAAATTACAGCTTCACACCTTTGCCTTATGAGAGCTTCTTTCTACAAAGCGATCAGATCCAACGGTATGGCTCTGCGCAATTCATTGGTCCAGCAGATGATCCGACGGCAGGACGCGCAATTCTGATCGGAGCGGGTCTGGCTTTCGCACCAGGAATGAGCGCTGAGGCGAAAGCTGCAGGGCTGGTCGCGCTGGCAGGGGCTGCAGCCGAATTTCACCTTCTGGACCGATATCAAACAGATCTGGGAATTACTTCAAGCATTCCGACGCCAGAATGGATGCAAACACTTACTGCGGGGGACATCATAAGCGTCTATGCAGATGCAGTTGAGGACCCGAGCGTCACAGCCCTCCTCGGCAGCGACGCTCTCGCGAACAATCTTCCGCAATTCGGCAGCTCTGATCATGAGGTTATGACCGGCACGTCGGAAACCGACGAGATGCACGGCGGCCTCGGAAATGATCTCATTCATGGGTTTGACAATAATGATTCACTCTACGGGGACAGTGGCAACGATACGGTCTTTGGCGATGCGGGCAACGACCTATTGATTGGAGGAGGCGGCAACGACGAGCTGCGCGGGTTCCTAGGTAACGATACTCTATTTGGGGAGTACGGCAACGACTCCCTTTTTGGAGAGCAAGACAACGATCTTATTGACGGCGGGCGCGGTGATGATTTTGCCTCCGGCGGCTCCGGGAATGATGAGGTGCGCGGGGCGGCAGGTAACGATCACCTGTTTGGCGATGAAGGCGATGATCGGGTCGACGGCGGCGAGGGCGACGATCAAGTTCGGGGCTGGTTCGGCAATGACACGCTCTTTGGAAGCGAGGGGAACGATCAAGTATTTGGCGAAGAGGATGATGACTTCCTCGGTGCAGGAAGCGGCAATGACTATCTCAGCGGAGGTCTCGGCACCGACTCGCTTTACGGGGAGGACGGCAACGACCTGCTGTTCGGCAATGCCGGCAACGACGAGCTCGTGGGCGGCGCCGGCTCCGACACCTTCGGGTTCGGCCGCGGCGACGGCCAGGATCTCATCCGCGACTTCGTGACGGGCGGGCCTGAGCGGGACGTGATCGCCTTCAACGGCGGCGTCTTCACGTCCTTCGCCGCCGTCCAGGCGGCGAGCCAGCAGGTCGGGGCAGATGTGGTCATCACCTACGGCGCGGGCGACACGATCCGGCTACAGAACGTCCAGGCCTCGAGCCTGACGGCGGCCAACTTCACCTTCAGCTGAGACGGAAGACAGACAATAACTACTGATTCGGCGTCCGTCCTGCCGTGAGCCGCCGAAACTGCGAAACCTGGTGCGGGCATTCTGGGGGCGGAGAGCGGAACGGCCCCCGTCGGCCCCTCATGAGGCACTTATCGGTTGGGCTCTTAGAGTCCGTTGGGAAAGGGTCATTTCATAGTGATTGACGCGAGAAGCCGAGTTATAGAGGCGAAAAGCATAGCCGCCGCCGAGATGTGAAGCAGCGTATCGTAATCCAGCTTGAGACGGCGCGACACCGTGAGAGCGCCGATGCTTTGCTCAATCCGCCATCGTTTCGGCAGAAGCACAAAGCCCTTCCCAAATTGCGGCCGTACGACCACTTCCACGACACGGCTCGTGCCAGCCTGAACCGCCTCAATGAAACGGGCCTTGTACCCACCGTCCACCACGATTGTCTTGATCCAGGGACAGAGACGAACCAAGCGCTTGACGAGCGGGATCCCGCCCTCTTGATCCTGAACGTTGGCCGGAGTGATCATCACCGCAAGCAGGCGTCCGTCGCTGTCGACCGCCAGATGCCGCTTGCGCCCCAGCACTTGTTTCGCCGCATCGTACCCGCGCTCGCCTTGCGGGGCGTCACACTTCACCGCCTGGGCATCCACAATCGCCAGCGTTGGACTGGCTTCTTTCCCGGACTTCTCACGATCCCTCATCACGAGATGATGGTTGATCCGGTCCATGTGGCCGCCATCGGTGAGCAACCGCCAGTAATCGTAGCAGAGACTGGCGGGCGGCAGATCCTTTGGCATGGCATCCCAGGGAATGCCGTACCGCTGCACGTAGCGGATGCCGTTCATGATGTCCCGAATAGGATAGGTCCGGGGCCGCCCGATCCCCTCCGCGACAGGAAGCAGTGGCTCCAGGGTGAGCCACTCGTCGTTCGTCATATCACTCGGGTATCTCTGGCTGCGACGATCATAGCGCGGCCGATTTGCAGCGGTCCAGACCAAGGAGGGGCCATTCATCCATTCGAGACGAGCAGACATGCTCTATCATCCCGCATTTTCTCTTGGCCACCCTTTCCCAACGGACTCTTAGATCTTTGGTACGGGCCGGGCGCTTGCAGAGCGACCCGACCCGTCCTGCCACCAGAGATGCGACTCAACCGATGGTGCCGTGAAGATGGCACAACGTGCGCGGGCCGCGAAATCCTACCGACGCCGCTTCGGCGCCGGCCGCCGCGCCAGCTCGCCGTGGGCCTGTTGCTCCATGCGCCGCCGCTTCCACACCGGGCGGAACCGCCGCGACCCGTCGTGATCATCCGAGACGCGGAACGCGCCCGTCTTCGTCGTCGCACGCCCTTCGGCATCGAAGTACTCGCCCGGCTGCGCCGGTGCCGCCGGCGTCCCGCGGATCTGGCCTTCGTCGGGCCCGTGGAAGGTCTGCTCCGCCAGCCAGTCCTCGGCGATCGCCTCGAGGAGATCGCGGAAGCGCTCCGCCACGAAGGCCACCGCCTGTCGGCTGTCGCCCCGGCCGAGCCCGCGGGAGATCTCCGCGAACTCGCGCCCGTGCGCCAGGACTTGGTGGAGGAACCGCGCCCCGTAGCTGCCGACGGCCTGCTCAAGCCGCTCGATCAGCATCTCGACGAACCGCCCGTCGTCGATCGAGAGCGCGATCGTCAGCTCATGCGCCACCGTCTGGTCGACGCGATCACGCCCCTCCGGCGAACTGCCGCCCCGCGGCCCGGCCCGCCGCTCGAACGCCTCCTGCAGCACGCGGCCGACGAGGTAGGCCGGCTCCGAGATCCGGCCGTGCGCGAACTCGCGCTCCAAGAGGTCGGTGTTGCGATTGATCGTGACCTGGATCCGCTCCGGCTCTGCGAACGGGTCGCGATCCGGGTTCGGCCACGGATCGACGACTGAGCCAACAGCCATGCGGACATTTTCGGAGGCCGCGGGCAAATCGCGCTGACCCGGCACCACCGCCGGGCCTCGGTCATACCGTGAGCGAGACTGAAAAAGCGGTGTGCGAAGAGCCTGACGATACCGATGTGCAGCAGTCATCGGCTGCGATCCCCCGCGCTGGCTGGTTGTTCTACTTACGCAAGGCGAGGTCGGGCCTGATCAACGCCACGGGCAAGCAGCTACGGTGTCGCAGGGCGAGACAGCGGCTCTACCCGATCGCCGGAGCCGATCGCGCCCCCCTCGCGCGCGGCCGCCTCGAAGTTCAACATGGCAGCGATAGTCTCGAGAGCCTGGGCGACTTTGCGGCTGCCGGTCCGCTGGCTCCAGCGTTCACGCTCTCGGCACAGGCGCGCGAACGATTCACCGTGTGCCTCGCACCAGATCCAGGCCTTGAGGTACTGCCGCGTATCGTAATCCTTGATGAAGCGGTCCGGCCAGGTCCACACCTTGTGGGTGCCGGGCATGGTGCTGCGCCACTTGATGGCGTTGGCCGCGCCACGCTCTGCGCAGATCAGCCAGGCCTTGACCTCTTCGACGGTGCAGGGTGGCCGGGCCGGCGGATCGGCGCGGGCGAGGCCTGCGCTGTCCTCGGTAGGGTTACCCTGAGCGTCGGCGCCGGGGAGATCGTCGAAGTGCATGGGGTCAGGTTCACGCAGCACCTGAAGACATGCCCGGAAACGACAGGAAACGCACCTCGGCCGAAGCTGCCTGCCTTGACGAAACTACGCTAACAGCGTAGTTTTGAGCCATGGACACACCGGTCGACTTCGAGTGGGATGGGGGCAAGGCGGCGGCGAACCTCGCGAAGCACAACGTGTCCTTCCCCTTCGCGGCCGCAGTGTTCCTCGACCCCGAGCGGGTCGAGTTCGACGCCTCGCATGACGGCGATGGCGAGGAGCGCCGTAAGGCCGTCGGCCAGATCGGGCCGCGCTTGTTCACGGTGGTCTTCACGCTGCGCGGCGACCGGGTGCGCCTCATCTCCGCCCGCCGCAGCAACCGATCCGAGGAGCGCCGCTATGGCACCTGCTAAGTTCCGCCTCGATCCCGCCGCCCCGCCCCGCCTCACCCCCGAGGAAGAAGCACGGCTCGATGCGATGACGGATGCGGCGATCACGGCCGCCGCCGAGGCGGATCCGGACAATCCGCCTCTCACCGACGAGGAGATCGAGCGGGGCCTGTTCGCCCGGGACGTCCGCCGCACCCGAAAGAGCCTCTCCCTGACGCAGGAGGGTTTCGCGGCGGCCCTCGGCATCCCGCTCGGCACCCTGCGGAACTGGGAGCAGGGTCGGGTGCGGCCCGATCCGGCCCTGCGCGCCCTCATCCGGCTGGTGAAGGACGATCCGGAACGGGCCGTCCGTGTGCTCGCCGTCGCGTCTTGACCCAACGGGATGAGCGGTTGGTGCGCCCGGATCGTGGCGGTCAGCACGACAGTCCTCCTCCTCCCGCAGCCGTCGCCGCTGACACGGAAGGCGGCAAGGCGCTGGGCATGTACCAACCCAGTCCGTGCCGGCCGCAATCGGTCCAACGCGGCCGGTGGCCGAACCGCGCGTAGTAGCGCTCCCATGCGGCTGCCCCGGGCGAGTCGGCCGCCACGAACACGCTGCCGCCGATCGGACACTCGCCTCGCGCCACAATCGGCGCCGCCGCGACCGCGCTGCGCTCGGCCAAGATCAGCCATTCCTTGACCTCGTCCACCGTGCGGGGGCACCGCGCCAATGCTCCCACCGTCACGCCGCCGAGGGGTGGCCCGCTCGGTTCAGCGGCGCACGCAGGACCGGAATTTGTTCATCGAAGCTCATCAGCGCCCTGTATCGCGTCGCCTCGATCAATGCCGAAACAATGCCCCAACTGCACGTGTCTCATGCTGAGAAGAGGATCTCACAGCGCCCTGAGCATGCGATGCGCGCTGCCGTAGACGCCACAATGGAGCCCGGCACGGCGCCTCACTCGACCCTCAGGCGCCTGGCGGTGGTCGGACAGAGACCCGTCGTCGCCCCTGTCAGCGCACATTAAAGAAGTAATCGTCTCCTCCGAGGGCGCCATAAACGAAGGGCTCCTGCTTGCGACCTGTGCCCGCCAGCACATCATCATGCACCAGCCCGAACATCTTGCGAATTTCGATGCCAGGTTTTGCAATGTTCTTGATCAGCGCTGCCGCGAAAGGACTATTGACCTGACCATCCTGCCCATCCAGCGCAACCTGGCCGTGCTTGGCTGCGAATGCCACCAACGTGCCGCTTGACTCCGGCTCGACCTTCGCCAGGCCTCGTCCCACCGAACGCGCGGCGATCGTACGCGTCATCTGCTGCAGGAATGGATTATCGCGACAGGCATCCAAGATGACGAGGCGCAGCTTGCGCGCACCCTCAATGCTGCCCAGGACTTGATCGAGCGGTATTGCCTCGAACTGTACGGCCCGGTCCGTCTTCAGTCGGGCATCGACGGGCACGAGATAGTTGACGCCGCCGACCTCGATGCCGTGCCCCGCGTAGTAGACGACGGCCCAGTCGGCTTTGTCCGCTTCCGCCGAGAAGCTGTTCAGAGCTCGCCGCAGATCATCGTAGCGAAGATCGTTCTTGAGCTGAACAGTCTTGAAGCCGGCTTCACGCAAGGAGCGGGCGATTGCGTTGGCGTCCCGAGCCGGGTTGTCGAGCGGCGCGACAGCGGCATACGCACTGTTGCCGATCACGAGCGCGACCCTGGTCTCAGATAGCGGTGTGACAGCCGACACAGCAGGCGTGTGTACGACCGGCGGGGTCTGGACGGCCGCGACCACCGCGGCGGCTGCAGGCCGGCTGGCCAGAGCCGCTTGTGCCTCACCGCGCACCTTGAGGAAGGTTGCGTCTGCCTCAAGCTCAGGCTTCAGCCGCACAGCCTCAGCGAGATCCGCCAGAGCCCGGTCCGACTCGCCCCGGGCCTGGAACGTCACCCCGCGTTCCTGGTAGGCGTCCGCGTACTTGGGATTGAGGCGCACGGCTTCATTCAGGTCCGCAAGCGCGCGGTCGAGATCGCCCTTGTGCCGGAAGGCCATCCCGCGATGGTAATGCGGGTTGGTGAACCCGGGCTTGAGCCGGAGGGCTTGGTCGAGGTCTGCGATCGCCCGGTCGTACTCACCCTTCTTGTTGAGGGCCGCTCCACGATTGTTGAAGGCCGCTGCGGACTTGGGATCGAGCCGCAGGGCCTCTTCGTAGTCCGCGATCGCCCGGTCGTGCTCGCCCTTGCGGTAGAAAGCTAGCCCTCGGCCATTGTAGGCGATCACGTATTTGGGATTGTGTTGCAGGGCTTGATCGTAGTCCGCGATCGCCCGGTCGTACTCGCCCTTGCTCTGGAAGGTATCTCCGCGATTGGCGTAGGCGATTGCATACTTGGGATCGAGCCGCAGGGTCTGATCGTAGTCCAGGATCGCCCGATTGTACTCGCCTTTATTCTGGAAGACTAGCCCACGATTGTTGTACGCGAATATGTATTTAGGATCGAGCCGCAAAGCTTGATCGTAGTCTGCAATTGCCCGATCATGCTCACCTTTGATCCGGAAGACATCCCCGCGATTGGTGTAGACGACTGCTTGCTTAGGATCGAGCTGCAAAGATTGATCGTAGTCCGCTAACGCCCGGTCGTACTCACCTTTGCGATAAAAGGCCAGCCCGCGATTGTTGTGGACGGCTGCGTATTTGGGATCGAGCTGCAAGGCTTGATCGTAATTTGCTATTGCCCGGTCGTATTCACCTTTGCTTCGGAAGACATCCCCGCGATTTCTGTAGATGACTGCATCCTTAGGATCGATGAGCAAAGCCTGGTCGAAGTCTGCAATCGCCAGATTGTACTCATTTTTGCTCTGGAAGACTAGCCCACGATTGTTGTAGGCCAATTTGTTCTTGGGATCGAGCCGCAAGGCCTCGTCGTAGTCCGCGATCGCCCGGTCGTAGTCACCCTTGCTCCGAAAAAAATCCCCGCGATTTCTGTAGGCGGCTACGGATTTGGGATCGAGCCGCAGGGCCTGATCGTAGTCGGCGAGTGCCCGGTCGTAGTCACGCTTGCTCTGGAAGGCGAACGCGCGAGCAGTGTAGGCGAACGTGTACTTTGGATCGAGCAGCAGGGCTTGATCGTAATCTGCGATTGCCCGGTCGTACTCACCTTTGCTCCGGAAGGCATCTCCGCGATTTCTGTAGGCGAATGTGTACTTTGGATCGAGCCGCAGGGCCTGATCGAAGTCGGCGATCGCCCGGTCGTGCTCACCCTTGCTCTGAAAGGTTAGCCCGCGATTGTTGTAGGCGAATTTGTACTTGGAATCGAGCCGCAGGGCCTGATCGAAGTCGGCGATCGCCCGGTCGTACTCACGCTTGCTCTGAAAGGCTAGACCACGATTGTTGTAGGCGACGACGTACTTTGGATCGAGCCGTAGAGCCTGATCGAAGTCCGCAATTGCCCGGTCGTATTCTCCCTTGCTTTGAAATACTAGACCACGATTGTTGTAGGCGAATATGTACTTTGGATTAAACCGCAAAGCTTGACTGTAGTCTGCGATTGCCCGGTCGTGCTCACCTTTGCTTCGGAAGACATCCCCGCGATTTCTGTAGGCGATCGCGTACTTGGGATTGAGCTGCAGGGCCTGATCGTAGTCGGCGATCGCCCGGTCGTACTCACCCTTGCTCTGGTAGGCGAACCCGCGATTGTTGTAGGCGATTACGTTCTTGGGATTGAGCCGCAGGACTTGATCATAGTCGGCGATCGCCCGATCATACTCTCCCTTGCTCTGGTAGGCGAACCCGCGGTTGCTGTAGGCGGTTACGTACTTGGGATTGAGCCGCAAGGCCTGATCGTAGTCGGCGATCGCCCGGTCGTACTCTCCCTTGCTCTGGAATTTATAGCCGCGAGTGCTGAAACCAGCCGCATCTAATGCATGAGCGGCCGAAGCCGCTTGGCCAAGGAGCCCCAAGGCAAGCATCAATACATGTGCCTTGCGCATGGCTTCACCCTGCAGCTACAGCACCAGTCGCAAACTCGCGCCGTATGCAACTTTATCAGCATACAGGCCGAAGGGGACGTGCCGCAAACTTGGAATGGTCTGTAGAACGGGCCGCAGCGGCCTAGCTTCATGCTTTGCTCGCTTCGGCATGAGTTCTGGCTCGGCGACCGTGGCGCCAGTGCCGGCCCACCGGTCGCCCCTCGTCACGACATCCTTCCCGCAGCCGGCGCACGTGGCGGCTGGGTGCTCGGGAACCACCAGCCCTCGCACCGCGCGATATCGCTGCGCACCGGCTGCGGCATCACCCGGCCCAGAGTGCAGTAGTGCTGCCGCCACGCCTCCCAGCTCGCGCTCTCGGCCGCTACGAAAACCCGCTCGGGCCGGGGCTCGGCCGGCGCCGCGGCCGCAGGCGCGTGGTTCCGGAAGAGCCCGTTGCGGAGCCAATTCTGCAGGTGCTTCGGCTTGGTGGTCGGGTTGCGCCCGCAATGCGCCGCGTAGGCGCCGGCCGCGGCGATCGCCTGCAGCTGCTCCGCTGCGCTCAGGGCCGCAAACAGCGTGCGGGCCGCCTGCAGGTTGGCCCAGGCTCGGCCTGATTCAGGATAGGCCGTCAGCAGTCGCTCGAATCGCTGCGCCACCGTGCCGTCGGGCGCTGGGTCCGGTGGCCGGGGCTGCGGCGGTGCCGCAGCCCCTTCCCTTTCCCCCTGCCTCGCCTCGCGTGCCTGCCCCCCGGCCACGGGGGGTTGGGGGGCCTCCCTTCTGACGGATTCTCTGACGGATTCCTTTAGAGGGGTGACAGCAGTGTCACCCCTCACGGCCTCGGCCGGGCCCGAACCGCCGGTCTTGTCACCCCTCGCCGCCGCGAGGTGCGGCAGGTGCATGCGGTAGCGGTTCGCCCGCTGCCGCCCGGTCTTCGGACACGCGCCCTTGAGGATGGTGATGAGCCCGAGCTGCTCCAGCTCCCGCAGCTTGCGCTGGACGGTCCGCACCGATTGCGAGGTGTCGGCGGCCAGCGCCTCGACCGTCGGCCAGGCCAGCCCGGTGCGGTGGTCCACGTAGTTGGCGAGCACCATGGCGAGCAGCTTGGCGCCGGCGTCGGGGATGTGCTGGGCGATGACGAAGGTGATGGCCTGGACGCTCATGGTCGGGCTCGGGGCGCAAAAGGTCATCGTTGCGCCGCGAGGCCGGCTCAGGCCCCGGGCGCGCAAATGCCCGACGTCGCACACGCCTGAGCGCGCGACGGTCGGGCGAGGCTGTGAGGGGGGCGATCCCGGGCAAAGCTCCGCCTTGCGCCGAATCGGCCTGGGCCGCGGCGAGGCTGATGCTCTGGGCGACGTGCGATGCTGCGGATCCCGTGCAGGGCGGCAGGCGCAAGCGATCACTCACGTCGATGGGATCGGCATTCTGGTCCGGCGAGGAGGGCCGCGGATGGGCGGCCACGAGCGGGAGGCTGTCATTCCGCCGCCTCCCGGCTCACATCGCGGAACAGGTTCACGAAATCCGGTCGCGCTTGGCGCTGGAACGCCTCGCCGAAGGGCGGGTAGGAGCAGCGCCGCACCAGGTCGTAGAAGCCTTCCGGCTTCTCGCTGTGCTCACCCACCGGCCAGGCATGGTGCGTGGGCGTCGCCATGCCGGCGGACCGCGTCCCGACCGTGCCCCGAACCCCGAACAGCACGTGCTCGGTCGTGTTGCGGAAGTACTTGCCGCGCCCAAGCTCGGGCTTGGTCCAGGTGTGGACGGCCTTGTAGGCGAAGCCCCACTGCGCCAGCAGCGGCAGCGCCACCGCGAGCGCGTTGTTGGTCACCCACAGATAGAGATGGCAGCGCTCGTCGGCCCACTCCGCCACCGGGCAGCGCGGCGATCGCCGCGAGCGACATGCGGGCGTAGGTCGGCCCGCAGGATTCGGACAGGCCGTCGACGTCCCAGGGCGGGTCGAGGACGAAGGTGCGGAAGCGCCCCGGCACCGGCGCAAGCCGCAGCACCCGCGCCTCATCGCGCAACCGCTGCACTTTGAGCCAGGCGCCGTCGACCCGGCCGGTGCGCTCCATCTCGGCCGCGATCGCGCCGTAGCGCTCCGGCTCGGCCTCGGCCGCGGCAAAGACGTCGGCGATCTTCTCCACCGTCCGGCCGGAGACGCCGGCCAGTCGGCCGATCTTGTCCCGCACCCGCCCCTTCCAGCCCGTCGACCCGCGGGAAATTTCCCCAGGGGTGCCGGCGCGCATGCGGGCGATCGCCGCTGCCCGCTCCTCGGGCTCGAGGGAGCGCCGGAGGGTTTCGATCTCGGCCGGAGACAGGCGAGCGGCACGCGGAGGCACGCGGAGAGCCCTTAGGAAAAGAGTCGGATTCCGAGTCTCGTCGGCGCGGGGGAGGCCGCGCCCCGCCGTCATGGCAGCGGCAGCTCGAGCTGGCGGCCGCCGTCCGGACGGATTCGGGCCGGTGGCCGCGCGACCGGCGGCGGGACCGGAGCCCGGGTCGGCAGATGCTCGGCGCAGAACCAGCGGCCGGCCTCGCTGTGCACGGTGGCGAGCTGCCCGCACAGGCAGCGGCAGACGATGGAGGGCGCCGGCGGGCGGCGATCGGGCGGGTGGCGCATCAGGCCTCCCCGTTCGGCGGGCGGGTGCGGCGCGGGCGCGCCGCGTCGAGGCAAGCGCGCGACAGCTTCGCGAGGCCCTCGGCCGCGAGAGTCGGCACCCAGGCGGCGCCCTTCAGCGCGGCGCCGAGGAGCTGGAGGCCCGTGCGCTGCAGGCCGTCGCACGGCGGCCGGGCGCCTCGCTCGGTCATGCCGGCCGCTCCCCCGCGCGCAGGCCGGGAATCCGCCAGCGGCGCCGCCTCTCGAGCTGCGCCTTTACGGCAGCGAGCTTGGCCTCGAGGCGACGTTGATCGGCCTCGGTGGCCGCGATCTGCAGCCACTCCGGCGGATCCCGCAGGCACGCCGCCAAAAATTCCGGGCCGTAGACACAGATCATCAGGAGCAGCGTCCGCCCGTTCGGCAGCGCCTCCCGCGACAGCCATTTCGTCGCGGTGTCGATCGGCACGCCAAGATCAGCCGCAACAAAGGTTGCCGTTTTTGCTGGATATCTGGCACGAAGCCACCGGACCATGCCGGAAGCATCGATTTATGAGAAGGGGCTCAACCGCGTCGGTGCGGGCCGGCTGCAGGCCATTGCTGACCTCCTCGAGGTTCCCGTCTCGACGCTTTACGGCGGCGACGGACACGCCGGCTCGGACGTGGTGGCGCTGCTCAACACCCCGCACGCGGCCGAGCTGCTGCAGCTCTTCGACGCCATGCCGGCCACGTACCGCGGCTCGCTCCTCACCATCGCCCGCGGCCTCTTGGGACCACGCGACACCTGATCAGAGGAGAGCCTGACCCATGTCGCGTCGCCAAGCGGTTGTCAGGCAAGCTGACATCGCCCGCACGATCCGCGCCATGCGTGATGCCGGCCTCACCGTCGTGCGAGTGGTCGTGCGGCCCGATGGTGTGGCGCTTGAGACGACCGAGGATCCTCCGTCCGCCGAGTCGATTGCGGCCGAGATTGATCCGGCGGATGGTCGGCACAGGGACATCATCCTGTGACCGTCGACATGCCCCGCTCGCGCCCGCCCCATCTCGTCCGTGAGGTCACGCGCCACGGCAGGCCCGTCTGGTACGTGCGAGTCGGCCAGGGCAAGCGGATCCGCATGCGTGAGCCCTATGGCTCGCCGGAGTTCTGGCGCGATTACCGCCTCGCGGTCGAGGGCACGCCGCCACCCGCTGGCAAGGGGCCGGCGCCCGGAACGCTGTCGTGGCTGCTCGCCAAGTACGTCGAGAGTGCGGAGTGGTCGGATTTCAGCGCGGCGACCCGCAAGCAGCGGCATGCGATCTACCGGGCGATCGAGAAGACGGCCGGCCATGAGCCCATCAAGCTCATCGACCGTCGTGCCATCCTGAACGGCCGCGACAGACGGCGCGATCGCCCGCACGCGGCGAACGTCTTCATCAAGGCGATGCGCGCCCTGTTTAGCTGGGCGGTGGATCGCGGCTACGTGGCGACGGATCCGACCGCCGGTGTGAAGATGCTCGCCGGCGAGAATGACGACGTCGGCTTTCACACGTGGACCGAGGAGGAGCTGGCGCGGTTCGAGGCACGCTGGCCCCTCGGCACCCGCGAGCGGCTCGCCTTCGACATCCTGCTCTACACCGGCCTGCGGCGCGGCGATGCCGTGCGCCTCGGCCGCCAGCACGTGAAGGGCGATGCCTTCTCGATCCGCACCGTGACGCGCCCGATTTTGCCGCAGCTCGCGGCGTCGATCGCCGCGACGAAGACCGGGGACCTTGCCTTCATCGTCAGGATGGACGGCCATCCCTTCGTGAAGGAGGGCTTCGGCAACTGGTTCCGGGAGGCCTGCCGGGCGGCCAAGGTCCCGGGCTCGGCCCATGGTCTGCGCAAGGCCGGCGCGCGCCGCGCGGCCGAGGCAGGGGCGACGGAGATGCAGCTCAATGCACTGTTCGGCTGGCGCCCGGGCAGTCGCGAGAGCGCCACGTACACGCGGACCGCGGACAATGCCCGCCTGGCCCGCGAGGCACCCGTTCTTCCCGCACCCTTGTCCAAGGTGCGGGATGCATCGGGAAATTCGTAGCTAATTCAGCGGCTTGAAAATTAGGTGGTGCCCGCAGAGGGAATCGAACCCCCACGCCTTTCGGCTGACGATTTTGAGTCGTCCGCGTCTACCAGTTCCGCCATGCGGGCACGTGCCCCGCTGTGCCGTGAGCGCCCGGCGGTGTCAATCCCGGGTCAGGCTGCCCGGGTCAGGCTGCGGTCGCGTCGGCGTCCAGGCGGGCCGCGGGCTTCGTGCGGATGTCCATGGCGTTGCCGCGCCAGACGATGTCGCGGGCGACCCAGGCGGCGAGCCAGACCGCAAGCAGCATGAGGTCGCGGGCGAGGCAGGCGGCGGGCCAGCGCCACGAGCGATGCCAGCCGTTCCGGGCGGCGAGCCCCCATTCGGCCCCGTACCATGCGGCACCGACCGCGCAGGCGGCGAGGAGGCCGGGCGCACCCCCGGCGGCGAGGAAGCCGGTGACGAGCGGGATCACCGCGCCGATGCCGATCTCGGGTGCGAAGAAGAGCGGGAAGGTCACGCGGCGCAGGCGCGCCCAGCGCAGCTGGCGGGCCCAGACCTCCGCGGCCCGGCGCCGCCCCAGCGGCTGCGGGAACGGCGCCCCGACGAGGTGGACGCGGCGGCCCGCCGCGCGCACGAGCTTCGTCGCCGCCGCATCCTCGGCGATCTCGGCGGCAAGCGCCCGGATCCCGCCCTGCGCCTCCAGGAACGGCCGGTGCCAGAGCATGCTCTTGCCCTGCGCGAAGCCGAGGCCGAGGCTCTCGCCCACATATTGCCAGCGCGCCTGGAGCGTGTTGAGGAAGGCGCATTCCACCTCGGCCCAGAAGCCCTGCGGCATTGCGCCGACCGGCGTCGAGCAGACGAGGCCGGTGTCCGGCCGCCACGCCGCGAAGAGCTGCTGCACGTAGTCGGTGGGCATCAGCACGTTCGAATCCGCCAGGATGATCCAGTCGTGCCGCGCCGCCTCCCAGCCGCGGATGCAGTTGTTGAGCTTGGGGTTCTCGCTCACCCGCTCGTCCCCGATGATCAGCCGGGACGGCACGGCCGGATGGGCGGCCATCAGCCGCCGCACCAGCGGGACGATCGGATCGCTCGCCCGGGCCACGCAGAAGATCAGCTCATAGGCCGGATAGTCGAGCCGGAAGCCCGAGGCCAGGGTCGCCTCGCTGTAGGGTTCGAGCCCGCAGAGAGGCCGCACGATCGTCACCGGCTCAGGGAGGAGCGCGGGGCCCCGGGCCTTGCGCCCGATCCGCCACAGCGCGATCGCGAGGCTGACGAGGTTGATCGCCGTCAAGCCGAGGCAGAGGGCGGCGGCGAGCCAGGAGCCGGTCATGCGAGGTCCCGTCGGCACGAAGGATGGTTCGCGCGCGGCAGGTGCCGGACGCCCGGCGTACAAACAGTCCGCGTGTTTCAGGCGTGTGACGGTGCGGCCCCGGCCCTGGACGGGCGCCGGCCGGCGGCTAGGTTCGGAGGGCTGCATCCTGCCCTGACGGAACCCGCCGAGGGAACACCATGACGCTTGAGCCCGATCCTCGCCCGACGCTCGCGGCCCCCGACGACGACCCCTATCTCTGGCTGGAGGAGATCGACGGCGCGCGGGCCCTGGCCTGGGTCGAAGCGCAGAACGCGGCGACGCTCGAAGCCTACGCGGACGGGCGTTTCGCCGCCGACCGGGACGGTCTCAAGGCCGCCCTCGACCGGCCCGACAAGATCCCGGGCATCACCCGCCGGGGCGGGCTCCTCTACAATCTCTGGCAGGATGCGGAGCATCCGCGCGGCCTGTGGCGGCGCACGACCCTCGACGCCTACCGCACCCCCGATCCTGCCTGGGAGGTGCTGCTCGACCTCGATGCCCTGGCGCAGGCCGAGGAGGAGGATTGGGTCTGGGCCGGCGCGGTGAGCCTGCCCGGCTCGCACGACCGGGCGCTCCTGAAGCTCTCGCGGGGCGGCGGCGACGCCACCGTGGTGCGGGAATTCGATCTCCCCTCCCGGAGCTTCGTGCCGGACGGCTTCGTGCTGCCGGAAGGCAAGAGCCATCCGGACTGGCTCGATCGCGATACGGTGCTGCTCTCCAGCCCCCTCGGCGAGGACATGGCGACGCTCTCCGGATACGCCCGCACCGTCCGGCTCTGGACCCGCGGCAGCGATCCGCTGACCGCTCCGGTCCTGTTCGCCGCGCCGCCCGAGAGCATGGCGGTCTTCGGCGCGCCCGACCGGGACGTCACGCCTGAGCGCCTCGTCTTCGTCGAGCGCACGGGCTTCTTCGACGCGATGATCCATTTGGGCGACCGCTCCGGGCCGAAGATCCGTCTCGATCTGCCGACGGATGCGGAGGCCCAGTGGCACGGAGGCTTCCTCGCGGTCCGGCTGCGCACGCCCTGGACAATCGGGGCGGCGACCCATCCGTCCGACACGGTGCTGGGGATCGGGCTCGAGGCCTTCCTGGCGGGTGACCGGGACTTCCGGGTGCTGTTCGAGCCCGGCCCGCGCCGGGCCCTGCAGGGCTTCTTCTGGTCGGGCCCCTACCTCGTCCTCTCGGTGCTCGACGACCTGCGCGCCGCCTTCCCGGTCTTCACGCCCGCCGAGGATTGGGCGCAGAGCGAGGTCGGGGGCCTGCCCGAACTCGGCATGGTGAATGTCTGGCCGCTCGATGGAGAGGAGGAGGAGACGAACGGCGATCTCCTGGCCGCCGCCAACGATCCGGTCACGCCCGCGACCCTGATGCTGACCCGCCCCGGCTCCGGCGCGCCTGCGGTCCTGCGGCAGGCCCCCGCCGCCTTCTCGGCGGAGGGGCTCGTGGTGACGCGCCACGAGGCGGTCTCGGTCGACGGCGAGCGCATCCCCTACGTCCAGGCGGGACCGCCCGGCGAGACCGGCGAGGCGCCGGTGCATCTCTCCGGCTATGGCGGCTTCCAGGTCTCCAATCTCGCGGGCTATTCGGTGGTGCTCGGGCGGCTGTGGCTGGAGAAGGGAGGCACCCGGGTGGTGGCGAACATCCGCGGCGGCGGCGAGTTCGGCACCCGCTGGCACGAGGCCGGGCGGCGCGAGGGCAAGGCCCTGTCGCACGACGACTTCGCGGCCGTCGCTGCCGACCTCGTCCGGCGGGGCGTGACGCGGCCCGGCCGGATCGCCGCGGAGGGCGGCTCGAACGGCGGCCTTCTCATTGCCAACATGCTCACCCGCTACCCCGAGCGCTTCGGCGCCCTCCTCTGCACCATCCCGCTCATCGACATGCGCCGCTATCACCGGCTCCTGGCCGGAGCGAGCTGGGTGGCGGAGTACGGCGATCCGGACAAGCCGGAGGACTGGGACTTCCTGCAGCACGTCTCCGCCTACCACGCCGCGGCGCCGGGCCGGCCCTACCCGCCGATCCTGATCGCAACCACGCGCCGGGACGACCGGGTCCATCCGGGGCATGCCCGCAAGATGGCTGCCAAGCTCCAGGCCATGGGCTATCCGGCGCGGTTCTACGAGCCGGAGGCCGGCGGCCATTCCTACGGCAAGAACAGCGCCGAGACCGCGACCTTCGCGGCCCTCTGCGCCGCCTTCCTGCGCCGGAGCATCGGCTGGGAGCCGGAGGTGGCCTAAAGCGGCTGATACCCGGAGCGGGCGCCCTGCCGCCTCAAGCGAACCTGACCTGCCTGGCAGCCGCCCCGCTCCCCATGCTGAGAGCGTGTGAATCTTTTGGCTTTTCGACCTTCTAGCGTCCGCTAAGTGATTGATTTTATTAGGATCAGAAAAGTCCAAAACCGAAAGATTCACAGCCTCTGAGGTGCAGGCGATCACAGATCGCACTGGTGATCGAAGATCGCGCGGGCGGCCTCGAAGCACGCCTGACCGCTCGTCCAAGATTCGGGTGGCCGGGATCACCGGTCAGGGGTGCGTGACGGCTGATGCCGGCCAGAGGGCCGGCTGCCGGTGCGATCTTCGATCGCCGCCACCTCAGCACGAGGGCCGGGATTGATCGCCACTGCCGGGAGCGTTCATTCAGCCGTCAGGGTCGGCAAGGTCGTTGATGTCATGCGTTCAGTGGGTGCGCCGCAAGGCGCTCAGGACGGTTTCGCGGCGCCAGCCGCCGCCCCGCGGGGCCGGGATGCCGCGCTCCGTCAGCGCACGCGCGATCCCGGCGATCGTGGTGATGCCCTCGGCCTGGATCTCGGCCAGGATCGGGGCGACGTCGCTCGCCCGCCGGTCGGCGAGCGCTTTCGTGACGGCCATCGCCTTGGCGGCCGAGGCTCTCCGGGTCCAGTTCAGGCTCATCACCACCTCATGATCTTTGCAGGATGAGGAGGGCGACGGCTCGGCAAACCGGTGATCGGGGCAGGACCGAACCGCCGCAGAGGCCGGAGGTCGAAACGTCTTGTCCGGCGCCCCGACCATCGGCGGATCCTGTTAACGACCCCTTAAAGGTCGAGCCGCCTGCGGGCGCATGCCGTCTTGCCGGTCCGGAGGACGCGCCGGACCCCGCTTCTCCCGGTCCTTCGATGAGGATTGACGCGCCGACGGACCAAGCATCAGCCGCGCGGGAATTCCAGGCCCATCTCGCGGTAGCGTTCCGGATCGTCGGCCCAGTTCTCCCGCACCTTCACGTACAGGAACAAATGGACGGGCGCCTCGGCCGCCTCCGCGATCTCGACGCGGGCCGCCTGCCCGATCGCCTTGATGGTCTGGCCGCCCTTGCCGAGCACGATCTTCCGCTGGCTCTCGCGCTCGACGAAGATCGTCTGCTCGATGCGCACCGACCCGTCAGGCCGCACCTGCCACTGGTCGGTCTCGACGGTCGAGGAATAGGGCAGCTCCTCGTGCAGCCGGTCGTAGATCTTCTCGCGGGTGATCTCGGCCGCGAGCATGCGCAGGGGCGCGTCCGAGACCTGATCCTCGGGGTAGAGCCAGGGGCCCGGCGGCATCAGCCCGGCCAGCACCCGGCGCAGATCGGCCACCCCGTCGCCGGTGAGCGCCGACACCATGAAGGTGTGGTCGAAGGGCAGCCGCGCATTGAGGGAGGCGGCGAGTTCGAGCAGCCGCTCGCGCGCGATCACGTCGATCTTGTTGAGAACGAGGATCTTGGGGCGGCGCAGCTCCGGCAGCCTGTCGAGCAGCGCATCCACCTCCGCATCCACGCCCTTGCGGGCGTCGATCAGCAGGCAGACCGCGTCCGCGTCCGCCGCCCCGCTCCAGGCCGAGGTCACCATGGCCCGGTCGAGCCGGCGCTTGGGCGCGAAGATGCCCGGCGTATCCACGAACACGATCTGCGCCGATCCCTCCATGGCGATGCCGCGCACCAGCGCCCGCGTCGTCTGCACCTTGCGGGAGACGATCGAGACCTTGCTGCCCACGAGGCTGTTGAGGAGGGTCGACTTGCCGGCATTCGGCACCCCGATCAGGGCGACGAAGCCCGCGCGGGTCTCAAGGGGCGGAGTGGGGTCCTGGGGTCCGGTGGAGTTTTGGGGTCGGGTGGGATCGTGTGTCTCGGCCATGGCTCATTCCGTACCCGCGGCCCCCTCGTCGCGCCAGACGCCCTCGCGCATGAGGAGCAGGCGGGCGGCCTCCTGCTCGGCGAGGCGCTTCGAGCCGCCGACGCCGACGCCCGGTGCGACGCCTAAGACGCGGGCCTCGATGCGGAAGATCGGCGCGTGGTCCGGGCCGGCGCGTTCCACCACCGCATAGGTCGGGGTCGGGAGGCCGAGCCCCTGGGCCCATTCCTGCAACGCCGATTTCGGGTCGCGGGTCCGCGTGCCCTCGACCTCGTTGCCGGCCGCGAAGGCGCGGTCGATCACGGTCTTGGCGGCCTCGTAGCCGGCATCGAGGAAGATCGCCCCGAGGATCGCCTCGCAGACATCGGCGAGGATCGCGGGGTTGCGCCGCCCGCCGCCGTACACCTCGCCCGCCCCGAGCTTGAGGTGCGGCCCGACGTCCCAGGCGGTGGCCACCGCCGCGCAGCTCTCGCGGCGCACGAGGCCCGACAGGCGCCGCGACAGATCGCCCTCGTCGGCCCCTGGCAGGGCGGCGAAGAGCCCGTCCGCCACCGCGAGGCCGAGCACCCGGTCGCCGAGGAACTCCAGGCGCTGGTAGCTCTCCGGGCCGGTCGCCGCGCTGACATGGGTCAGCGCCCGCACCAGCAGCTCCTGGTCGGCGAAGCGGTGGCCGATCTTCTCTTCGAGGGTCGAGAGGTCCGGCCGGTCGGCCCGGCGTTTTCCCCGGCGGGTTGCGCCCACGGCGCCCTCCGTCAGTGGATCGGGTTGAACAGGCGGCTCCAGCGCACGGTCCAGGGCCAGTTCCAGATCTGCCAGGCGGAGGAGCCCTCGTCGATCGAGAAGAAGATCACCTCCGCGCGCCCGACGAGGTTCTCGAAGGGCACGTAGCCGACGCTGCCGAGGTCGCGGGAATCCGTCGAGTTGTCGCGGTTGTCGCCCATCATGAAGAAGTGGCCGGGCGGCACCGTGTAGACATTGGTGTTGTCCCACAGCCCGCGGTCGCCGTCGCGCTCGATGATGCGGTGCGAGACGCCGTTCGGCAGGGTCTCGACGTATTGCGGCACCTGGGTCGGCTGACCGAACGCGTCGGTCGTGCTGTAATCGGCGATCTGCTCGCGCTTCACCGGCTTGCCGTTGATGTTGAGGATCCCGTTGATCATCTGGATCCGGTCACCCGGCAGCCCGATCACCCGCTTGATGTAGTCGGTCGCGTTGTCCTTGGGCAGCTTGAACACCACGATGTCGCCGCGCTTAGGTGCCGCGCCCCAGATCCGGCCGTGCATCTCGAAGGGCAGATACTCGCTCAAGGGCAGCGAGTATTTCGAGTAGCCGAGCGAGTATTTGGAGACGAAGAGATAGTCGCCGATCAGCAGGGTCGGCACCAGCGAGCCCGACGGGATGTTGAAGGGCTGGAACAGCAGGGTGCGCACCACGACCGCGATCAGCAGCGCCTGGAGTCCGACCTTCACGGTCTCCTTGATGGACTCCCACAGGCCCGCCTCCTTGGCCGGCTTGAGGTCGTGGTTGCTGCGGGCACGTTCCATGATCAATCGCCTCCGGCGGTCCGTCCTCTCGCCGTGGCGACCGCCGACGCGGGCGAGCAAGCCGCGGTGCCGGGCGGTCTAGACCAACGCTTGGCCGCCCGCAACGCGAGAGGTCCGCTGCGCCGTCCGGGTCTCTATTCCGGCAGGGCCTCGATCACCACGAAGGCTTGGGCGAGCGGCGGGTCGTCCGTGAGGGTGACGTGGACGAGCGCGCGGTGCCCGGCGGGGGTGATGGCGGCGAGCTGCGCGGCGGCTCCGCCGGTGAGCCGCAGGGTCGGGCGCCCGCTGGGGAGATTCACCACCTCCATGTCGCGCCAGAAGACCCCCTGCGCCATCCCGGTGCCGAGCGCCTTCGCGCAGGCTTCCTTGGCGGCGAAGCGCCGGGCATAGGACGGCGCCCGGGCGGCCCGGCGGTCGCTGCGGGCCCGCTCGCCCTCGGTGAAGACCCGGTGCGTGAAGCGGTCGCCGAACCGCTCGAGGGATCGGGTGATCCGCCGGATGTCGCAGAGATCGGAGCCGATCCCGATGATCACGCGGCTGCCCCGGCCCGGGCGGCATCCATGGCGGCCCGCATGGCGCGCACCGCCTCCGAGAAGCCCACGAACACCGATTCCGCCACGATGGCGTGGCCGATGTTGAGTTCCCGCAGTTGCGGCAGCGCGGCGACCGGCCCGACGCTGTCGAGCGTGAGCCCGTGCCCCGCATGGACCTCGAGGCCGAGCGCGGTGCCGTGCGCCGCGGCCCGGGCGATGCGGGCGAGCTCGCGCTGCGCCTCCTCCGCGTGGCCCGCCGCGACCGCCTCGCAATAGCGGCCGGTATGGAGTTCCACCACCGGCGCCTCCAGGCCGCGGGCCGCGTCCATGATGTGCACGTCGGGCTCGACGAAGAGCGAGACCCGGATGCCGGCCGCCGACAGGCGGGCCACCGCGGCGCGGACCGGCTCGCGGGCCGTGACG